>PMTP01000150.1:22707-39199 GCA_003167305.1 Acidobacteriaceae bacterium
CCGGCAATATACGGCAGCGCGACGGATGCAATGGCGGTGTCCAGCACCTCCATGAACGTCGGCAGCATCACCGAGACGGTCACCAGCCACGGGTTCACGCCCTGGGTGAGCGGGTAGCGGGCTTGGGCGGCGGCTGTCGTCATAAGGGCAGGGACATTTTAGTTCCCCACTGGCGTTGCCGACCCGCGGGAAATGAAACTGTAGCGCTGGCCTCCAGGCCGGCTGTAGCGTGGACCTCCCGGTCCACGCTTGTTTCTTTTAGAGAATAAATGATAGGGAAGGGAATTGGCAGACGCCATTCCGTAAGACAAACAAAGTAAAGGGACTGCGCCGTAAGACAGTCAAGGGATCGATCCGTGCGCAATGTGTAGCCTTTCAGGCACACTTTTGTTGCAAAAAATGAGACGCGAATCCTATGCATCGAGATGCAGCGAATCGTGCATAATTTTGGCCAAGAAAGCGGCAAAAACGGCGTTTTGAAGGTCCTTTTTGGCAGATTTATGGGTGTTTTTGGGGGTAAATAGGTCTGACAGGCGGGCTTTCAGCCCTGAGGGACGGAGGGAGTAGGGGCCTTCAGGCTCCTGAAAGCAGGCGAACAATCAAAGTGGCTTGAGCCGGAGGCTAAATGCATATGCCAGGAGGGCATTCACGAATGTATTGCGAACTTGGGCCGTATACACTGTATCTTAAGTTGTAGCGGAACCTCTCAGAGAAGGAATTTGGAACTATGCCTGATGAGAATGAGATCGTCGAGGATTTGGAACTGTGGGATACTGAAGCCGATTCAGATTCGCCAGCTGATGACCCCTTTACAGAGGAAGTTCAAGGTAGTACTTCGGCGGAGATCTTCCGTCCCTTTGACCCATCTCAAATTCGCGTCGAAACAAAGCCCATGGTGATTTCGCTGTTGCTGGAAAGGGTGCAAAACAGCGAAATTGACCTAAGCCCAGGATTTCAAAGAAAGAGCGGTATTTGGTCCACGAAGGCGAAAAGCCGGCTGATTGAGTCGTTGCTGATACGAATCCCCTTACCAGCCTTTTACATGGACGGAACAGACGAAAGCTGTTGGCTCGTCGTCGATGGTCTTCAACGACTGAGTTCACTCACCGAATTCGTCATAAGTGGCTCCCTGAAACTTCGAGGGATGGAGTTCCTAAGTGGCTACGATGGGTACACATTCCAAATGCTGCCGCGGAAGCTTCAACGAAGGATCCTTGAAACTCAGGTCATCGTGTTCCTAATCCAGGAACATACCCCTCCCGAGGTGAAATTCAACATCTTCAAGCGGATCAATACGGGCGGGCTTCCACTGTCCACCCAAGAGATTCGGCACGCCCTGAATCAAGGGCCTGCCACTGTGTTGCTTCAAGAACTTTCTGAAGATCAGGACTTCCTTGGTGCAACCCAGGGTGGGATACCGGACAGACGAATGGGAGACCGTGAGTGCATTCTTCGATTTCTCGCTTTCACGTTGACACCTCCACAAAACTTCAAGTCATACGATATGGACACATTCCTCAATGAAACAATGGCAGCACTTAACAAGATGACATTTGAGTCGCGTGATCAGATTTCTGAAAGATTCAAGCGCTCAATGCGAATCAATAGAAAGCTTTGGGGCGATCACGCTTTCAGAAAGTGGAGGCAAGATAGCCTGAGACGTGGCCCGATCAACCGAGCGCTCTTTGAGATTTGGTCGGTGACACTCGACCAGCTAACTGAGGCCGAGATCCTCATGCTACAAGAACGCCAGGCACTTCTCAAAGAGAAAATGATCGAAGCATTCAAGGACGTGGCATTCGATGCGTCGATTACCTATGGAACGGGAGACTCTCGGAAGGTAGAATACCGCTTTTCCAAAGCCAAAGCAGTAGTTACGGAGACACTCCAATGATTGACATGATTCGAATCCGCAACTTCAAGTGCTTCGAGGCGACGGAGATTCCTTTCGGCGCCCTCACGTTGTTGACCGGCGTGAATAGTTCAGGGAAGTCTACAACTATTCAGACGCTACTACTCTTGCGACAATCTTGGCTCACGGGCTTCGACTCGGTCGCGCTGAATGGCGATCTCGTAACCTTGGGAACTCCAAACGATGTGCTTTCAGAAGACGCCGACCAAGATCAAGTTGAGATTCATATCATTGGGAACGAGCGATCAATAGAGTTCGATTTCTCACTACCGAAGGATGGTGATCTTTTTGAGATTACAAAGTCGCCGCCAACCGATTCCAAAGAACACTTCGGTTTATTTGGGAAATGCTTTCAGTACCTCCGAGCTGAACGATTGGGCCCGAGAACGTCTTTCTCAGTTTCCAATGACCACGTAATTCGCCACAGAGAACTTGGGTCGAGCGGCGAATACACTGCGCACTTCCTGAACGTCTATAGATCGGAGCCGGTTGTCCATCCGAATTTGCTTCGGAGTGAGGCTTCATCAAAGTCTCTTCTCGCCCAGACGGAAGCATGGCTCGGGGATATATCCGCTGGTGTTCAGCTCTCGATCACCGAACACAAAGTTATGGACTTGGTGAGCCTGAGCTTTAGCTTTGCCGTTGCTGGCCAAGTACGTTCTGATCCATATCGACCTACGAATGTCGGATTCGGGTTGACGTATGTGCTTCCAGTGATCGTTGCGGTTCTATCTGCTCGTTCAGGCGATGTTGTTATCGTTGAAAATCCCGAAGCTCATTTGCACCCCAAAGGCCAGTCACAAATCGGGCGGTTGTTGGCGCTAGCGGCAGAAGCTGGGGTCCAGGTCATCGTGGAGACTCACAGTGACCATATACTCAACGGAATTCGAATCGCGGCAAAACTGCATGAAATAGATGCCCGCAAAGTAAAGATTAACTTCTTTACGAGTGCGATGGAAGGAGACCGGAGCCGCTCGCAGATCGCCAGTCCCGTCTTGGATCAGGATGGCCGAGTGAGCCAGTGGCCGCGTGGCTTCTTCGATGAATGGGAGAACAGTTTAGATTCTTTGCTAGGGTAGGAGCGAAAGGTGCCTCTTGATTTTTTCTTGAACGAACTTTCCCACCGTACGCCTGCAAAGGATGTACGCGAGGCCCGCATTAACATGGCGAAATTCGTAGAGGCCCTGTCTTCTCTGAAGCGCGCCACCGCAAGGCTTCCGAACGCTCCTCAACTACGAACGGATATGAACTTCCAGGGTGCAATGCTTGCACCTAATTATAGCGTCGCTAAATGGCGTGGGGACAATTCAGTCGATCAAGTTCAGCGATTGCTGTTCAAGACATATACTGCGCAAGCCCCTTACCTCCATGGTATACCTGAGGAAGCTACGGCTGAATTTCCGGAGGTCTACTCGTACCATTTTGAGGGAACTGAGTGTCAGGGGCTCGGTTACGCCCATCTGTTGAAGGGAATAGCCGTCAGTTTGGTCACCGAGATGTGTTGGGATGCTAGTTCCGTCGAGGTTCTAGCTCGGTATCTGACCGATGAAGCTGACGAGTCTGTCACGATCAGGGTTCCTCATGTCGCAACTCCACCGCACGTCGTGGAGAACGAACCATTTCTTGTAAACCGACTTACAGATGAAGATCCGCCACCAAATACACTGAAGAAGTTGTGGGAGAATCGGGCTAGGCTTTTTCCCCACCTAGATTTCTGTCACACGGTTGAGGACAATCTTGAAATCCTTGAGCCGGTCCAACACCTCAATGGCGTACTTTCATCGCTGATCGGATATGACGTTTTTGCTCGGAAGTGGTCCGCAGAAGGTGGCGACTTTGAGCCCCACGCGATGCTTTATGTTACCCCAGAGAGTTCGCGGCGTCTCAAACGATATGGCGAACAATTGACGTTCGAGTGGAACGGCCGTTTTGAAGTTTTTAGTTTTCATGGACGTTTTACACCGGGGGCAGGAAGGATATATATGTTGCCGGATCTCGCAAATCGGAGACTTGTGATTGGCTACATTGGAATGAAGATTGGTATCTAGAATTCGGCGACGCGGGTGGCGCAGGTCTCCTTAAGTAAGGATGGGTCTCCCAGGTCCGGATTTTCGGACCTGGGAGACCAGCAAAACTTAACCAACCATAGTCAGAAAAAAGCGCCAAATCTTCGCCCCCAAACACCCCAGAGTCCCTCCATCCGGGACGATCTCAAATATTTTGATGACGTATTTGCAGCCATTCCCGTAAAAGTGGACAGCTAGAGTGCACCAGTGCAGGCAAAACCGGACAGCTACAGATCACCACTTTCTCCGAAACCGGTGACCTGTAGCTGTTCATTTTGGGGGTAAACCGGCGACAGATAGCTTCACAGTTTGCGATAAACGGTAGTCTTTAGCTCACGATTGATTCCGAGCCATCCACCCCGCCAAAAACCGCGCTACTTCTATTCGGCGTTGTCCTTCTTTTGCTCCGCGTGGATTGTCTGGACGATGGAGGTCATCAGATCGTCCAGTGTCCGGCCCGGCGCCAGCGTGCAGCCGCTGAAGGTGTCGGTATCGACCTGCTGTTTGGCGCAGGTCAACAGCACGCCATGCAAATCCATCACCGAGAAGTTCAATACAATATTGGAGGGAACGGGTTTGAGTGGCGCGGTGTTGAGATTGCCGGCCGGAATAGCCTTGAGGGGCGGCGTTGTACCTGTGGAGGCGGCCATCTGCGCGGCAGAGGAGGCAAGGATGACGGCGAGGGTCAGAAGCGTCGCAGCTCTTTTCATAATGACCTTTCGTCTTGCTTGTGCCAGGATTCCGTGGCAGTTGAGCGTTCGGCGGAAGGAGCAGGTTGTTCAGCGGGAGTTGGCCTGGGCATGGGGACCGCCTTAGACTTCGCTCCCGACGAGCCGGGAAAGTGAGCAATATTGAACACAAGAGTCGCATACAAACAGACAATATGCAATTGAAAAATAAAGAGATATTGCTTTTTCAAGGGTGCCGGGATAGTGGAAACTATAGTTTATATAGATTGCATCATATAAACTTGACAACATCTCACTCAATTTGGCATTCTAGAAGAGTCGGAAATTCTCTAAAGGCAGGTTTAAACCATGGCAAAGATTATCGGCATCGATCTGGGAACAACCAACTCGTGCGTCGCGGTTCTCGAAGGCGGCGAACCCAAAGTCATTGCGAATGAAGAGGGTGCGCGCACTACGCCCTCGGTTGTGGGCTTCTCCAAGAGCGGCGAGCGCCTCGTCGGCCAGGTGGCCAAGCGCCAGGCCATCACCAACCCGGAGAACACCATCTTCTCCATCAAGCGCTTCATGGGCCGCCGCTACAACGAAGTCAGCGACGAAATGAAGATGGTGCCCTTCAAGGTGATCGCACAGGGCGACCATGTGGGCGTGATGGCGCAGGGCAAGGAGTACACCCCGCCGGAGATTTCGGCGATGATCCTGCAAAAGCTGAAAAAGAGCGCCGAAGCCTATCTGGGCGAGACGGTTACCGAGGCGGTGATCACCGTTCCGGCCTACTTCAACGACGCGCAGCGCCAGGCGACCAAGGATGCGGGCAAGATCGCCGGGCTGGACGTGAAGCGCATCGTCAACGAGCCGACGGCGGCCGCGCTGGCCTATGGGCTGGACAAGAAAAAGGACGAGACGATTGCCGTGTACGACTTCGGCGGTGGCACCTTTGACATTTCGATTCTTGAAGTTGGCGAGGGAGTCATTGAGGTCAAGAGCACCAACGGCGACACCCACCTGGGCGGAGACAATCTGGACCAGCGCATCGTGGACTGGCTGATTGCCGAGTTCAAGCAGGAACAGGGGCTGGACCTCGGCTCAAAGGGCAACGAAATGGCCTTGCAGCGGCTCAAAGACGCCGCCGAAAAGGCCAAGATCGAGCTTTCAACGACCATCGAAACAGAAATAAATTTACCNNGCCAAGCTGGAGCAGTTGGTCGAGGATCTGCTTTTCCGCTCGCTGGAGCCGTGCAAGAAGGCCATCGCCGACGCTGGCATCAGCGTGGACAAGATCAACGAAGTGGTGCTGGTTGGCGGCCAGACGCGCATGCCCAAGATACAGGCGTTGGTGAAGGAACTCTTCGGGCGCGAGCCGCATCGCGGCGTGAACCCGGACGAAGTGGTGGCGATTGGCGCGGCGGTGCAGGCGGGCGTGCTGGGCGGCGAGGTCAAGGATCTGCTGCTGCTGGACGTGACGCCGCTGACGCTGGCCATCGAAACGCTGGGTGGCGTGGCCACGCCGATGATCCAGCGCAACACCACCATCCCCACCAAGAAGACCGAGACGTTTTCCACGGCGGCGGATTCGCAGACGGAAGTCGAAGTCCACGTCCTGCAGGGCGAGCGCCCGCTGGCGGCGCAGAACCGCACGCTGGGCAAGTTCAAGCTGGGCGGCATCATGCCCGCCCCGCGCGGCATTCCGCAGATCGAGGTGACCTTCGACATTGACGCCAACGGCATCCTCAATGTAACGGCCAAGGATAACGCCACCGGCAAGGATACGCGCATCACCATCACTTCCAGCTCCGGCTTGAGCAAGGAAGAGGTGGAGCGCATGGCCAAGGACGCCGAGGCCCATGCGAATGAAGATAAGGAAAAGCGCGAGGAGATCGACGCGCGTAACTCGCTCGATGGCATGGTCTATAACATCGACAAGATGCTGAAGGACTCCGGCGATAAGATCTCCGGCGCAGAGGCCGCTCCGGTCAAGGCCGAAGTCGAAACGGTTCTGGCCGAGTCGAAGAAGCTGCTGGAAGGCACGCCGACCTCGAAGGAGCTGAAGGCCCAGCACGAGAAGCTGACTCACGCCAGCCACAAGCTCGCCGAGATCGTCTACAAGGCGACCGCGGCACAGACTGCGGCAGCCAGCGCGGCTCCCGGCGGCGACGCCGCCGCGCCCCACACCGAAGCCAAGAAGGACGAAGGTGTGATCGACGCTGAGTACGTGGACGTGGACGAGAAGAAGTAGGACTGGTTCGTTGAGGTGTGGTCTCCCAGGTCTCAAAATCGAGACCTGGGGTGCCCAGTTCGGTGAAATCTCTCATTTGCGCCTAGGCGGCTTGGCTTCAACGGCGCTAGAATTATTTTGAAGGCAATGCTGAGGTGGAATACTGATGAAGAGGGAATCTTGGTGGCTGGCTGTTCCTGTTGTCGTCGCTACTGTCGCTGGCTTTGGTTATTGCTTATGGAAGATAACACAGAATCCTACTGCAAACGAGGCCCTGCTTCTTAGCCTCTTCATGACTCTTCTCTCAGTTCTTGCTTCTTGGATCATTTCAAGGTTTTACGCAAAGGTCTCCTATGAAGACAATCTGAAGGTTTTCGCCCTGAAGGCTGCTGAAAAGGTCACTAATTTATCCAACGAACTAAATAGACTTTCTGCCTTCCTGCAGAAGGCCCTAGATGAAGACGATTTCACTTCACCTAGTGAGGAACTTTTAGCAAAGACAATCCGCTTCGAGGATGCAATCCATCTTATTACAGCTCTCAGATCAGTTAACGACACCTCATTGAGTGACTGGCGTGGGGTCATTGCAAGCGAACTCACTAAACAGCGAGAAGCTGCACTTGAAGAGCAGGAGGAGCGGGAAGACCGGCTCCGCGAGATCATGGAGAGACTAGAGATCATTGAACAAGAATCGACGGAGCCTATTGATATCAAAGAAAGATTGGAGAGTGAAAGGCTTCGCGCTGAACTAGGTGCGCTGCGGACGGACGTGAGACTCTTAGCTTCACAGGTCGGAGGCGTGCCACTAGGCACGAAACCGAAGAGATGGGCTGTTGCGAGGCAATGTCCACATTGTTCCGAGATGGTCGAGTATACACAAAACACGAAAAAACTCGGCACAAAGAAGGTCGACTGTCCGAATTGCAGCGCCCATCTGTACGCAGAGTCAGACGGAAACGAGAGCGTATTGAGGGTGCGGGTTCCTCGGCCCGAATTTCTGACCTGTCCGGCTTGCGGCAGAACCGAGACTCATGATATTGATCCGCTTCAAGGGACGATGCAAGAGTATGAGTGCAAATCCTGTCACTCGATATTACGAGCCGTTCGATCGAGAAAAGGCGTGTCCGTAAGAAACCTAAATGCCGAGGCCTTAAAGCCTCACAGCGATGCGTTTTCTTCCGCCGAATCCGATTATAATCCTGCCTACGGGCAGCGTCATGACCTGCCGGAGGAACTGCTGAGCAGGATTACAGAGCTAATGGGCCAGCAACCCTGGCCCCAAGGGAAATCGCACGAAGTTAGATTAGCACTCAATATAAGCCGGTACACGATCGACTATGCCATCAAGCAACTCATATCTAGAGGAGTGTTCAAACCGCAGGTCAACGGAGTCCTCTACGACCCGATTGATGCTCTCAAATGACAGCCTGGTGCCCCAACCTTCCACGATCTGTGCGGAAGGGTGGGAACCACGAACCTGAATCAACCGCCTTGTATCAGGGCACAACTTCAGTCGTGCCGAAAAGGTTCCATAAAACAATTGGCTTTAGCCCCTGAGGAAATGTTAGTCCGTCGTCAGTTGCGCAGGAAATCCTTGGCCTTCTGGAGTAGAACATCGCGGCTAATATCGGAGATGGTGTTAGTGAGTGGAATGCTCTTGGGACAGACTTCTACGCAGTTTTGCGCAAAGCCGCACTCCTGAATGCCGCCGTCGCCGGCCAGCGCGCGCAAACGCTCTTCCTTCAAGACTCTCCCGGTGGGATGGTTGTTGAAGAGCTTGACCTGGGCGATGGTGGCCGCGCCGACGAAGTTAGTGTCTTCGTTGAACTGTGGGCAAACTTCCATGCAGCAAGTGCAGGAGATGCAGTTCGAGAGCGGGTAACTCGCCTCCTGCTCTTGCGGCAAGACGCGCGGCCCCGCGCCTAAGTCATAAGTCCCGTCGATGGGAATCCAGGCCTTGACGGCTTTCAAGTTCTCGAATAAAACCGACCGGTCCACTTGCAGGTCGCGCACCAGCGGAAACTTGCTGAGCGGCTCGACGCGGATGGGCTGTTCGAGATTGTCGATGAGGGCCGAACAAGCCATGCGGGCCTTGCCGTTGATGCGCATTGCGCAGGAGCCGCAGATCTCCTCCAGGCAATTCGAGTCATAGGTGATCGGCGTGGTGCTATGGCCGTCGGCGGTCACCGGGTTGCCGGCGATCTCCATCATCGCGGAGATGACGTTCATGCCCGGCCGCCACTCGATCTCGAAGCTCTCCCAGACGGCGGGAGCATCGGGGCTGGCCTGGCGCTTGATTTCGAAGGATACAGTCTTGTTTGCCATTGTCAGTCTCCCTTTGCTTAACTCGCCACGTCATAACGGCGCGGGCGCGGTTTGATGTACTGTGTGTCCACTTCATCGTACTCGAAGCGGGGGCCGATCATGTCTCCGGTATAACTGGCCTTGGTAGTCTTCAGGAACTGTTCGTCATTGCGGTCGGGAAAGTCGGGCTTGTAATGAGCGCCGCGCGACTCATCGCGCAAACGCGCTCCCAGCGCGACCACCCTCGCCAGCTCCAGCATATTCTTCAACTGGCGCGCAAAGGCGAAGCTGGTGTTAGCCCACTGGCTCTTATCGCTGAGATTCACATTCCCATAGCGGTCAAGCAGCTCTACGATCTTCTCGTCGGCCTGCTGCAAGCCCTTGTTATAGCGAATGACGGTAGCGTGCTTGGTCATGGTATCGCCTAACTCGCGCCATAACTTGAAGGGATTCTCCGTCCCTTTGCTTTTGAGCAGGCTGGAATTGATCCCGGCCTGGCGAGTTAATTCAGCCGCGTGGCCTCCGTCGCCCTCCTGCGCGGGCAGGCTCTTGGCGTAACTCAGCGCGTTGGGTCCGGAGATAAAGCCGCCGTAGATGCAACTGAGCAGCGAGTTAGCGCCCAGGCGGTTGGCGCCGTGGTACTGATACTCGCACTCGCCGGCGGCAAAAATGCCGGGAATGTTGGTCATTTGGTTGAAATCCACCCACAAACCGCCCATCGTGTAATGCATTCCCGGAAAAATCTTCATGGGCACGTTGTGGGGATCGTCGCCGACAAATTTTTCGTAAATGTCGAGGATGCCGCCCAGCTTGCGGTCGAGCGTGGCGCGATCGATATGAGATAAGTCGAGATAGACCATCGGCTGGCCGTCGATCCCCAGGCCTTCCTCGTAGACCACCTTATGAATGGCGCGCGTGGCAATGTCGCGGGGCACAAGGTTACCGTATTTGGGGTACCACTCCTCGAGGAAGTAGAAGCGCTCGGCCTCGGGAATCTGTTTGACGGGGCGCTTGTCGCCGGCCATGCGAGGTACCCAAACGCGCCCGCCCTCACCACGCGCCGACTCAGACATCAGCCGCAGTTTATCTTCGCCGGGGATGCAGGTGGGATGGACCTGAATGCATTCGCCGTTCGCGTAAGTTACTCCCTGCTGGTAAACCGCCGATTGCGCCGAGCCGGTGCAGACCACGGAGTTAGTGCTCTTGCCGAAGATAGCTCCAATGCCGCCGGTTGCCAGAATGATAGCGTCGGCGGGGAAGCTGCGCAGTTCCATCGTGCGCAGGTCGAGTGCGGTGATGCCGCGCGCGATGCCTTTCGAATCGATAACTGCGGAGAGAAACTCCCAGCCCTCGTACTTCTTTACTTTGCCTTCGGACTCATACCGCCGCACCTGCTCGTCGAGCGCGTAGAGTAACTGCTGCCCGGTGGTTGCGCCGGCGAAGGCAGTGCGATTGTAGAGCGTGCCGCCGAAGCGGCGGAAGTCCAACAATCCTTCAGGAGTCCGGTTAAAGGTCACGCCCATTCGGTCGAGCAGGTCGATGATCGCAGGCGCGGCTTCGCACATCAGCTTGACCGGCGTCTGGTTGGCCAGAAAGTCGCCGCCGTAGATGGTGTCGTCGAAGTGCTTCCAGGTGGTGTCGCCCTCGCCCTTGAGGTTCTTGGCGGCGTTGATGCCGCCCTGCGCGCAGACCGAGTGCGAGCGCTTGACCGGGACAATCGAGAAGAGGTCAACCTTGCCGCCAGCCTCGGCGATCTTGATGACCGCCGCGAGCCCGGCCAATCCTCCGCCAACCACGATGATTCTGGGTGATGCCATTGTCTATCGATTCCTTTCGTTCGTACTGCAATAGTGATCAGGGGTCAGGGATCAGCGGACGAAGGCCCAGATGCTCCATAGGCCCATGACAGCCAGTCCCAGCCCAAGGGCCACGCAGACGTAGCCAAACCGCTTGCGGGCGCGTGTGCCGGGCGTGATGCCCCACTTGGCCGCGAAGAGCCAGACACCGTAAGAGAAGTGCCAGCAGATGGCGATCATTGCAATGACGTAGACGGCCAGCATCCAGGGGTTGGCCAGCTCGTGCTGCACCTTGGCGAAGGCTTCCATCGGATGCTCGGGAAGGCTGACTCCCATGAAGCGCTGGCGAATCACGTGCTGCAAAATGTAAGCGAAGGCGATCAGGCCGGTATAGCGCTGGGCGGCGTAGAGCCAGTTCCCGGCCCAGGGGTAGTAGACGATATTCGACTTGCCGCGCAGCCAGATCCAGACGCCGTAGCCGGCGTGATAGAGGATGGGCAGAAAGATGAAGACCCACTCCAGCACACGTACCAGCGGCAGGCTGTTGAGGAAGCGGACCTGCTCACCGTATGCGATGGGCCCTTTGAGCGCCTCGAAGTTCGAGAGCATATGTTCCAGCAGGAAGGCGCCTAGGGGGATGATGCCGAGCAGCGAATGCAGCTTGCGCCAGAGGAAGGACGAGCCCTCACCGGCGCGCAGCGGCTGGACGCCAGAGTGAACGGTAGGCGCAACGGAGGGTTGAGCAGTGACCATAGCGGTGTGAGCTCCTAAAGGCTTGCAGGCGCGGGTTCTTGCCAGACGGCGGTCTCAAATCGAGGTACGGGGATGCGCGGCCTGATTTTCATTCATTATTGGTGTTCCAGATCACATTCGTCAACCAATTCCATGAGGCTTGATCCTTTTCGATTCAAAAATGGTATTGTCACACGGCCAACATTGCCAGCAGAGCCGCAATGGCGCGCCCGCGATGGCTGAGCGAGTGCTTGGTTTCCAGGTCCACTTCGGCCATGGTGCGGTCGAGCGCGGGCAGATAAAACAGCGGGTCGTAGCCGAAGCCGCCCGTGCCGCGCGGCGATTCCAGAATCAGCCCTTCCACAGAGCCCTCGGCGGTGTGCAGGGCAACGCCGTCGCGAGCCGCCACCAGCACACAGCGGTAGCGCGCCGTGCGTTCGGCGGCGGGCACGCCGGCCAGCCGCAGCAGCAGCTCCATGTTGTTCCAAACGTCGGTGATGTGCTTGGCGCCGTGCGAGTCCACCACTCCGGCATCCGCGGCAAAGCGGGCCGAGCGAACGCCGGGTGTGCCATCGAGAGCGTCCACTTCCAGGCCGGAGTCGTCCGCTAGTACCAGCTCGCCCGAAGCAAACCGCGAATAGTAAACGGCCTTGAGTGTGGCGTTTGCGGCGAAGGTCAGGCCGTCCTCCTCCGGCGCGGGGATTGTTTCGATTCCCGGAAGAGGCTCAAGGTCGAGGGCGTGGGCTTCGGCGGCAGTGCGAAAGTCGCGCAGCTTGCCTTGGCTGGTGGTGGCGGCATAGAGGCGGAGGGCCATGATTCGAGTGTAATTGGCAAAACGATCATTCGGTTCGCTGCTGTCTTTGACAAAGGCGTTGCCTCTTGCATATTGTCAGTTGGAACATATTGTCAGTTGAAATCAGGAAGGGCAATGAGAGTCATGCGTGGAATTGGCTTGCACGGCACGATATGCGGATTGGTATTGGCAGCGGCAGTTACGGCAACGGCAGGCGCAGCTCCAACGGGCGGGGTTGGGCCACAGCAGTTGCGCGTGGATGAGCTGAAGTCGCCGCTGGGCATCGACGACCCTGCGCCTCGCTTCTCCTGGCAGTTGCAGGATCCGGCGCGCGGCGCAAAGCAGACCGCCTATGAGCTCCAGGTTGCCTCGCGGCCTGAGCTGCTCGAACCTGGCAAAGCGGACGTATGGGATAGCGGCCGAATCGAGTCGGCGCAGTCGTTGAATGTGCGTTACACCGGGCCGGCTCTCCAGCCCAGCACGCGCTACTTTTGGCGGGTCAAGGTGTGGGATGCCGCGGGCAAGCCGTATTCGGAGAGCGCGGTCAGTTGGTGGGAGACGGGACTGCTCCGGCAGGAGAACTGGCGCGGCCAGTGGATAGGCTTTGAGACAGCGGAAGAGGATGTCGTACGCCACGCGCCGGCCGCGTGGATCACCAGTCAAGAGGCCGGGAGTTTGGCAGCCGGAAATGCCACGGAAAAACATATCGCTTACCGGCGGACAGTCACGCTGGCCAAGCCGGTGCGCCGCGCGGCGCTCTTCGCAACTGGGCAGGATACGGTCTCCGCCTGGGTGAACGGCGCGCAACTGCTTAAAGCCGATCCCTTGCCGCCTTGGAAGCAGATGCCCTGGAAGAAGTTTGTGCGCGCGGATGCCACTGCCGCGCTGGCAGTTGGCGAGAACACCATCGCCATCGAGACAGTGCATTACATCACTAACCCCAACGGAATGGTCTCGGCGGATGCGCCACCGATGATTGCCACGCTGGTGGTCGAGAACGCCGATGGAAGTGTCGCCACGTTTGTGAGCGGAAGCGATTGGAAGACGGCGATCCATCCGCCGGAAGGTTGGCAGCAAAAGGGCTTCGACGATGCGGGGTGGAAGAGCGCGGTGGCTTGGAAGTCAGCATCAGGCCCGATGAGCGCGCCGCTCGGCCATCCCTGGATTCCGGATACGGTCAAGGCGATGCGCCACGGCTTCGAGGTGACGAAGCCTATTAGGTCAGCGCGCGTCTACGCAACAGCCTTGGGTGCTTACGAACTCTTTCTCAACGGCAAGCGAGTGGGCGATGATGTGCTCGCTCCCGGATGGACCGACTATCGCGAGCACGTCAAATATCAGACATACGATCTCACCTCTCAACTCACGAATGGCAAGAATTCAATCGAAGCCTTGCTGGCGCCGGGCTGGTATGAGACGCCGCTGGAGTGGTTTCAGCAGCCCAACAATTATGGCGACACGCTGCCCGCGCTTCGTGCCCAATTGCGCATCGAATACGCCGACGGCAGCGTTGATTGGGTGGCAACCGGTGCGAGTTGGCAGGCGAGTTCCTCCTACATTTCTCACGCGGAGATCTATGACGGCGAGAGCCAGGACTATAGATTGATGCATCTTTCCAGTTATTCCCCTAAATTCGATCAAAGCGGCTGGAAGAGCGTGATTGCGATCGAGCCGAAGCCCGTGCGCATTGAAGCGCAGGAATTTCAGCCGATTCGCGTAGAGCAA
This sequence comes from Acidobacteriaceae bacterium, assembly GCA_003167305.1. Lineage (GTDB taxonomy): Bacteria > Acidobacteriota > Terriglobia > Terriglobales > Acidobacteriaceae > Telmatobacter. Next base: position 36,937 of record PMTP01000150.1, read on the forward strand.
ACTCTTACCGCCAGGACCGTCAGCGAGCCCAGGCCCGGCGTCTACGTCTACGACTTCGGCCAGAACTTTGCGGGCGTGGAGCGGCTACGGATTTCGGGACCGGCAGGAACCAAAATCCAAGTGCGATTCGCCGAAATTGTCAATGACGATGGAACCATCTATACAGACAATCTGCGCACGGCCAAGGTAACCGATCACTTTATTCTGACCGGCAATGGAATCGAAGAGTTGATGCCGCACTTCACCTTCCACGGCTTCCGCTATCTTGAAGTCACCGGGCTGCGTGCAGCGCCGCCAAAGGAAGCTGTGACGGCCGTGGTCTTCCACACCGATGCGCCCTTCACGGCAAAGCTCACGACCGGCAGCGCGATGATCAACCAGTTGTGGAAGAACATTCAGTGGGGGCAGCGCTCCAACTTTGTCGGCATTCCCACCGACTGCCCGCAGCGCGACGAGCGCCTCGGCTGGATGGGCGACGCCGAAGTCTTCTGGCGCGCCGCCTCTTACAACATGGATCTGGCGGCCTTCTCGCGCAAGTTCGCCGGGGATATGCGCGGAACGCAGGTCGGCACGCCCTTCTACGGCATCTACTCTCCCGGAACCGTGACGCCGAATGCGGGCTTTGCCGCGGGTTGGAGCGACGCCGGCGTGATCATTCCCTGGACCTCCTGGCTGCAAAGCGGCGACACCAGTATCATCAACGAGAACTGGGCGGCGATGGAGAAGTACCTTGACGCAATCGAGGCGGCCAACCCCGACGGCTTATGGAAGCACAGCTCCGGGATTCCCTTTGCCGACTGGCTCTCGCCCGAGGGCCGCACCGACTACGTTCTGGTTGCAACCGCCTATTGGGCCTATGATGCAACGCTGATGCGGCAGATGGCGCACGCCACTCACCGCACTGCGGACGAACTGAAATACGCGCAGCTCTTCGCCACGATCTCCGCCGCCTTTCAGAAGCACTTTGTGCATGAAGATGGCTTTGTGGCTGGCGCGGACAACAGCCCGTCGCCCTTTGGCCAGATCAACAACCCCAACGCCATGGCACACGGCGGCGATACGCAGACCGGCTACGTGCTGGCGCTGCACATGAATCTGGTCCTGGAGAAGCTGCGCCCGGCCGTCGCGCAGAAGCTGGCGGACAAGATCGAAGCCAATCACGGGTTGCTGGGCACAGGCTTTCTCGGCACGCCTTATCTGCTGGAAGAACTGACCAGGACGGGGCACGCCGATCTGGCCTACAAGCTGCTGCTGAACACTGCCTATCCCTCCTGGGGCTACCTGGTGGAGCATGGCGCGACGACGATGTGGGAGCGCTGGAACGGCGATCAGATGAAGAATGATCCCAGCATGAACTCCTACAACCACTACGCCTATGGCGCGGTCGCCGACTGGCTCTATCGCTACGCCGCCGGCGTGGATGCGTCACCGCTTGATGCCGGCTTCCATACGGTGGTTTTGCATCCGGTCTTCGATGCGCGGCTGGGCAGCGTGGCCTTCGATTACGACTCGCCCTATGGCACAATCCACAGCGACTGGAAGGTCACGGGAAGCACCGCCGTCTGGCATCTGATCCTGCCCGCCAACACCAGGGGAGTTCTGACCTTGACCGCGGAGGAAGCCGCGCGCTACCGGCTCGACGGCAAGCCACTGACGGTTGAGCAAAAAGGTATTCAACTGGATGCTGGCAGTTACGTTTTTACCGTCGATCTTTGATTTCTTTGCCGCAAACAGAAAAGCCGGAGCGATGCTCCGGCTTTTCTGGTTAGTCGGGGTTGCTTAGTCGATGCTCTGCTCCACCCGCAGATCGCGGCTTGATGCGCCCACGCTCACCGTGCGTTTGCTGGTCGCCGTTACCCACTTGCCCTCTTTGGTGGACCAGTACTGCAACTGGCGCGGCGCGACGTGGATGACCAGGTTTCCGATCTTGCCCGCAGCCATGTGGATGCGGTCGAAGGCGACCAGCGCCCGAACCGGGAACTGGACTCCAGCGGGAATCTCGCTGGGCGCGCCCAGATAGACCTGAGGAACTTCGTCCGAGGCCACTGTGCCGGTATTCTTGATCGTTACCATTACATCAAGTCCGCCGTCCTTGGCTTTCTCTACCTTCAGGCCGGAGTAGGCGAAGCTGGTGTAGCTGAGGCCGTGGCCGAAGGCGAAGAGCGGATCGATCTTCTCCTGGTCGAACCAGCGGTAGCCCACATTGACGCCTTCGCTGTAGGTGGTTTTGCCGTCCACGCCCTTGGTGGAGCGTTCCGGGTAC
>PMTP01000160.1:0-629 GCA_003167305.1 Acidobacteriaceae bacterium
AGCAGAAAGCCGCGGCGTAAGGGGCGTGGCTGCTTCACACAGGCCGGTGAAAGCAGCGCCCACAGCAGCGGAACCAACGCAAACCATGCGAAGACCGACCGCCAAAGGGGCAACGGCCCGGCCAGCGGAAACGGCAGCTCAAGCAGGCCGGCGGAAAGACCGGCCGCGGCCCACAACTTCCAGCTTCCCGACTTCCAAAATGCGTGCTGCATCCTGCGCCGAGTGTATCGCATCGGGCGCTGGGATGCGATGAACGAGCCAGGGCGGATTTCATCTCCGCGAAAATCCCGTGAATGAACCGTAAACAGGCTACAATCTGAGTATGCAAGTAGCAATCTTTGCAATGCGGGTTCTGGAAGTGATGTTTTTTGTCGGCCTGGCGGGGTCTGCCGTTGTCGTGCTCATCAGCTTCGTCGAGGATGGCAAAGAACTCTTCGGCAAAGACGAGCCGCCTGAATCGCGCGCCTGACGACCCAACCTCTGCCACCTGCTTTTTCATTGACTGTGGCGTGAATTAGAAATAAACTTATCGCGGGGCGTGTCGTGATTTATGCCCCTTCTACCCTGAAAAGCCGGCCGTCGCGCCGGCACACTCGCGATGGCATCTTCCCGAACGACCGTAGCTCCAA
>PMTP01000160.1:642-9355 GCA_003167305.1 Acidobacteriaceae bacterium
GCGCCGTGGTTCATCCTCGGCATCATGCTCTTCAGCTTCGCGGTGCGCGCGGTCTACGTCGAAAGCTGTTCGATGTTCACCCGCGGCGGCGTCTACCGCGTGGTGAAGGAGGCTTTGGGCGGCGGCTTTGCCAAAGTCAGCGTCTCGGCCCTGATGTTCGATTACATTCTTACCGGGCCGATCTCGGGCGTTTCCGCCGGACAATACATTACAGGCTTGATGAACGAGCTGATCACCGTGGCCAACACCAGCCACTGGCTTCCTCCGGCGATGCTGGACGCGCATCATCATCCCATCCAGTTCGAGATGAATCACACCTCGGCGGTCTTCGCCGCGGCGGTGACGATCTATTACTGGTGGCAGAACATCAAGGGCATTGAAGAGTCCAGCGACAAGGCCTTGCGCGTCATGCAGATCACTACGGTGATGGTGGTGATTCTGCTCGCGTGGGGCTGTTACTCGGTATTCATGCTCGGGGTTCACGTGCCGCCGTCGCCCATACCCTCGCATCTCAAGTTCAGCAGCGATGCTCTGGGCTTCCTGAGAGGATCGCCGCAACTGCTTCCCATGCTGGGGCTGTTCGGCATTCTCATGGCCTTCGGCCACTCGATTCTGGCCATGAGCGGCGAGGAAACGCTGGCCCAGGTCAACCGCGAGATCGAGCATCCCAAGCTCAAGAACCTCAAGCGCGCGGCCATCGTCATTGCCCTCTACAGCCTGATTTTCACCGGCGGCGCCACGCTGCTGGCTTCCATGCTGATTCCCGCATGGCAGATCACCCACGTCTACCAGGACAATCTGATCGCCGGCCTGGCCATGTACATGGTCGGTCCCCTCTTCTGGCGCATCGCCTTCCGCATCTTTGTGGTGCTGGTCGGCTTCCTGATCCTTTCCGGCGCGATCAACACTTCGATGATCGGTTCGACCGGCGTGCTGATGCGCGTCGCCGAGGATGGTGTTCTTACCGATTGGTTCCGCAAGCCGCACGTGAAGTTCGGCACCAGCTATCGCATCATCAACATGGTCTTCATCCTGCAGATGATCACGATTATCGCCAGCCGGGGCAACGTGATCATCCTGGGCGAGGCCTACGCCTTCGGCGTCATCTGGTCGTTCACCTTCAATAGCCTGGCGATGCTGGTGCTGCGCGGGAAGTACCACGGCGAACGCGGCTGGAAGGTTCCGCCCAACCTGCGCATCGGCAAGTTCGAGATTCCCATCGGCCTGCTCTCGGTCTTTCTGGTGCTGCTCTCAGTGGCCACCGTCAATCTGTTCACCAAATCAGTGGCCACGGTAAGCGGTGTCATCTTTACGGCCGGCTTTTTTATCATCTTTACCATCTCCGAGCGCAGCAACCTGCGCAAGCACGCTCTGACTGCCCTGCAGATGAAGGATATGTTTCAGCTCGAACATCAGGACACGATCAGTTCGGAGTCGGCTGCCATCCGTCCCGGCGGCGTCATGGTGACCATGCGCGACGCCGCCAATCCACTTGCTCTGAAATGGACGCTCTCCCACACCAGCACCGAGGATCAGGACGTGGTGGTGATCAGCGTGCGCATTATGGGCGTAGGCGGACCGGAGTATCTGAGCGCCGAGGAGCAGAGCTTCAGCGATCACGAACAGATGCTCTTTACCAAGGCCGTCTCTGTTGCCGAGAGCTTTGGCAAAAAAGTTTCGCTGCTGGTGGTTCCCGCCGGAGATGTCTACGCGGCGCTGGCGCAGGGCGCAAGCTCGCTGGAGGTGGACTCCGTGGTTTCCGGAGTTTCCACCCGGATGACCGCCGAGGATCAGGCCTTCCACCTGGGGCAGGCCTGGGAGGCGCTGCCGCAGCCCAAGCGCCAGTTCAACTACTATGTCATCGGCCACGACGGCGAGACCAAGGTATTTTTCATAGGGCCGCACGCGCCCGCGCTGAGTCCCGATGACGTGCAACTGGTGCATCGCTTATGGCTGAATATGCGCCGCGATCCCTCCATGCTGGAGTTGCACCACAGCGACATCATCACCTATGCTCTAACCCATCTGGCCGGCCAGTATGCCCGCGAGAAGCAGGAGATCCTGCGCGACCTGCGCAACTATCGCGCCGCCAAGGCTTCCGGTGCTCTTCCCCCCCGCGTCCCGGACCCTACCGGGAACACGACCTTGCCCGGGCTGCCGGGCCGTTCACCCAAGCCGCCCCATTATCTCTAGTACCGTGACCGCAGAATTGGTAATGGCCAGAATGTAGCGCTGGCCTCCCGGCCGGCTGTAGTGCGAACGTCCTCGTCCGCGCCTGTATGGGAACAATTACCAAATCATTCGGTCTAAGCACTAGCGCCAGCTTACAGATTTAGTAAGAGTCTCCGGGCGCCCAGCGCACCACCTGGACGCCGGTAACGACCAATGCCGCCAGTTCCTCCGGCGTTCCGGTCAGCGGCGGGAAGGTTCCAAAGTGGATGGGAAGGATGGTTTTCGCCCCCAGAAGGCTCACGGCCAGCGCTGCTTCCTTCGGTCCCATGGTGAAGTGTCCCCCAATAGGGAGAATGGCTACTTCGGGCCGATACAGGTCGCGAATCAGCTTCATGTCGCCGAAGACCGCGGTATCGCCGGCATGGTAGAGGACCGGGCCATCCGCAATGGTCAAGACAAATCCTGCCGCGACTCCCACATCATGGGCGCCGGATTCATCCTGCGCCGCCGAGGAGTGTTTGGCCTCGACCATGGTGGCAGAGACGTCGTCCAGTTGCACCGTTCCGCCGAGATTCATCCCGACGGTATGAGCCACGCCCTTCTCCGCAAAATAGGCAGCCAGCTCATAGATCGCCACCACGGTGGAATGGTGTTTGGCCGCCACCGGCACAACATCGGAGATATGATCCCCGTGACCGTGGGTTGCGAGGATGTAGTGAATCTTCTCCGGCAGCACAAAACCGTTGGGGTACTTGGGATTCCCGGTGATGAACGGGTCGATCAGGATGTTCGTGCCCTTGGCGGTCTGCACCAGCACGGTGGCGTGTCCCAGCCAGGTGATGCGCGTTCCTTTCAAGTTCATGATGGTCCCTCCTCACGAGGTTGATCGAACTGTCCGCGCCATCAGCGTGTGATGAGCAATTCCGAGACGCTGTCCTTGGCCAGAAACTGCCGGTAGTCGGACCAGGCGGCGAAGAGTTCCTTGATGCTGCGATTGGTGAATGCGCGCTGAATGGGAAACGGCTCGGCCAACTGCACTTCGACATCGTCGCCGGCAGTAACGTGGAAGCGGCAATGCGCCGTCTCCACGCCATGAGTCCGGGTGTGGAAAAAGGCCAGCACCTGCCCGTCCGGATTTGTGGCCTCAAAGAGGCGCTCAACCACCGGCGCCACCAGGGCTTCGGGCAGATAATCGAGGGCGGTCCACAAGAGAACGACGTCAAACGTGCGGCCTGAGAAGTTGAGCGACTGTTCGAGAAAACCCTCGACGTTCCAATCCGGTTTGCCGTCCGGGCCGGCGCCGGTCTGCCAATTCCCCGTACAGGCATCGTGAACCACATCGGCCAGGAAGACGCTGTGGCCCAGGTCAGTGAGGTAGTTGATGTTGGATGGAGAGGTGTAGCCAATGTCCATTGCGTGAAGGCCGGAGTCCGCCTGAAGCCGCCTTCGCAGGGCCGCCCATCCGCCCGAGTGACGCAACACTCTGGGTCCGGCCAGGCCCTGGACGGAGGCGGGAGGCGCGATCTCCGGTTTCTTGCCAAACCAATGGCTATGCACCCTCAAATCCCCTTGCGGTCGAGCCGATGAGACGCGGCCGAACCGGCGCGCAGCTAGTTGTTAAAAGGAGCCGTCGGCCGGCGGCGCGCTTGCGCCATTGGGGCCCCTGGAGACAGCCTGCGTCAGATCCACCTTGCCGCGAAAGACCGCGTTGTCCTCCACCGCCAGGCGAAGGGCGCGGATATCGCCTTCCACCTGGCAGCCGGTGCGCAACTCGACGCGGCCGCTGGCGACCAGATTGCCCTGAACCTGACCCAGAATCAGAATGTCTTTGGCGGAGAGGTTGGCGGCAACGATTGCAGTGGGGCCGATGGTCAACCGGCTCTCCGAGAGGCTCACGGTCCCCTCCACTCGCCCATCCACAATTAAATCTTCACTGCCCTTCACTTCGCCGCAAATCACGATGGTCTTGCCGATGCGCGCTGGAGCGTTTTCCACTGCCATGATGTGCTTCCTTCCGGGGGCCTTCCTTCGTGTGTGCTCTGAGATTACTCAAACAGATGCCCAACTACGGCTGTCGCCCTTGAGGGAGCGTATAGCCGAAGACCGTCCGCTTCAGTCGATGAGAGTTCGCTCATGCAATTGGCCCTGCACGAACTATACGCAACCCGGACCCATTGCTACAACCACGGCATCGTCCCGGGCGTCTCCGCGTTTAACCGCCAAAGGGAGTCAATCACGGCCCAGGCCCGCTAAACTGGAGAGTATGCGCAAACTCTTGACGCTTTTTCTGTGGCTGCCCTGGGCCGCCGCGTCCACAGCCCAGACCGCTCCGGCCCTCGCGCCCGCGCAGGCCCAGGCGCTGGTGGGGCGCGCGCTGGCCACGGAATCGCGCGCCGCCCAGCACTTCGGCCACAACCACCCCATGCGCTACCGGCTGCGCAAATCCAGCCCGCGCATCACCACGACCAAGGAGATTGTTGAGACCGCCGACGGCGATGTGGCCCGCCTGGTGGCCATCAACGACCAGCCGCTCAGCCCGGCCGACGAGCAGAAGGAGGAGGCGCGGCTCAATGCGCTGCTCGGCGATCCCAGCCTCCAGCGGCATCGCAAGCAGAGCGAGGAGAATGACACCGAGCGGGCGCTGAAGGTTCTGCGCGTGCTGCCCACGGCATTTCTTTACCAATTTGCGGGAACAGGCACAGCCTCGACGGGAACGGTGGTCAAGTTCACCTTCCGCCCCAATCCGCAATTCGACCCTCCGGACCTGGAGACGGGCGTGCTAACCGCCATGGCCGGCGAGATTTGGATCGATCCCGCCCAGGAGCGCGTGGTGCGCCTGGCGGGCAGCCTGCAGCAGGACAAGGACTTCGGCTTGGGCATCCTGGGCCAATTGGACAAGGGCGGCTGGGTGGAGATCAACCAGGCCGATGTGGGCGCGGGAGAGTGGCGGATCGTGCACCTCAAGCTGGTAATGAATGGAAGGGTGCTCTGGAAGCCGAAGAACTCGGACTCCGTGCAGGATTACACACTGTTTGCGCCGGTCCCCGCCACGCTCGACTACCGGCAGGCCATCCAGATACTGCGCGGTGGAGCTGCGACCGGCCGATAGCGCACCTTTCTCCGTACCCTGCTTTGTATTAGAGCTGAAATGCGGCTATGATACGAAACAGGAGACGAACTGTGGCTGCCATTTCCTATGAAAGCGCGCTCTCAATGGCTGAATCGCTCAGCCCTGAGGAGCAATTGCGCCTGATTGAAGAACTGAAAGTCCGCGCCAGCGAGGGTGTTGCTCCCGAACCACAGCACAGCATCATGGAGTTGTGCGGACTTGGCAAAGAAATTTGGGAAGGGATCGACGCGCAGGAATACGTCAATAATGAGCGCGCCTCATGGAATGGATAACGAAACTTTACGGAACAGTCGTCGGCCTGGATACAGCGCCGCTGATCTACTTCATCGAAAAGCATCCGATTTATCTTCCTTTAGTTCGTCCCTTCTTTAAGGCAGTGGAGATTGGCGATATCCAAGTTATCACCTCGGCACTCACACTGACCGAGGTTCTTGTTCACCCTTACAAGTATGGCAATCGAAGTCTTGCCCAGATGTATTCCAGCATTCTGCTGGATTCCCACAATCTGAAGACGCTTCCCGTTTCCGCGGAAATCGCCACAGAAGCCGCTCAACTGCGCGCATCCTATGGCTTGAAGACCCCGGATTCGATTCAACTTGCCACGGCACGGGTGAGTGGCGCAACTGCCTTCATGACAAATGACGATCGATTCGCCTCGATTCCTGGAATTGAGCTCATTCATCTGGATGGACTTCTGAAAGTTCTATAGCCTTCGACCCACAAAGACACAACGGCCCCACCTGCTTGGGTGGGGCCGTTGTGCTTTTCGTTAAGCCAGCCTTAACTGATCTTCAGGAAGACCATTGCGAACGTGAACAGGGTGAGCGACTCGATGAAGGCCAGACCGATCAGCAGGAACATCAGCAAGCCGGCGCGTGCGCCGGGGTTGCGCGCCAAAGCCTCGGTGGTTGAACCAACGGCGTTGCCCTGGCCGAGGCCGCACAGACCTGCTGCCAGACCCATGCCGAGGCCAACGCCAATTGGCGCCAAATTGATAACGGCTGATCCGCCATCCGCAAAGGCCGGAATGGCGAAGCAAAGCACCGCCAGGGCCATGAACACATATTGCAGCTTCTTCATAGTTCTCCTGCTTCACTAGAATTGGCCGCCAGTAGGTGGTTGAGGCTCACCATGCTGGCCCCCTCACGCTTGCGGCCTACCGTTGGCCCGGAGCGGAAGCGCTCTCCGGCGGAATCTTGTTGAAAAACAGCTTTCAGCTTTCAGCCGTCAGCTCACAGCTATGCAGTTCACAGTTCGATGCCAAACCTGATAGCCGATAGCTGAAAGCTGCCTTTTAGTGCTCGTGCGAAACCGCCATGGATAGATAAATCATTGACAGAAGCATAAAGACATAAGCCTGGACCAAAGCAACGAGAAAATGCAGTCCGAGAAACGCTGTCGGAGCTACTGCCGGGAACATCGAAAAACAAATCAGCGTTAACAAATCACTGGCCAGCATATTTGCGTAAAGACGAATCGTGAGCGACATGATGCGCGCCAGATGAGAGATGATCTCGACCGGGAACATCAACGGAATCAGCCACCATACCGGTCCTGCAAACTGCTTCAGGTAGCCGATGGGGCCGTTTGCGCGGAGACCGTGGAAGTTGTAGTAAAGGAATGTGAGCACCGCAATGCCCAATGGAACCACGGGCTGGGCGGTAGGTGTATCGACGCCCGGAATCAAGCCAATAAGATTGTTGAAGACCACGAATAACAGAACGCAGGTCACGAATGCTTGAAATCGCTCATATCCGTGGCCAATGACCTGCTCGGCCTGGTCGCCGACGAAGCCGTGAATCATCTCGGCTATCTGCTGCGCCGGATTTGGCTTCTCCACAGAGAGGCTGATCCGCACAATCACAAAAAATGCAATGAGGCAGCAGACCACCAGCAATTCCATCGCAAACGTGTCATTGATGGCAGTGGCTGGAGTGACAGAAATGCCCACAGCATGCAGCACAAAAGCAACGATGCCACCGAACAAATGATTCAACAAACGGGTAAATGCTAAAGATTCCGGCATGAATCCTTGAGTCTTTCCGTCTCCGGGCAGCAAATCGCATCCGCCGCGGAGCCTGTTTCAGTCTTGTTTCCGTCCCTGTCTCGATCACTCGCGCAGCAACCGGATCGCCTCCCAGCCAATGGCCAGCACTGCAAGGCTCAGGCCGAAGAGAAGTGCCACAATCGAGCCATGGAAACACTTCAGGCTACCATAGATCACCCCGGCAAAGACGGTGAGCCTGAGCACAAAGAAGAGAACCACCACCGGAGCGCTGCCGGGGGTCTTCTGCTTGTCCATTCTGGCGTTGATGACGCGCACCAGACGCTGCCACTCCCAGATGCTGGCCGCCGAAATCAGCGTGCCGGTCCCGAGCAGCGCTGCGCTCGGCCAGCCCCCGCCAATCCACACAGCAATGGCTGTAACCATTCCTAAAATCAATGTATTGCGAAGAGCGCGTTTCAGCAGAAGTTGAAGATCCTGATCCGTGAAATCCGATAAGAAATGGGTTGGCTCGGTCATCAGTGATTCTCGCCGCTTCCCTTCCCGCTCCCGTTCTGGGCCGAGTCCTGTATGCGGGATTTCTTTTCGCCGGCAATTGCCGTCTGAATCACATAAAACAGCCCGGCGATGCTGCCAAAGACGATCCCGGCAAACTCCATCCACGTCTGATGCAGCCGGTTACCCGCCCACCAGCCAGCCGCCCAGCCGATAAACACCGTCGCGGGCAGCACAAAGGCAAGATACAGCAGCTTTTCCGCCGCAATATAGGCGGCCAGTCCGCCCGAGGACTTCTCGGGCGGCTTCGACTCCGGTAGGTCGCGGTGAAAGGGCATGGTGACTCCTTTCAGCATACAGTGCAAACCGGCGAGCAGGTATACTTCCCTTTTAGGCATTTGCCCAAAAATGGAAGGAAGTTCAGTGTTCGATTCGGAATTTGAGCGCAGCCTCTTCGATCTGCGCAAAGCAAAAATCGAAGAGATCGTCAAGCTGGGACAGGCCGCTTATCCTAACCACTTCTCGGCCTCGCACACCGTGCCTGAGGTGCGCGCCCAATGGGGCGAGGCGCAAGCCGAGGCTCTGGAAGCGCCGCGCGTAACAGTGGCCGTCGCCGGGCGCATCATGGCCATCCGAGCCCAAGGCAAGGCCGGCTTCGCGACCCTGCAACAGGACGGCCAGCGGCTGCAAATCTACGTCCGCCTCGACGCCGTCGGCGAGCAGGGCTTCGCTCTCTACAAGCTCCTCGACATGGGTGACCACATCGGCGTCACGGGCTACCTCTTCCGCACGCGGACCGGCGAATTGACTGTCCACGTCGAGACGCTGACCTTCCTGGCCAAGGCGATGCTGGCGCTGCCCGAGAAGTTTCACGGCCTGGCCGACGTCGAGTTGCGCTACCGCCAGCGCTA
>PMTP01000174.1 GCA_003167305.1 Acidobacteriaceae bacterium
GCCGGTGTTGGTGATCTCCACGCTCACCTTGGCCGTTCCTCCGGACAGAATCCGCTCCGGCTCGACGCGCAGGTGATCGAAGGTGAAGGTGGTATAGCTCAATCCGGAGCCGAAGGCGAAGAGCGGCTTGCGCGTGCTGAACTCATAACTCCGGTTGGCGGAGGGCTTGTGGTTGTAGAAGTCGGGCAGAGCGCCCACCGTGTGCGGGAAGGTGATGGGCAGCTTGCCGCCGGGATTCGCATCGCCGAAGAGGATTGCGGCTGCGCCTGTTCCGCCTTCCTCGCCCAGATACCATCCCTCAAGAATTGCCGGAACCTTCTCGGCAATGTAGTTGATGGAAAGCGGCCGCCCATTGATCAGCAAGACGATCGTCGGCGTTCCGGTTTCAACCACGGCCTTCACCAGGTCGTTCTGCGCCCCCAGGAGATCCAGCGAATCGCGGTCTCCGAGGTGTATCTCCGCCCAGGCCTCACGGTTAGTGCTTTCGTTCTCGCCCACCACCAAAATGGCGACGTCCGATTTGCGCGCCGTCTCCACAGCCGCCTGGATGGAAGCGGTCTGTGTCTTGGGATCAATGAGTTCGACACCGCTAGCCCACCAGCCGCGGAAGCCCTGTGGCGCGTTGGTGATCTTGCACCCTTCCGCATAGAGCACCGTGGCCTTGCCGCCTACGCGCGCGCGAATTCCGTCCAGAATGCTGACGCCATAGCCCGGATCGCGGGCATAGCCGCCAATATGCACATCAGCAGCGTTGGGTCCGATCACCGCGATGGTCTTCAATTTGGCCAGCTCCAGCGGCAGCAGGTTCTTGTCGTTCTTGAGCAGCACCATCGCTTCGCGCGCCGCCTCGATGGCCAGCTTGCGATGCTCCGGGCTGTTATTCACACGCTCGGCATACTCCGGGTCCACGTATGGATTGTCAAAGAGTCCCAGCCGGAACTTGGTGGCCAGCACGCGGGCGGCGGCCCTGTCCACTTCGCTCTCCGGCACGAGTCCTTCTTTTACCTGAGCCACGAGCGTGCGATAGACGGAGCCGTCGGAAAGGTCGTAGTCGACCCCCGCGGCGAGCGCCAGGCGCGCGGCATCTGCCTTATTGGCCGCCACCTGATGCGTGCCAATCAGCATCTGCAAGCCGTCGCCATCGGAGGTGACGTAGCCGTTGAAGCCCCACTCCTGGCGCAGAACGCGGTCGAGCAGCCAGTGATTGATGTGCGAGGGAACGCCGTCGATCTCGTTATAGGAGGCCATGACGCTGCCCACATGGGCCTCCTGCACGGCGGCCTGAAAGGGAATCAGGAAATTCTCGCGGATGATCCGTTCGGAGTAGTTGCCCGGAGCCGTGTTGGTGCCGCCTTCCGGCTGGCCATGCACCGCGAAGTGCTTGGCCGTGGCCATCACATGGCGGCGGTCGATGAGAAACGAATCGCCCTGCAAGCCTTCAATGGCGGCCACTCCCATGCGCGCAGCCAAATAGGGATCTTCGCCGTAGGTCTCCTCCGTCCTTCCCCAGCGGGGATCGCGTGCAATGTCGAGAACAGGAGAAAAGACTTGACCCGCGCCGCGCGAGCCGGCTTCGTCCCCGACCGCAGTGAAGACCCGCTTCACCAGCGCCGGATCCCAGGTGCTGGCCAGGCCAAGCGCCTGCGGAAAGCTGGTGCTGCCATACTCCATGTATCCGTGCAGCGCCTCGCCGAGAAAGATCGCCGGGATGCCCAGCCGCGTCTTTTCGCGCAGATAGCGCTGCACTCCATTGCGCAGAATCGCGGCGTCGCGCGGGGTAAACTTCAGTTCCTCGCCCCACTCGTTGTTCAGTATCTTTCTGGCTTGCTCGTTGGTATAGGTTCCGGTTGGATCGATCACCTCAATCCGGTTCTCCCACCCGCCCGTGAGTTGCTCCACCTTTTCTTCCAGCGTCATGCGCGGCAGCAGGTCGGCCACCCGGTCTTGAATAGGGAGGCTCGAGTCCCGATAGCGCGGCGTATCGATGGCCTTGGCTGGCTTTTCCTGGCTGTTGCCCTTTACGGCGTAGACGTTCAGGCCGAGCAGAAGCACGACAACGAGAGACAGACGGGCATTGCGTCTTGGATTGATCATGGCTATTTCAGATTTCTCCTGTCCTTTCCAAAGCTATCGGCGATTCATGGTAACACACCAGAAAGAACTACGAGAATTACACTGGAATGGTTCCTGGCGGCGGCTTGGTATCATTGCGCAGGTCAGGCTGGGCTCTGTCTATCCCACCGCCTGCACCGTTCCTTTGCCGACTAACTCCTCAACCCGCTCCACCCAGCCGCGATCCGCCGCCACGCTCATCCCCTCCGGTTCCAGGATCACGGCATACACGCCCTTCATTTCTAACTGCAACATCACCTTGCCCGGCCCCGGCGCGGCATCCGCGGCGCTCTTGAGTCCCATAAACATTTCTTCCGTCGCGCACTCCAGATTGATGCGAATCCGCACCCCCGTCGGCACCTTCACCTGCACCTCTTCCAGCGCCTGAATCGAACTGACCGCTATCTTCGGCGCCGCATCCTCGTCGCCCATCAATACGCCCCGCACCAGCACCGGAGCCTCCATCTTCAACTGCCCAGAAAGCCGCTCGTAATCCCGCGAAAAACAGATCAAGTCAATCTTGCCCGTAGCGTCTTCCAGCGCCGCCTGCGCATATAACTTCTGGTCCCGCTTGCTCTTTTGCACACGCAAACCGAGAATCATTCCCGCAACCTGCATCTCGTCCGCCGGCTCTGACTGCGATCCCCAGCGCTTCTCCGGCGGCTTGCGCTCCAGCGCCTCGGCCGCGGTAATTACTCCCGTCAAGTTACGCAACTTATCCGCGTACTTATCCAGCGGATGACCCGAAACAAAGAAGCCGAGCACCTCTTTCTCATTGGACAGCCGTTCGCCCTCTTCCCATTCGGCCACCTTGGGCAGGTCGTCGTTTCCGCGCCCCGCCTTGGGCCCCTCATCGAAAAGCCCAAAGAGCCCGCTCTGGCCCTGCGCCGCATCGCGCTGAGCCTTCTGCGCCCGCTCCATGGCTTTATCGACGGCGGCCATCAGCGGCGCGCGCTTGCCCAGCGCGTCCAGCGCTCCGGCCTTGATCAGCGACTCGATCACCCGCTTGTTCATCACGCGCAGATCGACCTTCTCGCAGAACTCCCAAATGCTCTTAAAGTGCCCGCCCGCTTCCGCGCGAGCTTTCAGGATCGACTCAATCGCATTGCCGCCCACATTCTTCACTGCCGCCAGGCCAAACCGGATCGCCTCGCCATGCGGCGTAAATTGCTCTCCGGATGTCTGCACGTCCGGCGGCTCCACGCGAATTCCCATCTCCTTGCACTCGGCGATATACTTCACCACATTTTCCGGCTTCGATGTCTCAGAAGTCAGCAGCGCAGCCATAAACTCCATCGGGTAATGCGTCTTCAAATATGCCGTCTGGTAAGCCACCAATGCGTAAGCCGCCGAGTGCGACTTATTAAATCCGTAGCCGGAGAATTTCTCCATCTGGTCAAAGATCTCACCCACTTGACTCTTCGGATGCCCCAGCGCCGCCGCTCCGTTCAGAAAGCGGTCCTTCTGCTCCTTCATCCCTTCTTTGCTTTTTTTGCCCATCGCACGGCGCAACACGTCAGCCTCACCCAGCGAATAGCTGGCCAGCAGTTGCGAAATCCGCATCACCTGCTCCTGGTAGACGATAACCCCCAGCGAGTCCTTCAGAACCTCTTCCAGCTCCGGCAGCAGATACTCCACCTTGCGCCGCCCCCACTTACGCTCGATGAAGTCGTCGATCATCGCCATCGGCCCCGGCCGGTAGAGCGCATTCAGCGCCGTCAGTTCTTCCACCGAATCCGGCTTGTATCGCCGCAAAATGTCCCGCATCCCACTCGACTCGAACTGGAAGATACCCGATGTCAGCGCCGAGTGAAAGACCTTCTTGAACGTCTCCTCGTCGTCCGGCGGAATCGCATCAATATCCACCTTCTCTCCGCGATTGCTTTCGATCAGCTTCAGGCAATAGTCGATCACAGTCAGCGTCGCCAGGCCGAGAAAGTCCATCTTCAGCAGGCCCATCTTTTCGACGGCTTTCATATCATAGGCAGTTACAATTTCGTCGTTCTTTGTCTTGGCCAGAGGAACTAACTCAGTTAATGGCCGCGGCGCAATCACCACCGCCGATGCGTGAACCCCCGACCCGCGCACCAAGCCCTCGAGCTTCTTCGCTGTGTCAATCAGCTCGCGAATCTGCGCGTCGTTGTCGTATACGTTGCGCAGATCCGCTACGTCCTCCAGAGCCTGATCAATCGTTATTCCCACCGTCGCCGGAATCAGCTTGGCAATCCGGTCCACGTCCCCGTAAGGCATATCCATTGCGCGGCCGCAATCCTTAATCGACGCCTTGGCCGCCATGGTGTTGAAGGTAATAATCTGCGCCACCTGCTCGCGCCCGTACTTGCGAGTTACATATTCAATAACTTCGCCGCGACGGTTCTGGCAGAAATCCACGTCGATATCCGGCATCGTCACCCGCTCCGGATTCAAGAACCGCTCGAAGAGAAGCACGCACTGCATCGGATCGATGTTGGTAATTTCCATCGCATACGCCACCAGCGAGCCCGTCGCCGAGCCGCGTCCCGGCCCGACTGGAATTCCGTTATCCCGCGCATACTTGATAAAATCCCACACAATCAGGAAGTATCCGGAGTAATTCATCTGCTTGATGATGCCGATCTCGTATTCCAGCCGCGACTCGTATTCATGCAGCGGCGTTCGCAGCACTCCGCGCGCCGCTAACTGCCGCACCGCCGTGTCGAGCCGTTTTTTATAACCCTCCCGGCAAACTAACTCGAAGTAACTGTCAATGGTGTGCCCCTCCGGCACTCCAAACTCCGGGAAAGGATTCTCCACCGGCTTCAGCTTTAACTCGCAGCGCTCGGCAATCTCCATCGTCCGCTGCATCAACGCCGGGGAATCCGGGAAGATCCTTCCCATTTCGTCCGCGCTTTTTACAAAAAACTGGTCGGAATCAAAGCGGAAGCGTTCCATATCGTGAATCTTTGCGCCCGTCTGCACGCAGAGCATCACATCATGCGCGTGACTGTCCTCGCCGCAGAGATAATGCGAGTCATTGGTCACCACCAAAGGGATATTCGACTCCCGCTCCATGCGGAAGAGCGCCTCGTGAATCTGCTTCTCCTGCTCCAGGCCCTGATCCTGAATTTCCAAAAAGAAATTGCCTTTGCCGAAAATATCCTCATACTGCTGGGCTACGCTCTTCGCCTTCTCGTAGCGGCCGGCCATCAACTCCTCGCACAGCTCGCCGCTCAGGCAGCCGGAGAAGCCGATCAGGCCTTTGGAATTTTCAGCCAGGTAGCGCTTGCTCACCCGCGGCTTGCGGTAGAAGCCGTGCAGCGAGGCCTCCGAGGTAATCCGCACCAGGTTGCGGTAGCCCTCCTCGTTCTCCGCCAGCACCAGCAGGTGATTGTTCTCGTCCCCCTCTCCGGGCGCGCGGTGGTCCTCGTGCTTGCAGATATACAGCTCGCAGCCCAGGATCGGCTTGATTCCCTTGGCTTTAGCTGCCTCAAAGAAGTGGACCGCGCCGTAGATATTCCCGTGGTCGGTCATCGCGACAGAGGTCTGTCCGAGCGCGGCCACCCGGTCGACAAGTTTGGTGAGGTCGCAAGCCCCGTCCAGCAGCGAGTACTCGGTATGCAAATGCAGATGCGTGAATTCAGCCATGGCTAGTCTGATTCTAGCCGTCCTGCCGCTTCAGCGCCCTGTCCAAAACCCGGTCGAAATTCAGTCCGGTAGAGAAGAAGCTGCAATAAAG
The DNA here is from genome assembly GCA_003167305.1 of Acidobacteriaceae bacterium. Classification (GTDB taxonomy): domain Bacteria; phylum Acidobacteriota; class Terriglobia; order Terriglobales; family Acidobacteriaceae; genus Telmatobacter. The sequence goes on from PMTP01000174.1 coordinate 5,828, forward strand.
TAATCGAAATAGTTATAATTAGTGTATGACTTCACTGGATAGCGTTCGGCAAAAGATGTATCGTGCGAAGAAGCATTTCGATGAATTGCGGGAGGAACTTGTTGCATATTACGATTCCGATCCGGGCGGTTTGGTCGAGACGGAAGAAAGTACTCCGGAACATCGGAAGTTTGTATTTAGAGAAAAGAAGCCGGTACCTGCACGCCTCGCTCTGATATGCGGTGATGGTCTTCAGTGCCTGAGATCATCGCTTGATTATATGGTTTGGGAATTAGTGGAATCTGCCGGGAAACAACCGCATAGAAGGCTTATGTTTCCCATTGCGATGTCAGAAGCAACATACATGGACGATTTAGTAAAAAGGAAACGATTAGATGGTGTAGATCCAAATGCCATCGCACTCATAGGTTCTTTTCAGCCCTATCATTTGCCTGATCCAAAAAATTCTGTTCTCGGCATTTTCGAAGAATTGACAAATATTAATAAGCATCGTCGTGTGATACTGACGAGATTATTAAGTTCTGAAGGAGAATATCCACTTCCTTTTCCACACATTCTTGGAGTTGTCAAGAATGTTACCTTAGATGGAGAAATATTAGCCGAGACTTCACTCCGCGGATTTATCTGCATCAATGACGGATTCGCGAGGGATATAGAGATTACTGACTGTTTAGATACGATTGCACGTTTTATTGGCGAAGAAATGCTTCCTTGTTTCGAGAAGTATTTTGAATGATTTGTTGGACAAGTGGGCGGCTGGATACCCTAGCTCTCACCTTGAGTCCGGAATTAGTGCATTCAGCTAAACGAAGTCTAATTCGTATCATCCATATTAATCTTGCGCATTTTCCAACCATCGTCCGTTTTTTCGAAATTGGCTGAGCCAAAATTCTCAAAGTTACCAGAGGACACTTTGGTCAAAAAACTGGCCTTATCGGTTCCAATCCATACGTCTTGAGCAGGTTTCCCATCAGGGAAAAGTGCAGAGTCTTCGGGTTTATCGAGCTTGATTTCATATGTAAACTTCACTCGGGCGCGTGGCCCATCGGTAAATATTTCCATAATTGAGAGATTTTCAACAGACCCGATATGTCGGCCTGAACTAGCCCCCATTCGTACCGGTGTAGATTTCATGATTTGATTCACGGCTTCCGTGCGGCTCAAATTGCTGGAGCATCCAGCGCAAAGCAAAGCGAAGGCTAAGGCAAAGATCGGGAGTATCTTCATTGTTGTTTCCTCATAGGTTGAACAACGCATGAGTTGGTTGCAACATCAGATGTATTGTATCGTAGGCCGATGGCACGGGTCTGCCCAAAAATCCGGATGCCCCAGCTCTCGCCTTTGAGACCTGGGAGTCGATGAACCCAAACCCGCGCTTCTTTGAATCCGCGATTTCCTTACCAGACCTTGTTGACACGACTACGGCGTAGCCGTATTCTTTTCTCATGCGTTACGTTTGGGATCGCGCGAAAGATAGCCTCAACAGGCGCAAGCACGGTCTCTCACTCGCCGAAGGCATCCCTGCCCTTGAAGACCCGGAGCGGGAGTCCTGGATAGACGGCCGATACGATTATGGCGAAGAGCGCATCGGCACGCTGGGCATGGGCAAGAGGAAATACTCTACGTGGTTTCAACGGAGCGGGATGAGAACTGCACCCGGCTCATCTCGGTAAGAAGGGCGGAAAATGATGAAATTGAACGATATGGTTTGGGTCGATCATGAACCCGGCGATCCGCCGATTGAAACGGATACGGATTGGGCTGCGGTCGAAGCGCTGACCGATGAAGAGATTCATGCGGCAGCGCTTGCGGACCCGGATGCGCAACCGCTTCCTCTCGGCAGCGATGAGGAGATGGCCAAACTGGGCCTGATTCATATTCCCAACGTAAAGAAGCTGCGCGAGCGCCTCGGCCTGACGCAGGAGGCTTTTGCCGCCGCCTATCGCATCCCCATTGGAACCCTGCGCGATTGGGAGCAATGCCGCAAACGTCCCGACGCCCCGGCGCGCGCCTACCTCACCGTGATTGCACGCAATCCTGAAGCCGTAGCCGGCTTTCTGAGCGAAGCAGCGTAAGCACGCTGTGCGCTTCTAATCCGGCAAACCGCGCTCTAACAGCCCGTGGATAAAGTCCGACTTGCCGAAAAACTTCCCTCAGTGGCTAAAGCCCGTTGTTTATCTTTGTGGCATTTGCGGCACGACTAAAGTCGTGCCCTTTCAAAACCAGATTTTTTACCACGGGCTGCTAAGGCCCGCGAAGTGATTTGCGTCACAGTATACTGATTCTTGCACCGGTAAGGTGAAAAGCGAAATGTATCTGCTCTGGCTGCGAGTTGCGGTGATCCTTTATGCGGCGGCTTCTGTCGCCGTCTTTCCGGCCGTGCTCTACGGGCGGGTGGGCTGGCGCAAAAGCTGCGTCCACCTGGGCGGCATGGCCTTTTTCTTCCACTTTATCTCCTGCGTCGAGATGCTCGTCCAGGCGCATCACTGGATGCCGGTGGGGGTGCGCGAGATGGAGTCGCTGCTGGGCTTCGCGATTGCCGGGGTGTTCTTTCTGGTTTGGTGGATTTACGACGCGATCTCGCTTGGAATCTTCGTCTTACCGATTACGTTTTTCGTGGTTTTTGTGCCTTCGCTGGGCGTTGACCGCTATATGTTTCCCTCCGCCGGGGTGCGTTTCAGTTGGCTGGTCGCGCACATTGCCGCGCTGCTGGCGGCCTATGTGGCGCTTGGCTTCAGCCTGCTGGCTTCGATCCTCTACCTGGTTCAGGAGCGCCGCCTGAAGAGCAAGCACAGGCCCGGCGAAGACTCCTGGTGGCTGCCGCTGGACTGGCTGCCGCCGCTGGACACGCTGGAGCGCATTGCCCACGCCATGCTGGAGTTCGGCTTTCCCTGCGTGACCGTCGGCCTGGTGATCGGCTCGGTTCTGGCGCAGGAGACCGTTCTGGGCGCAGGCTACTTCCGCGACCCCAAAGTGATCGCGTCGTTTGCCATGTGGGCCATCTANNTTCAGCCGCGTGCACAGGTTCGGTCCGCAATGAGCCTGGTCCTTATCGGCGTCAACCACAAGACCGCGCCCATTGAGGTGCGGGAGCGGATCGCCATCTCGCGCGACGATCTGCCGGAGACCACGCGCGCACTGGCCGCCGTGCCCGGCGTCTCCGAGTGCATGATCGTCTCGACTTGTAATAGGGTCGAGATTCTGGCCGCGGTGGAGCCGGATGCTGCTGGCCTGGCTGGTTTTTTGCAGCGGCATTTTGGCCTGGACCCGGCGCTGCTGGCTCCGCACCTCTACGAGCATCGCGACCAAGAGGCCGTGCGGCACTTGTTCCGCGTGGCCGCCAGCCTGGACTCGATGGTGGTGGGCGAGCCGCAGATTCTGGGCCAGGTCAAAGAGGCCTTCGCCGTGGCGCGCGCGGCAGGCACTGTGGGCGGGCAGCTTGAGCACCTTTTGCAGAGCACCTTTACCGCCGCCAAGAGGGTTCGCACGGAGACGGAGATCGGCTCCAACTCGGTCTCAATCGCCTCGGTGGCCGTGGAACTGGCGCGCAAAATCTTTGGCTCGCTGCAAGGGCGCACGGTTTTTCTGGTGGGCGCGGGCAAGATGAGCGAGTTGGCCGCGCGGCATCTGGTGCAGCAGGGCGCGGGCGCGATTCTGGTGACCAACCGCACGCTGGAGCGCGCGCGGCGCATGGCGGAGAGCTTTGCGGGGCAGGTGATCCCCTTCGAGCAGCTTTACGATGCGGCCAGCCAGGCTGACATCGTGATCAGCTCGACCGGCGCGCCGCATCCGATCTTCCGCCGCGAGCATGGGCAGGCCTTTATGCATCGGCGGCGCAACCGCCCGATGTTCTTTATCGACATAGCCGTGCCGCGCGACGTGGACCCGGCGATGGGCAAGCTGGAGGGCATTTTTGTCTACGACATCGACGACCTGCAAGCCGTGGCCGCGGCGCACATGGTGGAGCGCAGCCGCGAGGCTACCGACGCCGAGGCGCTGATTGCCACCGAGGTCGAGCGCTTCCATCAGAGGCTGCTCACCGTCAATGTGGCTCCTGCGATTGTGGCTCTACAACAGCAGGCCGAGGAGATTCGTCAAGCGGAGATGCGGCGCGCGCAGACCCGGCTGGCTTCGCTGAACGCCGAGCAAATGACTGTCGTCGAAGCGCTGACCCGCAGTCTGGTCAACAAATTTCTTCATCCGCCGATGCAGGCGCTCAAGCAGGCCGCGCGCGAGAACGATGCGGCGCGGCTGGAATCGCTGTGTGAGACTTGGTCGCTGCCCGCGGGTACGCCGAATCCTGACACAGAGAAAGCGGAGGAAGAGCCAGTGAACGAGAGCAGCGGGGTGGGCCGCCCATGAACCTGCGCATCGGAAGCCGCGGCTCTCAACTGGCCCTTTGGCAGGCCAAAGCCATCGCCGCGCTGCTGCGCGGCCAGGGCCATTCTGTCGAGATCGAGATCATCAAGACCACCGGCGACCGGCTGCAGGAGGTCACCTTCGCGCAGGTCGGGGCTTTGACTGGCTCCAAAGGTATGTTCACGAAAGAAATTGAGGAAGCGCTGGCGGATGGGCGCGTGGATCTGGCTGTTCATTCGCTCAAGGATTTGCCTACCGAGTTGCCGGAGCCGTTTGCGCTGGCGGCGACGCCCCCGCGCATAGACCCGCGCGACGTTTTTGTTTCGGTGAAGTATGAAAATCTGGCGGCGTTGCCCGAGGGCGCGCGCGTGGGCACCAGCAGCCAGCGGCGGCGCGCGCAGTTGAAGGCCGTGCGGCCCGACATTGAGGCGGTCGAGTTTCGCGGCAATGTAGACACGCGGCTGCGCAAGCTGGCCGAAGGGCAGGTGGACGCGATTCTGCTGGCTGCGGCGGGGCTCGACCGGCTGGAAAAGACCGAGTGGGTGCGCGAGCGGCTGGAGCCGAAGGAGTTTTGCCCGGCGGCGGGGCAGGGAGCGCTGGGCATCGAAATCCGCAAGGACGACGCGGCGACGATGGCTGCGGTTGCCTTCCTCGACGATGCGGCGACCCGATTTGCCGTGACCGTCGAACGGGCCGCGCTGGCCGCGCTCGGCGGAGGCTGCCAGGTGCCCATCGGCATTCATTGCCGGCCGTGGCTGAAGGAGGATTCCAGCGCGGATGAGGCTCATTGGGATGAATTCTTTGCCGTCGTCGCCGCTCCCGAAACAGGTGAGTCTGTCCGCATCCACCATATCGCGCTCCATGTTGGCGCGGAGCCGGCGGCGCTGGGCCGAAAGATAGCGCAAAAGCTGATCGAAGCAGGCGCGGGTCCGCTGCTTGCCGCTGCCGGAGGCGCGTAATGAGCGCGCTGCCATTGCTGGGCCGTCGCGTGCTGGTTACCCGTGCCGCGCATCAGGCCGGCAAGCTTAGCGAGGGTTTGCGCGCGCGGGGAGCTGAGCCGGTCGAGGTTGCGGTGCTGGAGATTCGCGCGCCGGAGAGCTTTGATCCGCTGGACGCGGCGCTGCGCCAGCTTGACAGCTACGATTGGCTGATTCTGACCAGCGCCAATGCGGTGCGGGCGCTGGCTGAGCGGGCTGCGGCGTTGGAGATTGTGCTGACGCAGCCGGTTCGCTTGAAGGTGGCGGCGATTGGCGAAGCAACTGCGGCGGCGGCGCGGCTGATTGGATTGCAGGTAGATTTTGTCCCGGAGGCCTACGTGGCCGAAAGCCTGGTTGAGGGACTGCTGGCACAAGCTGCGGGGCAAAGAATACTGTTGGCGCGAGCCGCCGTTGCCCGCGACGTGATTCCGGATGCCTTGCGGGCCGCTGGAGCTGAGGTCGATGTGGTCGAGGCTTACCGCAACGTGCTGCCCGATGCCGCGCCGGAGCAGCTTCGACTAGCACTGGGGAAGGGAATCGACGCCGTCACCTTTACCAGCTCCTCCAGCGCAACGCACTTGGCCCAAGCCGCGCGCGTGGCTGGGATTGCATGGCCATTCGCATGCGTTCCGGCGGTTTCGATTGGACCGATTACCAGCCAGACCTTGCGCGATCTGGGCTGGCCGCCCGCCGCCGAGGCCAATCTCTCCGATATTCCGGGGCTGATTGCGGCTGTCGAGCGTCTCCTGGCACCTACCGAAATCATGCGAACATCGCGGCTTCGGCTGACGCCGTCTACGCAGCAGACCCTTCGCCTGGAGTTGGACGACCCTGCCGCCTTTGCGGCTCTTCTGGGGTTGCGTCTCCCCCAGGACTGGCCCCCCGGCGAGTACGACCGCGGCGCGATTCAGTTTTTTCTGGAAAAGATGATCGAGGGCGGCCCGGGGGCGGTTGGCTGGTATGGCTGGTACGCGATTCTCGAAGGCAGCGAACCTGCTCTGGTTGGCTGCGGCGGCTACTTCGGACCGCCGGACGAGTCTGGTTGCGTGGAGATTGGCTACTCCATCTGTGAGCAATGGAGAGGGCAGGGGCTCGCAAAGGAACTCGTTCAAGCTCTGGTGAACCGGGCATCGGCGCTGGGCGCGAAGAAGATCGTGGCGCATACGACCGAGGCGAATCCAGCCTCCATCGCGGTCTTGCTCGGATGCGGATTCCAACAGGCGATTGATTCCGAGTCAGAGCAGTTGCAGTTTGAAATTGTAGCTGTTGATTCTCTAACCGGCTAACTTTTCCAAGCTTTATCTTTCGCCGTGCAAAGCTGCTCCAGGTTGCAGCGGTCGCATTTGGGTTTGCGCGCTACGCAGACCTGGCGGCCATGGTGGATGAGTTGATGGGAGAAATCGATCCAACGGCTCTCGGGCAGGATGCGCATCAACTCCTGCTCGACCTTCTGCGGCGTCTCGCACTTGGCCAGTCCGAGGCGGCGCGCGATGCGGAAGACGTGTGTGTCCACCACCACGCCTTCGGCCTTGCCGTAGGCCACGCCGAGGACGACGTTGGCCGTTTTGCGGGCCGCGCCGGGGAGGGTGACTAGCTCAGCTAATGTTTGCGGGACCTGTCCCTTGAAATCAGAGACAATCTTGCGTGCCGCGCCTTGGATCGACTTGGCTTTGTTGCGAAAGAATCCCGTCGTCCGGATGAGAGCTTCGAGTTGCGGCAGCGTTGCCTTGGCCATCTTCTGCGGAGTAGGGAAGCGGCGGAACAACTCTGGCGTCACCAGGTTCACGCGCACGTCAGTGCATTGCGCGGATAGGATGGTGGCTACCAGCAGCTCCCACGGCGAGTTATGAGTCAGGGCACACACGGCGCGGGGATAGGCTTCGTCGAGGGCTGCGAGGATGGCGGCGACGCGATCGGGGGCTAGTGAGCTGTGTTGTACACGGAGTTGCTTCTTCGCGGCGGGTTTGCGGGATGGATTTGTCTCTGGCATAGCTTGTGTTTCAAATTCTTCCGCGCCAGTAACCGGGACGGCGCTTGGCGTGGGCCACAGCGACGACGAGAATGACGTCGTCTTTCTCCTGAAAAATCACGGAATATGGGAAGTTCGCCAGGATGCGTCTGCGCGTGTTCTTTGTATAAGCGGGGTATAGTTGCGGACGGGAAACAATTTGTTCCAGCGATTCCCCGATCTCCGTGAGAAACGCATCTACCGCTTCTGGGCTGCGTTTGAAATACCAATCGAAGGCTTCGTTGATCTCCTCTTGGGCCTGCGACTGGATGCGAATGCGTTTCCGCTTCATCTGGCCAGTCGCGCACGCAAGGGCGCCTTCACTTCTTCCCAGGAATAGGTCACGGCAGTTCCAGCCTCAGCCTCGGCGACCCGGCGCTCGACCTCCGCCTTCCAGGATGCGTCAATCTCCTCGGCGCTCGATCCGTCACCGGACTGGAGCAGTTCCCCGAGCAGCCAATCGAGTTCGCCGGGAGGGAGGCGACGAACATCTTCGAGAACTTCAGCGGCGGAACGGTTCATGGATAGATTGTAGCGCGGAACCACCTGCGGTGGGGCCAGCGATTTTCTCTAGCCTCGGAAGCTGGACTTGGGCACCCGACTATGGGCTTGGATTTTACGAGCTTGGTGTGCTTGGTGGACATTACTCAAGCTTCAATCAGTTTGCCACTGAGCCAGCCGCCGAGTTTCTCAACCGGCAGGCGGACGCTGATGAAGAACTGGCCGAAGAGAGCGTAGACGGCGCTGACTTCGTCGAAGCGCATCTCGTAGATGAGCTTTTTGAAGATCACCGGGTCGTCGGCGAAGAGGTCCACGCCCCACTCCCAATCGTCCATGCCGATGGAGCCGCTAATGATTTGCTTCACGACGTCGCCGTAGCGGCGGCCGATGANNTCGCCGCGCTTGCGGTCCATGGGATAGAAGCAGAGGTATTTTGCCTCGGGGACGGCGGGGAAGAGGCGCGGGGCCATGGCGGCGGATTGGCGGGCGAGTGTGGCGGCGATCTCGGCCTTCCATTCCGGCGAGTGCTGCTCCAGATTGGCGGCGGCTTCGTATGTCTTGCGCGTCGATTCGTAGAGGCCGAGTTCGACGACCGAGACGTAGGAGTGGCGCAATTCCAGAAAATCGTAAAGTTCCGTCTGGGCGAGGTCGAGTTCGACCTGATTGAGAGCTTCGAGCGAGTCGCGGAAGTGGATCAGAACCAGGTCGCCCTTGTGGCCGAGCTGGGAGAAAAGCGCGGTCTGGATGGCGCCGTGGGCGCTTTTACGTTCCAAACGATTCAGCAGTTCGAGAGCCTCGGCGGCAATCTTTTCACGTTCGCCGTCCGAGCGGGAGCGCCAGGCCTTCCAATCGAAGCGGAAGAACTGGTGGAGCAGGAACGAGCCTTCAAGCGTGAGAGGAACAGGGGGGAAGTCGGCCACGGGGATGATCTCCTTGAATACCCCATCATGGTAACAAACCACCTGGGACTTGCCATCCAGGCGGACGGCACTTGCGCGCCAGGAGTTCGCGGTATCCCACCCTCGCGCCAGGATTACAAGACGTTGGTCCTTAGACTCCGCTACGCCCGCTCAGGATGACAGCAAGGATGGGGCACGAAGCTCTCGGTTGTCCCACGACACGCATCGGAGGAGCCAGACCCCGGCCTGGACCGCTATACTGATAACGCTCATGAGCGAAAAAATCATTGCCTATCTGGTGCAGTTAGTGACCCATGTGATCGAAATGGGCGGCTACGCCGGCATCGCCGCGCTGATGGTGATCAATTCGGCCTGCATTCCGCTGCCCTCGGAGATCATCATGACGTTTTCCGGGTATTTAGTGTATCTGGGGCGCTTCAATCTCTATCTTGTAGCGGCAGCGGGGATGGTGGGCTGCAATCTTGGCTCGGCGGTGGCGTATTGGATTGGCGCCAAGGGCGGACGGTCGCTGGTGGAGCGCTACGGCAAGTGGGTGCTGATGAGCCGCCACGATCTGGACCGCATGACCTGGTTCTTTGAAAAGTACGGCTCGATCACCGTGCTGGTGGCGCGGTGTATGCCGATTGTGCAGACGTTTATCGCCTTCCCGGCAGGAATTGCCCGAATGCCGCGTCTGCGCTTTCACCTTTATATTTCTTTGGGTTCCGGGTTGTGGTGCTTCTTCCTGGCGTACGTCGGCATGAAGCTGGGCGAGGCGTGGCACACGGACCCGCGCTTCTACCAGGCCTTTCACAGATTTCATCCGGTGATCGAGGTTGCGCTGCTGGCAGGAATCGTCTGGTTTGTGTGGTCGCATTTGAGACGCGGCAGGCAGGCGGAGAAGGCGTAGCAGATGAGACGGAGATAGGACGAGGGCAACCCGCAAGGCGTACACTATTTCGGTTGCCTGAAGAAAGTTTGAACGGCCCGGATTACCGGAGCAATCACAAAAATGATTAGGAGAAACAATGGGAATTGAAGAGCAAGGCGGCCAAAAAGCATCGCCGATTGCGCCCGCCACGGGCAAACTGGGGGTGATGGTGGTCGGCCTGGGCGCCGTCGCCACCACGATGATTGCCGGAGTCGAGGCCATCCGCCGCGGACTGGCCAAGCCGATCGGATCGCTGACGCAGATGGGGACGATTCGCCTGGGCAAGCGCACCGACAACAAATCGCCGCTGATCAAGGATTTTGTGCCGCTGGCCAAACTCGACGACGTGGTCTTCACCGGCTGGGACATCTTCGAGGACAACGTTTACGAGTCCGCCGCGCACGCCAAGGTGCTGGACGAGAAGACGCTGGAGCAACTGAAGCCTTTCCTGGAGACGATCAAGCCGCTGCCGGCGGTCTTCGACCAGTATTACGTGAAGCGCCTCAACGGCACGCACGTGAAGACGGGCAAGAACAAGCGCGATCTGGCCGAGCAGTTAAGGGCTGATATTCAGGCCTTCAAGAAGACCGTGGACAGAGTGGTGATGATCTGGGCAGCGTCGACCGAGATTTTTATCGAACCGACGGCGGTGCATCAGAGCATTGAGGCCTTCGAGGCAGGCCTGGAGAACAACGACATCGCCATTGCGCCGTCGCAGATTTATGCTTACGCGGCGCTCAGCGAGGGTGTGCCCTTCGCCAATGGCGCGCCGAACCTGACGGTGGACTTCCCGGCCATGGTCGAGCTCTCCAAGCGCAACGCGGCGCCGATCTGCGGCAAGGACTTCAAGACCGGCCAGACACTGATGAAGACGGTACTGGCGCCGGCCCTCAAAGCGCGCCTGCTGGGCGTCCGGGGCTGGTTCTCCACCAACATTCTGGGCAACCGCGACGGCGAAGTGCTGGACGATCCGCAATCCTTCAAGACCAAGGAGGAGTCCAAGCTCGGCTCGCTCGATTACATCTTCCAGCCGGAGCTTTACCCCGACCTTTACAAGAATCTCTACCACAAGATTCGCATCAACTATTACCCTCCGCGCGGCGATGACAAAGAGGCTTGGGATAACATCGACATCTTCGGCTGGCTGGGCTACCCGATGCAGATCAAGGTGAACTTCCTCTGCCGCGATTCGATTCTGGCCGCGCCCATCGCGCTCGACCTGGTGCTGTTCCTGGACCTTGCCAAGCGCACGCCGGAGTTGCGTTCGCTCGGCATTCAGGAGTGGCTGAGCTTCTATCTGAAATCGCCGCAGTCGGCGCCCGGGCTTTATCCGGAGCACGACCTCTTCATCCAGTCGATGAAACTGAAAAACACGCTGCGCCACATCATGGGCGCGGACCTGATCACCCACCTCGGTCTGGAATACTACGACTAAGCACCGATGGTAAAGAGATGCTACCTTTAGCCACAAAAGCCCCATCCGCAACGGTGGGGCTTTTCTGTGGGTACGCGCTTTTTTGTCGGAGCAGTTTGCGGTAGAGGCGGTTTGGCGCAACGCGAAAAAAATCGACGAATATTGGCCGGTTTCCTGTCTTTTTGTGCCCAAAAAGGCCAAACAACGAGTGAAAATCGAGGTTTGCCGTTACCAGTTAATTAACTGTCTTAGAAATTAACTTATTGATTCCGAGATAGTTACGAGCAAATTTATCGTTAAAAAGGGGCCTACACAGGGCAAGGGGGTGGGGTCAGGTGAATTTCCTATATTGTGGGACAATCATCGTCTACATCCCGCTCTTCATCGTTCTTTCATTGTGCGATGTTAGCGATGAATTATACGCAAACGATTGCGGCGTGGAGGAGGATTAGTATTGCACGGTGAGGGATGGAGCGGCTGGCCGCGATCGGATCAATAATCGTCGTGTGGGTTCGTGGTTTCCCAGCTCCGAAAATCGGATCTGGGGCGCCCGGCGAACTGAGAATTATTTGTGAGCAGATCGGTGAACGCTGGCCGAAATTTGAGGACCTATCCGATTTCAGTCCGCGCTTCGGCGATCATGCGTCAAACGAGACTTAACTCGATGCGATCGTTAGGTCTGCTGCGGCTAGAGCTGCTTGATAGAGCTGTGCGGAATAGACGTAACGACGCGCAAAGGCGGTTATGCGCGCGGGAAGCCGTAGCTGGCGGGGAGGGGCGCAGCTTCAATCGAGATGAGGTGCGCGCTCCTCCACGAGCACATTCATCAGTGGTGGGCGTGGGCTGTCTCTCCGCCAAATGGACTGGTATCCGGGTTTGCCGGATCGACAATGCGGATGTTCTGCATCATTCCCTCGTCCTCGTGGTCCAGAATGTGGCAGTGGAGAACAAAGTCGCCCGCGAAATCCTCATAGTGCGCCCGCACGATGACGTGGTACCCCTTCTTGATCAGAATCGTGTCCCGGAACACGCCGATCTGATCACAGTACTGCGGGTCGGGGTTCGGCTTGGCTTCGGTCTTCTTCAGTTCCGTACAATTTCCCTGTTCATCGAAGATGCTTTTGCCATCGGGACCGTAGATGGCGATGATCTGGAACGGGTTTACATGAATATGGTAAGGATGGTTTCCCAGTTTCGAACTGATGTCCCACTCCTCTACTTTGCCCAAGGTGAGTTTCTTGTACTGATCGGGTTCATAGGCATGGCCGTCCACTTCAAAGGTGTCTTTCGGCACAACGGGCGGAACCTCGATGTCGAAGACGGTCGACGTGTGGTCCACGTCCTTGATTCCGCGCAGGTCCGGCATGGGGCTGAATTCCGCCGTATTTAACGCCCGCAGCTGCGATCGCACTGGCTCCGGCAGTTCCGGATTGCCGTTATAGAGTTCCGTGCCCAGATACTCGCGCAGGTGCGCCAGGTCGACGGTGGTGTCGCCCGACACCTCGATCAGCGCCAGCAGGCGCGGTTCCCTGGGGATGAACTGATTCTTCTGCAACGCTTCCGGCGTAAGTTCCTGCGGATTGATGACGCCCGCCGGGTTGAAGACGTCGTTTGTCACGCAATATAGGCCTTTGTGCGGAAAGACCACCAGCACATCGCTGCGGTAGCCTGGCTGAATCACGTTGATCGGCTTTTCGGACATGGCGGTGCGCGTCAGGCCGTCGGTGGCAATTTCAAACTGTGGCACCGTCGCCTTCATGTTGCAGTGGTCTTCGATCCACTTCGGTGCAGCTGTTGCGCCAACCCCTGCGCTGAGCGTCGAGGCCAGCAGATTGCCGCGCAATTCCGTTTTGGCGGCGGTGATGTGCAATCCGATCGTGTCACGTACACCGCCGTGAATCAGCCGGAAGCGATAAATATCGCCGGCAACCGCCGAGACCGTCGGCTGAACGGAGCCATTGATCGTTGTGTAACGTCCCGATTTGCCCCACGTCGGGCCACCGAACTGGTTTGCGCTGTAGTCCTCGATCATGCCCACGCGCGGCTTGCCTGCATCTGTTGCGCCGCAATCCCAGGTAAATGTCCCGTCGGGCTCGCGGCAGGAATACTGGACCTGCTGGAAAAGCGCGATGTGGTCCACAACTTTGCGTCCGCCCGCCTGCTTCAGCACGGTGTCGATATCGGCCAGCCCGCCATGCGCCAGCTTGTCGGCATAGGCGCGGTGGCCCTCAACGATCAGTGCGCCCTCCATGCCGCTCGAGACCTGCAGGGCGGTCGAGCCATGCCGGTGCGAGTGGTACCAGAAGGTTCCGGCAGGATGGTTCGCCGGCAGGTCGAACTGATATTCCTGGGACTTGCCCGGTTCGATATCGATGAACACGTTATCGCTCTTGCCCTTCGGCGAAACATGCAGTCCATGCGTATGCAGATTGGTAGTGTTGAAGCAGTGCGGAACGTTGTGATCCGGACCGTCGGCACACCCCAAGAGATTATGCGGGAGGTTATTGCGGACAGTTCCATGCAGCGTGTCTCCGGGAAGCACGCGCATCGTCGGGCCCACGGCATTCCCGTTGTAGGTTCTCAGCTTGGCTGCATCGGTCTTGCCGGTCGCGGGATTGTAAGTATGGACC
>PMTP01000196.1:0-13243 GCA_003167305.1 Acidobacteriaceae bacterium
GAGAGCTTGAGCATGTAGATGTAGCCCACCGTTACCGGCTGCTCGAACTGCTCGCCCGTCATGCCGTCAAACAACGCCGTCTTGCCCGAGGAAGGCAACCCGGCCGAAGCCAGCAGCGCCTTGATCTCGCCCTCGCGCGCGCCATCGAAGACCGCGGTCCCGAACCAGATGCCGCGCTCCATGCCTGCGCCCACGCGCAACAGCATCTCGTCGTCCAGCTCAAGCAACTGGCGCAGCGTCGCGGTTCCGGCGAACTCCTTCTTCATCAGCTCGCGCGTGTAGGCGGCATCGGTGTTGGCGCGAATGAGATCGGCAATCTTCTTGCCCAGCGCATGTGCGGCCCAGCCCAGATGCGTCTCCAGAATCTGTCCCACGTTCATACGGGAAGGCACACCCAGCGGATTCAATACGATCTCCACCGGCGTTCCATCGGGCAGGTACGGCATGTCCTCCTCGGGAAGAATACGTGCGATCACGCCCTTGTTGCCGTGGCGGCCGGCCATCTTGTCGCCCACGCTCAGCTTGCGCTTCATGGCCACGTAGACCTTGACCAGCTTGATCACGCCTGGAGGCAGCTCATCGCCCTTTTGCAGCTTGGCGACCTTCTCGTTCGTGATCTTGCGCAGCACTTCGATCTGCCGCGAGGTCATCTCTTCGATCTCGTCGATCTGCTCGTTGACGCGCGGGTCCTTATCGGCGTAACGGATGCGCTTCAAATTCTTCGTCGAGATGCGCTCGATGGTTTCGCGATCCAGTATTGCCGCCTTGGTCAGCAGCCGCTTGTTGGTCCGCTCGTCGTGCAGATCGGCCAGCACTTCCTTGCCGCCCAGGATTCCGTCAAGGCGCTTCAGGCGCTCGTCGGTCAGAATGCGAATCTCGTCGCCCAGATTCTTTTCGAGCTTGGCTACATACTCGCCTTCAATCTGCTTGGCCCGCTCGTCCTTCTCCTGGCCCTTGCGGCTGAAGATGCGCACATCGACGATCGTGCCCTCGATCCCCGGAGGGCAAGTCAGCGAGGCGTCGCGCACATCGCCGGCCTTCTCGCCGAAGATAGCGCGAAGCAGCTTCTCTTCCGGCGTCAGTTGCGTCTCGCCCTTGGGCGTGACCTTGCCCACCAGAATGTCGCCGTGCTTGATCTGGGCGCCAATGCGGATCACGCCGCTCTCGTCGAGGTCGCGCAGCGCGTGCTCGCTCACGTTGGGAATGTCGCGCGTAATCTCTTCGGGACCCAGTTTTGTGTCGCGGGCCTCGATCTCAAATTCTTCAATATGCACCGAGGTGTAGTAGTCCTCTCTCACCAGCTTCTCGCTGATAAGAATCGCGTCCTCGAAGTTGTAGCCGCGCCACGGCATGAAGGCCACCAGCACGTTGCGCCCCAGCGCCAATTCGCCCTGCTCGGTGCAAGGTCCGTCTGCGATCACCTGCCCCTTCACCACCCGCTCGCCCTCGCGGACGACTGGCTTCTGGTTGATGCAGGTGTTCTGATTCGACCGCTTGAACTTGATTAGCGTGTAGATGTCCGAGCCGACCTCGCGCGAAAGCTGCGTCGGATGATGCTCGCCCTCCACACGCACGATGATGCGCTGCGAATCCACCGAATCAATCACGCCGTTGCGGCGCGCCAGAATCACGGCGCCGGAGTCGCGCGCCGTCACGCCTTCCATGCCGGTGCCCACCAGCGGAGCCTCGGCCACCAGCAGCGGCACGCTTTGCCTTTGCATATTCGCGCCCATCAGCGCGCGGTTGGCGTCGTCATGCTCCAAAAATGGGACAAGGCTCGCGGCAACCGAAACCAACTGCTTCGGCGAGACGTCGATGTAATCCACTTCGGTCCGGTTCACCAGCACAAAGTTGCCTTGCCGCCGCGCATTCACCAAATCCTCGGTGATCAGGCCATTATCATCGAACTCGATGTTGGCCTGCGCGATGGTGTGCTTGTCCTCTTCCCACGCCGAAAGGTAGAAGCTGAATGGGATGTGGTCGATGAGATGCTTGCCGGCCTTCTTTAGCCCCGCGTTCAACCGCGCCGCCTCTTCCTTCTCAATGTGGTCGCCTACGCGCAAGCCGCTCTCGCCGGCGTTGGCAATCTCCACGAAGTCCAGAATCCGCGAGTCTTTCACCTTGCGGTAAGGCGACTCGATGAAGCCGTACTCGTTGATGCGCGCAAAGCAGCTCAACGAGCTGATCAGCCCGATGTTCGGACCTTCCGGCGTTTCAATCGGACAGATGCGCCCGTAGTGCGTCGGATGCACGTCGCGCACCTCAAAGCCCGCGCGCTCGCGGCTCAATCCGCCCGGTCCAAGCGCCGAAAGGCGGCGCTTGTGCGTGATCTCGGAGAGCGGATTGGTCTGATCCATGAACTGCGAAAGCTGCGAGGAACCGAAGAACTCGCGAATCGCCGCCATCACCGGCTTGGCGTTGATCAGGTCGTGCGGCATCGCCGTCGAAAGCTCCTGATAGACGCTCATCTTTTCCTTGATCGCCCGCTCCATGCGCACCAGGCCGATGCGGAACTGATTCTCCATCAGCTCGCCCACGGCTCTCACGCGCCTGTTGCCTAGGTGATCGATGTCGTCCACCATGCCGATGTTCTTGCGCAGCTTGAGCAGATAGCGGATCGTCGCGTAAAAGTCCTCGGGCGTCAGCGTGCGATTGTTCAGGTGCGTGGCGTCCTGGTTTTCATACAATTTGATGTTGAACTTCAGCCGGCCCACGCGCGAAAAATCGTACTTGCGTGCGTCGAAGAACATGCCCTCGAAGAGCGCCGTGGCCGTGTCCAGCGTCGGCGGATCGCCGGGGCGCAGCTTGCGGTAGATTTCGATCAGCGCCTCTTCCGGCTTGCGGATCGAGTCGCGCTTCAGCGTGTTTGTGATGATGTTGCCCACGTCGTCGCGCTCCGGGAAGAAGACCTCGAAGACAGCCGCGCCGCTGGACAAAATCTTGTGCAGCCGGTCGGCCGTCAGCTCGACGTTGGCCTCCACCACCACTTCGCCGGTATTCAGGTCCACCACGTCGGCCGCGGTCAGCGCGCCATCCAGCTCGGCCGGCTCAACCTCGATCCGGTCGATGGCCGCCGCCCGGATCGCCTTCAGCGAGCCCGGTGTAATCTTGCGGCCGGAGTGCGCGATCTCCACGCCATTAGCCAAAACCGCGTGCGCCGGTTTGGCGCCCACCAGGTGCGTTGCGCCACGGCCTTCCTCCGGAACCGCCCAGTGCAGCTTGCCGTCGGCCACGTGCAGCCGGTCCACGGTATAAAACGTCTTCAGAATCTCTTCATCCGAACGCAGCCCCAGCGCGCGCAGGAAGATCGTCCCCAGGAACTTGCGCTTGCGGTCGATGCGGACATAGAGAGTATTTTTTTGGTCGTATTCGAACTCCACCCACGAGCCGCGATAGGGAATGATCTTGCCCAGGAAGTATGTGCGATTGCTGGCCGTCTCAAAAAACACACCCGGCGACCGGTGCAACTGCGAGACAATCACGCGCTCGGTGCCGTTCACAATGAAGGTGCCATTCGGCGTCATCAACGGAATGTCGCCGAAGAAGACCTCTTGTTCTTTAATGTCGCGAATCGACTTGTTGCCCGTCTCCGGGTCCTTGTCGTAAATCGTCAACCGGACGGTGACCTTGAGAGGCGCGGAGAAGGTCATGCCCCGCTCCTCGCACTCCTGCTGGTCGTACTTCAACTGCAGGCTCACCGGGTCGCCGCACTTGTTGCAGAAGTCGGGCGTGTTCTTGTTGTACGTGCCGCACTTCTGGCAGAGCACATCGCCGGGATGGAAGGGGTCCGTAATCACCATAGACCCGCAATGCACGCAGGCCGTGCGCAGGTGATGCAGCCCTTTCAGGTGGCCGCACTTGCACTCCCAGTTGCCAATCGAAAAATCCACAAAGTCCAACTGCGAGATGCCGCGAAAATCGGTGATGGGAAAGACCGAGACAAACACCGACTGCAAACCGGCGTCGTCGCGCTCGTTGGGCAGCTTGTCCATCTGCAGAAAGCGTTCATAGGAGCGCCGCTGCACTTCAATCAGGTTGGGTATCTGGGTTGCGGTGGGAATCTTGGAAAAATCGAGCCGGCTGCGAATCGCGCGCTTCTCGTTGGGCATGTTCACTCCTGACCCTGGTCGCTCCGGCGCCGATTTTGGCCCGGGCCGGCGCCCGAGTCTCTTCGGCGCCGGCGAATTACGGTAAGTAAGTCAAAAAAACCGGACTGGCGACTGCAATCTCCAGCCCCACCCCTCAAACCCGGCAAGCCCCTCGGCAAACCCCCAAGGCAAACTCACTGCCAGGCCGCAAACACACCGGGAATCTCCCCCGGGGCCATGCATCTCCCGTGAATCTTCATTCAAAAACGCGTCGTGGGCATTGCCGCACATCCGGCAAGTGCGCTATGCTGCGCACAATCGAGGAAGCTAACGAAATGATGGAACCTGTTTACGATTCTGGTACGCGCAGAGCAGTTTTTCCCGAAATGGCCCCTCTGCCGCGGTCGGAAGACACGAATAGCCCGCAAGGACACAATGCCTCGCGAGCGCGGCCCATCGCCTGTGCCCCCATCCGAATTCTCTTGTCTGCTCTCGCCGATCCCAAAGCTCGCTTCTGCCGCTCGCTCGCCAGCCACTCGCAACGTCAACGGAAACCTAGCCTGCCGCCTAAGTAAACTGTTGACTCCAAGGCACTTAACTACAAAGAGAATCCCGCTGCCAGAGGGCTTGGCTCTGCCCCGGCCAGCGGTTGCTCGCGTGCCCATTCCCAACTCTCAAGACGCGCCAGTCCATTCCCTCGAAAAAATAGAATGAGACGAAAAGACGCGTAACTTTTATCGTAGCGCGTTCCGGCCAGCCTTGCAAGTTGCCCGGCCTCGCGGCCGGGCAACATGATCGAGCCTACTTGATTTCGATGGTCGCGATGCCTTCAAACTTCTTCCGGATCGCCTCGGCCTCGTCCTTGGTCGCGTTCTCTTTGATCGCCTTGGGGGCGCCATCGACCAAGTCCTTGGCTTCCTTCAGGCCCAGCGAGGTAATCTCCCGCACCGCCTTGATGGTGTTGATCTTGTTGGCGCCGAAGTCCTTCAGAATCACCTGAAACTCGGTCTGCTCCTCCACAACCGGAGCCGCCGCTGCCGCCGCTGCCGCCGCCGGAGCAGCCGCCGCCGCGGAAACGCCCAGCCGCGCTTCCAACTTCTTCACCAAAGCCGCCGCTTCCAGCAAGCTCAACGCTACAATTTGCTCTTCCAACTGTGCCAAATCCGCCATTGTCTTCTCCATTCACAACTGTTTTGAATTGTTTTCCTGCGACCGCAAACTCAAACCGGAAGTTTCCGATGCGCCAGACCCGCGCACTTCCCGCCTGTTTCTACAGCCAAAACTCTAAAATGCAGCCTTTAGCTGCTAGCTTTTAGCTTCTAGCTTTTCCTTCGATAGCCCAACAGCTTCAACTTCGATAAAAAGCTAAGAGCTAAAGGCTAAGAGCTAGAGGCTGGCGGCTTTTAAGCCGCCGAAGCAAACTTTTCCTTTTCCACGCCCTGGCCCAGAACCACTGCCAGATCCTTGCCCGCGGCATTGATCACCGTCGCCAGCCGTTGCGCCGGCGCATTGATCAGGAAGAGCAGCTTGGCAAAGAGCTCTTCCTTGCCCGGCATCGTCGCCAGCGCCTTCACTTCGTCCACCGTCAGCAGCTTGCCGTCCACGATGCCCAACTTGAACTGGAACTCCGCGTTCTCGCTCGCCCACTTGGCAAAGACCTTCGCCAGCGCCACCGGATCGCCCGCGGTGAACGCCACCGAGTTCACGCCCCGCAGCCCTTGCAGCGCGGCCTCCACCTTGGTGCCCTGGCCGGAGACGGCTGCCAGCTTGTTCTTCACCACGCGATACTTGCCGCCCGCCTCGCGAATCACCTTGCGCAAGGCAAAGTCCTTGGCCACGGTCAGCTTGGTAAAAGTGCCGATAATCGCCGTCGTCGAACTCTCCAGCTCCTTCGCCAGCAACTGGACCTTCTCTGTCTTCTTCGCCCTTGAAATCGCCATCTCTTCGCTCCGCTCCGACAGTTCTCAGCTGTCAGTTGTCAGTTCTCAGTACCGAAGAACCTGCCTGCCGCTGAATCCTGCCAGTAATTCCAAACTGTTCTGCCCGCACGGGGCTCGCTTTACTGTCCCAGCTTCCCAATCGCAACACGGAATGTTGGTAACTGACCACTGAAAACTGACAACTGAAAACTGATTAGTGCTTGCCGACCGCGTCCGCAACCGCCGAATCCAGCGGAACTCCGGGGCCCATCGTCGAGCTCAGCGTCACGCTCTTGATGTACTTGCCCTTGGCCGCCGAAGGCTTGCTGCGCACAATCGCCCCGATCACCGTCGTCGCGTTGTCGATCAGCTTCTGCGGATCAAAGCTCAGCTTGCCCACCGGCACATGCACCAGGCTGGTCTTGTCGGCGCGGAACTCCACTTTGCCGGCCTTGATCTCTTTCACCGCCGCGGCCACATCCATCGTCACAGTTCCGGTCTTGGGATTCGGCATCAGACCCTTGGGGCCGAGAATCTTACCCAGCCGCCCCACCACCTTCATCATGTCCGGCGTGGCGATCAGCGCGTCGAAGGCTGTCCAGCCTTCCTTCTGAATCTTTTCCACCATCTCTTCGCCGCCCACAAAGTCCGCACCCGCCGCCGTCGCTTCCTTCTGGCGGTCGCCGGTGGCGATCACGGCCACAGTCTTGGTCTTGCCCAGTCCGTGCGGCAACACCACGGTTCCGCGCACCATCTGGTCGGCATGGCGCGTGTCCACGCCCAGGCGCATCGTAAGGTCAACAGTTTCATCGAATTTGGCGTACTTCACCTGCTTCAGCAGGCTGACCGCCTCGGGCAGGGCATACGACGGCTTGACCACAGCCGCGCGCGCCTTCACAATGTTCTTGCTGGTTTTTCTAGCCATTCTTCCCTCGTCTCCCACCGCCTCTGCCAGCCCCGCCTTGCGGAGAACTCCTTGCCGGAGGGGCAACGTTTGGGTTGCCGCGCCTCTGGCAGTCGAGCCCAGAAACCGTGGTGCTTTTGACGGTCCAGGGATTTCCCCCGGACACATATTGGAATCATAGCTAAACGGCCCGGGAATTGCAAACCTGAAATCGTAATCGTATGAACGTCCGAGGCGTGCGCTAGAATTCATGCTGAACATCTGAGCCTTGGAGGAACACGATGAAGACACGTCTAGCTGCGCTGCTGGCGATTGCATTCGCCATGGCCGTTCTGCCCGCCCGGGCAGAGAAGCCGCTGAAAGATTACAGCTTCATCCGCGGAGTCAATTACGGCATGGACGGTGACCAGGTGGTGCTGGAACGGGATCTTGGCTACGCCAAGCGAATCAACCTGAACAGTACGCGCATCTGGCTCGGCTATCGGTTCTATGAGAGGGATCCGCAGGCCTTCATCGCGCGGCTGAAGAATTATATCCGGACTTCCAACCGGATGGGCTTCACCACCATGCCCATTCTATGGAATGGAAATGACATCGATCCGGCGACACTGAAGCCCGAGTTCCGTCCGCGGGGTGATGCCTATGTCAAGGCCGTCGTCGAGGCCATCAAGGATGAGCCGGGC
The DNA here is from genome assembly GCA_003167305.1 of Acidobacteriaceae bacterium. Taxonomy (GTDB): domain Bacteria; phylum Acidobacteriota; class Terriglobia; order Terriglobales; family Acidobacteriaceae; genus Telmatobacter. Next base: position 7,595 of record PMTP01000196.1, read on the forward strand.
CTGCTGATGTGGGACATCATGAACGAGCCGGTGACCAATGATTATGTCATGAAGGCGACTGGCGAAGAGAAGCAGCAGCACATCGCCGAGATCACCGAGTTCGTCCGCTACTACCTGACTTACGTTCGCAAACTGGACCCGTTGAACGCGCTCACGGTAGGGTATGAGTTCTCAAGCCAGCTGGATGTCGCGGCGGACCTGGAGGATGTGATCAGCTTCCACGACTACACCGTGCGCCGGTCCACGATCGAACACGCATACAGCGTGGCCGAGGAGGTCGCCAAAAAGTACAACAAGCCCATCCTGAACACCGAGACCGGCTGCATCGGCCGCGCCAATCCATACGACCTGGTGCTGGAGATTGCCGCCGAGCATAAGACGGGCTGGTATCTCTTCGAGCTGATGATTCAAGGATACTGGGGCGAGATTCACGGTATCTTCTATCCGGATGGCACAGTGCGCGATCCATCGACCGTCGCGGCCATCATGGGCTTTTACAGAAACCGCGACTTGAACACGATCATCAAGCCGGCGCCGAACCGGGAGGGCCAGCCGGAAAAGGCGCTCAAGGAGTTGGAAGAAGCTCTGAATCAGAAAGACGACCACCCTGTCTTTGGCGCCCACCTTCATGGGGCCGCGCAGACGGACAAGATCCTGGATGCCGCGGAAGAGGCGGCGGACCTGCTGGAAGCCGCCGAGATGGTTCCCATGTACCTGCCTCCGACCGCGCAGATACGCTATTGGCGCGAGCAGCCGCCCGAAAAGCGCGACAGAGAGGCGATCCGCAAATTCGCTTACGAACTGGGACTGGAATTGAAGAAGAACTGCCAGCTCTATTAAGTAGGGAAGAAAAAGGTCAAGCCGCACGGAAACGCGGAAACAATGTAATCAATTGACTATAGAGGATTTAGAATGGTGCCGGGAGGGGGGGTCGAACCCCCATGACCTTGCGGTCGGCGGATTTTGAGTCCGCTGCGTCTGCCAGTTCCACCATCCCGGCTCGGGTTAGGAATCCGCCCTCAAAGTATCGCACACCGTTGCCTCGTGCGCCACAATCCCTCCCCTCGCTGCTGAAAAGCCCGACCGCCGGAGCGGCTGAGATGCGCCGCGGCATTATCCCGCAATTGTTCCAAACTCGCGCTGGGAATGCGGCATCTGGGAGTGATCCCTGCTTTCCACACAGGAGACAACTCCGCAAGGCGCGCCGCGTGCGACAATGGAGGCAATCGTGATGAACTCCGCCTCTTCTCAAGATCTGCCCGCGCCGGTTTCGGTAACCCCGGAGCTGCTGGCCCAGCACAGCATCACCGCGGATGAGTACAGCCGCATACAGGCCGCTCTGGGCCGCGTGCCCTCGCTCACCGAACTGGGCATTTACAGCGTGATGTGGAGCGAGCACTGCTCCTACAAATCCAGCCGCGTGCATCTCAAGCGGCTGCCCACCAAGAGTGCTCTCGTGGTGCAGGGGCCGGGCGAGAACGCCGGCATCATCGACGTGGGCGACGGCTGGGCCTGCGCCTTCAAGATCGAGAGCCACAACCACCCCAGCTACATCGAGCCGTTTCAGGGCGCGGCAACCGGCGTGGGCGGCATTCTGCGCGACATCTTCACGATGGGCGCGCGGCCGCTGGCGGTAATGGATTCGCTGCGCTTTGGGCCGATCTCCGAAGAAACAAACCAAGACGCGGAAGAGCGTGAGCTCCGCAAGAACCACTCCATCGTCGAGGGCGTGGTCAGCGGCATCGCCGCCTACGGCAACTGCTTTGGGGTGCCCTGCCTGGGCGGCGAGACCAAGTTCGAGGCCTGCTACAGCGGCAACCCGCTGGTGAACGCCTTCGCGCTGGGCATGGTTCGCAAGGACGAGATTTTTTACGGCAAGGCAAGCGGTACGGGCAACCCGGTGATTTACGTGGGCGCCAAAACCGGCCGCGACGGCATTCACGGCGCGACCATGGCATCCGAGGAATTCCACGAGGGCACCGAGGCCAAGCGGCCTAATGTGCAGGTGGGCGACCCCTTCATGGAGAAGCTGCTGATGGAGGCTTGCCTGGAGGCGATGCTGACCGGCGCGATCGTCGGCATTCAGGATATGGGGGCAGCCGGATTAACTTGTTCGACCTGCGAGATGGGCGGGCGCGGGGGCGTGGGTCTGGACGTGGAACTGGACCTGGTTCCGCAGCGCGAGACCGGCATGACGGCCTACGAGATCATGCTCAGCGAGAGCCAGGAGCGGATGCTGCTGGTGGCTACGAAGGGGCGCGAGGGCGAGGTGCTGCGCGTCTTTGAAAAGTGGGGCCTGGATGGAGTCATCGTGGGCACGGTGCAGCCCGAGCCGCGGCTGCGCATCCGTCACCATGGAATCTTGGTCGCCGACATTCCCAACCGGTCGCTCACCGACGATGCGCCGCTTTACCATCGCCCGGTCGGCGTCTGGAAGGCGCCGGTGGCGCTGGAGCCCTCGGAAGAGGTATTGAAGCAGCTCGCCAAGGACCGCGACTATACGGCGGATTTGAAGAAGCTGCTCATTAGCGCCAATGTTTGCAGCAAGCGCTGGGTGCACGAGCAGTACGACACCATGGTGCAAACGAACACCGTGATAGGCCCCGGCGGCGAAGGCGGCGTGATGCGCATCAAGGGCACGGGAAGGCCTGATGCAGTCGATGGGCCCATCGGAGAGATCGGGCTGGCGATGGCTCTGGACGGTAACGGCCGTTGGGCTTACCTCGATCCCAAGCTGGGCGCGATGCACGCCGTCGCCGAGGCCGCCCGCAAGGTGGCGATGACCGGCGCAAAGCCTGTAGCCGCGACCAACTGCCTCAACTTTGGCAACCCCGAGAAGCCGGAGATCATGGCCCAGCTTTCGGCGGCCATCGACGGCATTGCGGAGGCTTGCACGGCTCTGGGAACACCGGTAACCGGCGGCAATGTTTCTCTTTACAACGAGACGCGCGGCGAAGGCATTTATCCCACCCCGGTTCTGGGCATAGTCGGCATTCTGGACGATGTGAACAAGGCGGTTCCCGCGGATTTCCAGAAGGCGGGGGACGCGATTCTGCTCTTGTGGCCGATTCCCAAGGGCGAAGAGCCGAACCCCAAACTGGATGTTCCGCTTGATCCTCTGCCAATGAGCCAGCTACCTCTCCCCGTTTATCAGCCCGTGGTTTCTGAAGTGGCAGAGGCAACTGAGGCTGTGGCAACTGCGGCACTCTCGGTCTTTGGCTCCTCCGAATACGCCAAAGTAGTGCTCGGAAGCCTCTGGGGCACGCCGCCGCCGCTTGATCTGGAGGCCGAAGCCAGGCTGCATCTGTTGTTGGCCGAGTTGGCCGGCGAGGGATTGCTACGTTCCGCGCGCGATATCTCCGACGGGGGAATCGCAGTAGCTTTGGCGCAGGCGGGCTTTCCGAAGGGGATCGGCGCTACCGTCGAGCAGGATCAATCGCTGATGGTTCATCCGCTCTTCGGCGTCTTTGCCGAACCCGCCTCCACTGTGCTGGTCACCACTCACCCCTCGAATCTCTCCGCCATCGAGAAGCTGGCCGACGAATACAAGTTCTTCGCCGCCCGCAATGGCTCGACCGGCGGAACGCGGCTGGAGGTCACGGTCGACGGCGAGTCCTTCATCTCCGCGCCACTCGCCGATCTGCGCAAGCCCTGGGCCACCGCACTGGAAGCCATCCTCCATGACGAGGTAACCGCATGACCGGGCTGCTCTTTCAGGGGGTCATAGGCGTCGCGGATACCACCGGGCAGCTGACCACTGACCACTGTCCACTGGTCACTGTCGCCGCAGACGACAAGCTCCGCGAAGAGTGCGGCGTCATCGCTATTCACGGCCATCCCGACGCCGCTCGCCAGGCATATCTTGGCCTATACGCGCTTCAGCATCGCGGCCAGGAGTCGGCCGGAATCGCCACAGCCGACGGCCAGCATCTGGCCAACATCAAGGGCATGGGCCTGGTCTCGGAGATTTTTTCCGACGATGTGCTGGCCAAGCTAACGGGGCAGATGGCCATCGGCCACACCCGCTACTCGACGACCGGCGACTCGGCGCTGCTGAACGCCCAGCCCATCCGCGTCGACTCGACCAAGGGCCTGATCGCCATCGCCCACAACGGCAATCTGGTCAATTTGGGCAATCTGCGCGCGCGCCTGGAGAGGGACGGCGCGTACTTCCAGACCACCTCTGATTCAGAAATTATCGTCCAGTTGATCGCGCACTCGCCCGCCTCCACGCTGGTGGACGCCATCGCCGATTCTCTTGGTCAGATTGATGGCGCATTCTCCATCGTGATGATGACCCGCGACCGCATCTTCGCCGCCCGCGATCCGCGCGGCTTCCGCCCGCTCTCGATGGGCCGCATCAAGAACCCCGACGGCCCAGACACCATCGTCTTCGCCAGCGAGAGTTGCGCCTTCGACCTGCTTCGCGCCACCTTCGAGCGCGACGTGCTGCCCGGCGAACTGGTCATGGTCACCGAGGACGGCGTCACCAGCCGCCAGTACGCGACCGGCACGCAGCAATCGAGCTGCATCTTCGAGCACGTCTACTTCGCGCGCCCCGACTCGCGCATCTTCGGCCGCTGGGTGCAGGAGAGCCGCGACCAGATGGGCCGCCAACTGGCCCGCGAATCCAGCGTGCCGGCGGATTTGGTCGTTCCCGTCCCCGACTCCGGCGTGACGGCTGCCATGGGTTACGCGGAAGAGGCGGGCCTGCCCTTCCGCATGGGACTGATTCGCAACCACTATGTGGGCCGCACCTTCATCGAGCCGGAGCAGCGCGTCCGCGACTTCGGCGTGCGACTCAAGCTCAACCCGGTGCGCAATCTGCTCGAAGGCAAGAGAGTCATCCTGATCGACGACTCCATCATCCGCGGAACAACCAGTAGAAAGATTGTTCGCATGGTGCGCGGCGCGGGCGCCAGTGAAGTCCATCTGCGCATCAGTTGCCCGCCCACCATCTCGCCCTGCTTTTATGGCGTCGATACTCCCAGCAAGCGCGAACTGATCGCCGCCAATAACTCCGTCGAAGAGATTCGCCAATTCATCGAAGCCGACTCGCTGGCCTACTTATCGCTCGAAGGGCTGCTGAAGTGCTGCGACGGCGAAGAGCACACCGGCTACTGCACAGCCTGCTACACCGGCAACTACCCTACCCAATGGGTCGATGTGGACGAGATTCTGCCGGTTGCGGTGAGTTTGTAACGGGGAAAGCATATACATACTCAAGCCGCGCAGCCTTTTTGCTTCCGCAGCATCTCCAGTTCAATACGGTCGTGGATAACTTTGTGGTGATGCGCACGCGCGGGCTGCTCTGCAACTGAGCACATATGCCGAATCGCGCCCAGTTTTGTTACTGTTGACCCATGACCGAAGTTGGCGCTCAACCCGAAATGACTGTTCTCGACCTGGAATCCCTGGCTGCCGATGTGGTGGCGCTGGCCATGAAAGCCGGCGCCAGCGACGCCGAGGCTGCCGTCCGCGAGGGCGATGAGTTCTCCGTGAATGTGCGCCTGGGACAGGTGGAGACGCTGAAGGACTCCGGCTCGCGCGGGCTGGGCCTGCGCGTCTTTCTGGGCAAGTACTCGGCCTCGGCGAGCACCAGCGACCTGACCGCGGAGGGAATCCGCCAACTGGTGGACGGTGCGCTGG
>PMTP01000196.1:13277-17331 GCA_003167305.1 Acidobacteriaceae bacterium
CTGGCCAACTCGCGCGGCTTTGTGGGCGGCTACCGCTCCAGCTACGCCGGAGTCTCGGCGTCTCCAATGGCCGAAGACGTGGACGGCAGCAAGCAGGTCGACTACTGGTGGTCCGGCGCGCGCCGGCTCGCCGACCTCGAATCGCCCGAGTCGATTGGCAAAGAAGCGGCGCGGCGGACGCTGCGACGGCTGGGCGCGCGGCGCGTTCCCACGCAACGGGTTCCGATTGTCTTTGCGCCGGAGGTGGCCGGCTCGCTTCTCGGCTCGATCTTCGAGGCGGCTTCCGGCGACGTCATCTGGCGCGGCGCGTCCTTCCTCGCCGGGAGGCTGGGCGAGCAGATCGCTTCGGCCAATTTAACCTTGGTGGACGACAACACGATGCTGCTGCCCACCGGCATGGGAGGCTTCGGGACTTCCCCATTCGACGGCGAAGGCCTGCCCTCGCTGCGCACCGTGGTGGTGGAGCAGGGCGTGCTGCGCAACTATCTGCTGAACACCTACACTGCCCGCAAGCTGGGCATGAAGTCCACTCACAACGCCTCGCGCGGACTGGCCGGCACGCCGGGCATCGGCTGCGGCAACCTCTACCTGGAGCCGGGAACGCAGACGCCGGAGCAGATCATCGCAGATGTTACTGCCGGACTCTACGTCACCAGTCTGATGGGCTTCGGCGTCAACGTGGTCACCGGCGACTACTCGCGCGGCGCCACCGGCCTGTGGATTGAGAACGGCGAGCTGACCCACGCCGTCGAAGAGATAACCGTCGCAGGGAATCTTGCAGAGATGCTGCGCCATGTGACCGCCATCGGCAGCGACCTGGAGTTTCGCGGCGCGATTGCCTCGCCCACTCTGCGCATCGATGGCATGACGATTGCAGGAGCCTGAGCAGAATGGCCGAGCTGGAAACTCTCGCCTTCGATCCGGCCGACGCCAAGGCCGGGCTGAATCAGTTGCCCAGGAGTTCCGCGGTCTTCGCACTCTATGGCGCGGAGGCGCACGCCGAGCCTTACATCGGCCGCACGCCCAACCTGCGCGGGCGGCTGGAACGCCTCTTGCAGCCGTCGGAAAAGCATCCGCGCCGCTTGCAGTTGGCCGGGCGCGTGCGGCAGATTCGCTGGCGGCTTACCGGCTCGGAGTTTGAATCGCTGCTGGCGCAGTTTTCCCTTTTGGAGGAGATTTACGGCGCGAAGGCCCTCGAACGGATGCATCTGGGAGCGCCGGCCTTTGTCCGCTTTCTGGGCGGCAATCCCTACCCGCGCATTACCGTGACGAATCGCCCCAGCCAGCGCGAGGCCGGATGGGCCTACGGACCTTTCCAGTCGCGAGCCTCAGCCGAGCGCTTTGCCGACGAGGCGCTCAAGCTCTACCTGCTGCGCCGCTGCACCGAGGAGCTGGACCCCAACCCCGCTCACCCCGGCTGCGTCTACTCCGAGATGAAGATGTGCCTCGCGCCCTGCTACCAGGGCTGTTCGGACGAGCGCTACGCCGAGGAGGCCGCGTCGGTCGAGCAGTTCCTGGCCACGCGCGGCGAGAGTCGCCTGGTCCAGCTCCGCACGCAGCGCGACTCAGCCTCGGCGAACCTTGAATTTGAGGCCGCCGCCGCTGCCCACGCGCAGGTCGTCCGCGTCGAGAGCGTGCGCGCGCTCGCCTCCGAGATGGTCCGCCCGCTCGCGCAGCTTCGCGCGGTCGTGCTGCAAGCCTCTGCCGTTCCCGGGGAGGTGGCCGTCTTCCTCTATGAAAACGGACGGCTCAGCGGCCCGGCCGGGTTTTCGACGCTGGGCATGAGAATCCAGAATGAGCAGTCGGGTTCCACTTCGCTCTTTGCGCATCCGATGGCGATCGAAGCGATTCCAGAAGCGCCAAGCCTGGAAGCTGAGCCGGAAAAGGAGATTTCCTCCGGGGCTAAAGCCCCCTTGGATTCAATTGGCTTTACACGGGGGTTAAAACCCCCGTCTCCCTCCGTCGAAGCCGAGGAGTCGATAAAGCTCGCACGCGGCACGCTCGAAGCCCGCATGGAAGCGGCGCTTGCCGCACTCGCCGCCCCGAGCCAATCCCTATCGCCCACCTTGCGCCAAGGCCATCTGGCTCTGCTCAAACGCTGGTACTACCGCCCCGAAATCCGGCGCAGTGGCGAAATCTTCTTCCCCGACGCCGAAGGCCGCTGGCCCATCAAGGCCATCCTGCGCGGCGTGGGGCGAGTCGCGGCGAGCGGCTTCAAGATTTCGTCAACTGAACGAACGCCAGTTGAGGTTCAAAGTATCCCACCCTAGCCGCAAAAACAAGAACGCGGCGAGGGTGAGGCACCCGCACGGACTTATCCTCATCAAATCAACTAGGCCAGCTACCTTATGAAGATGAAGCGGATGAAAGCCATTCCTAAAGCAAATGTGAATCCATACCAAAAGCTCTCAATTCTAACCGCATTCTTGTCTTTTCGACGAAGCAGGAGGCCCACTTGCGCCATGATCAGACCAGTAATGACAGGGCTTACCAGAAGGCTGATGCCGTGGATTTTGGATGGGTGGATGAGTGGGTGGGGAAAGAAGAATACGCTTACGGCTCCGCAAGCAACGCCAAGCAACAGGTAGCCCGCCGCTGCCAGGACAGGACTAGTTTCCTGTGATTCTGCAACTACATTTCGAATGGAACGCACAACCAGAGCGACAATCGCTTCACCGATGACCTGAATGAACACCTCAAAGAGCATCCCGACAACTTCGGACAACAACGTAAGGAGGAAATCTTCCATATCTCCCATGTAATGGCGAAGTGTCGCCGCACCTATGGTAGAGCCGCATCCGGAGCCTGTCCATCAGGATTTTAGGTCACCGCATTTTGCCCGAAAGACACAATTTTAAAAAGGTCATCTGTTCGCCTGATTTGGCCAAAGATATCCAGAACGTGAATCTTCCGCAGTTGGAAAAATCCGGTAGGGAGTTGAATGCAAAATCCCAAAATCATCGCCTGCCTTCAAAAGCACGAAGGGGTTCGGCTGCAGGTGGTCGCATAAACCCAATTACGACCACCCGCTGACTCCCGTCCCTCCGCGCTGATACACTGACCCTGCTAGGAGATGCATCCAAAAACATGGTTGAACTGCTGCCATCGATACTTTCGGCGGATTTCGCTCACCTGGCCGACCAGGTTGCCGCGGCCGAGCGGGGCGGCGGCACGGCCATCCACGTGGACGTGATGGACGGCCATTTCGTGCCCAATATCACCATTGGGCCGCCGGTGGTCAAGTGGCTGCGAAAGGCCACCAAGCTGCCGCTGGACTGCCACCTGATGATCGAGAATCCGGACGAGTTCATTCCCGCCTTTGCCGAGGCCGGAGCCGACTGGGTGAGCGTCCACTACGAGGCCTGCCGCCATCTGCACCAATCGCTGGATCTGATTGCCCAGCATGGCATGAAGCCGGGGGTGGTGGTCAACCCGGCCACCGGCGTCGAGCTGCTGCGGGAGATTCTGCCCATGGTCCACCATGTGCTGGTGATGAGCGTGAATCCGGGCTTCGGCGGACAGGAGTTCATTGAATTCTCGCTCGACAAGATCCGGCGGCTGGTTGAATTGCGCCAGGAGCTGGGGCTGGCATTTAGAATCGAAGTGGATGGCGGCGTGGCTCACGATACGGTGGAGCGCATCGTCCAAGCAGGAGCGGAGCTGCTGGTGGCCGGCAATGCCGTTTTTGGCGCCGGGCAACCCGAACGGGATGCGCGCGCACTGCTGGCTGCCGCCCGCACGGCCGCGGGCGAATAAGATACGAGATTCATGGCGTAAGGCCTCACGCGGGGCCGCTGCCGCAATGAGGGGTTATGAACCGGTTGACCAAGAAGATTGCCGCGGTAGCTCTGGCGGTTCTGGTGCTGGGCGCAGTTGCGGCCCAAGCCAAAGAGAAGAAGCCCAAACATAAGAAAAACGAGGATCTGAGCGTCAACCCGCTGGCCGGTGTGAACTCCAAGCAGCCCGACAAGGAGCTCTTCGACAAGGCCATGATCGCCATGAAGAAGGGCCGCTTGGATGTGGCGCGGCTCGACTTGCAGACCATGCTCAACAC
>PMTP01000069.1 GCA_003167305.1 Acidobacteriaceae bacterium
GTGTAAGCCAGGTAAAAGACTCTGGGGAAGCCTGTACCTGTAATGATACCTTGGCGGAGCTTTCCCTCGCCCAGCGATTCGTCCCAACTGCCGTCGGCCTGCTGCCGTTGGAGCAGCCAGCGCACGCCCTTGGCGATGGAGTCGGAACGGTCGTCGCCGGCGGCCAGCAGTCCGAGTAGCGCCCAGGCCGTCTGCGAGGGGGTGCTGATGCCCACGCCGCGGGTATTGGGATCGTCGTAGCTGCCGCAGGTTTCACCCCAGCCGCCATCGGAGTTCTGCACCATGCGAATCCACTCGGCGGCCGACTGAATCTGCGGTTCCAGATGATCAACGCCGATGGCCTCCAGCCCGCGCAGAACCAGGAAGGTGCCGTAGATGTAGTTCACGCCCCAGCGCCCGAACCAGCTTCCATCCGGCTCCTGCTCGCGGAGAATGAACTGAATGGCCTTCTCGACGCGCTTGTCTCCGCGCGCATAGCCATAGCTGGCCAGCATCTCCAGCATGCGCCCGGTAATGTCCACCGTCGGCGGATCGAGCATGGCGTTGTGATCGGCGAAGGGGATGTACTGGAAGATCATCTTGGTATTGTCTTTGTCGAAGCTGCCCCAGCCGCCGTTCTTGCACTGCATGGCGAACTCCCATGCGATGGCGCGCTCGGCCACCTGATGCTGGTAGCGCTCGCGGGGATTGTCCACCTTGTTGAGCGCCATCAGCACCTGCGCGGTGTCGTCGGTGTCGGGATAAAACTCGTTGTTGAACTCGAAGTACCAGCCGCCGGGCTCGGTGTTGGGGACCTTCACGGCCCAGTCGCCCTTGTGGCGAACCTCTTTGGAGAGCATCCAATCCACAGCCTTGAGCAGACGCGGGTCGTTGCGCGCCACGCCGGCCTCGCCCAGGGCGAAGACCGCCTGCGCCGTATCCCACACCGGCGAGACAGCAGGCAGCATACGGAAGGTCGGCTCGGGCATCACGTCATTGGCCGGCTCTTCGATGCCCAGCTTTTCAAACTCATCGCGCGCCCGGATCACCTGCGGATCGTCCTCGGAGTAACCCAGGCAGCGAAGAGCGATGATGGCGTTCAGCATGGCCGGATAGATCGCGCCCAGGCCGTCAGTCATCTCCAGCCGCGCCAGCAGCCACTTTTCCGCGCGCTTGAGAGCCAGCGTGCGCAGCGGGCGGATATGCACCGCTTCGGCCCAGTGCATGAGCCTGTCAAGAATGATAAAGAAGTTGCGCCACGAGAGGAATGACTTGCGATACCTGCGCAATCGAAGGATAGAATTGGCTCTTCCGCCCACGAACAACTCGTCGATGCCTTGCTCGGAGGGAATTCTCTTGAAGGGCTTTTTAGCGTACATGATGGCCAGCGGAACCAGAATCGACCGCGACCACGCGGAAATCTCATAAATGTTGAAGTAGAACCACTTGGGAAAGAGAACAATCTCCGGCGGAATGGCGGGCACCGCGTCGTAGTCGTACTCGCCCAGCGCGCAGAGATACATCTTGGTGAAGGTGTTGCAGGCAACCGCGCCGCCGTGGGCCAGAACCCATATGCGGCACTTGGCGAGGCGGGGATCGTCGCCGCCGATGCCCATCAGTTTGGCTGAGGAATAGCACTTGACCGAGAGCGAGAGGTTACCCGGTCCGCCGGGATAGATGCTCCAACTGCCGTCCTCGTTCTGGTAGCGCATCATCTCCGTGAGCGCGCGACGAAGCCGGCCCGGATCGCCGCTTTCCAGAAGTGTGTGCAGGAAGATGTAGTCGGCTTCGAGCATCGCGTCGGCTTCGAGTTCCCCGTTCCAATAGCCGTCTGGGTGCTGCCGCGAGAGCAGGTACTCGCGGGAGCGGACAATGGCCGATTGCACATCCGCCAGGTCCGCATCCATCCGCCCGAAGCGGGGCGCCGCGAATTGGGTCTTCTCTTGCTGAATCATCATATGATTCGAACGCCTCAGTCCTTACCAATGAGCTATCAGCTATTTGTCGCTTGCTCTCTTATGCAAATGATTGGTGCACCGAAAAACTGGTTCCAACGAAAACAAGCTAAAAGCTGATAGATGAGAGCTGAAAGCTCGTCTCACCTCACCGCCAAGGCCTCTGCCCGGTCGGCGCTGCCGATGGCCTGCACAATCTCCGGCGGCAGGCCGAAGCGCACATTTTCCGGCATCACTTCCACCTCTTCGACGTTATCGTAGCCGTTTTGCCGCAGGTAATTGACCACGTCCTCGACCAGCACTTCGGGGGCGGAGGCGCCGGCCGTCACCGCAACCGTGTTCACGCCCTGAAGCCAGGCCGGATCGATGGCCTGAGAGTTGTCGATCAGGTAGCCGATGGTTCCCAGGTTGCGCGAGACCTCGACCAGCCGGTTGGAGTTGGAGCTATTGGTTGAGCCGACTACCAGCACCAGTTCGGCATTATGCGCCACGTTACGGACCGCGACCTGGCGGTTCTCAGTGGCGTAACAGATGTCCTGGGTGTGGGGGCCAACAATGTTGGGGAACTTCTCCTTGAGGGCGTGGATGATGTCGCGCGCCTCGTCCAGCGAGAGCGTGGTCTGGGTCAAGTAGGCGACACGGTTGGGGTCGGGCACCTGGAGCGCCGCGACCTCGGCGACATTGGAGACCACTTGGGTCGCCTCGAGCGCTTCGCCCAGCGTACCTTCGATCTCGTCGTGGTCGCGATGGCCGATCAGCACCAGCGAATAGCCCTGCCTGGCAAACTTGACCGCCTCGATGTGGACCTTAGTGACCAGCGGGCAGGTGGCGTCAATGACTCTCAGGTTGCGGCCCTTGCTGATCTCCCTGACCGCCGGCGAGACGCCGTGAGCTGAATAAATGACGCGCTGTCCATCGGGCACATCGTCGATCTCATGAACGAAAATCGCGCCCTTGTCAGCTAATTCATTTACAACATAGCGGTTATGCACAATTTCGCGGCGAACATAGATGGGCGCGCCGAAGGTTTCCAGTGCGATTTTGACAATGTCAATCGCGCGTACCACTCCAGCGCAAAAGCCCCGCGGCTTGAGCAACAACACCCTTTTCTGACTGGGGGAAGTCTCGGAGCGGTCACCGTTCGAGATGGAATCAAGACGAGTTGTAGTCACACTACCAGTATACCAATCGCTGCATCGATGCAACAGGATTGAAAGACAGAGATCAGGGAATAGGGATCAGAAAGGCCGCCTCGGTTGAAGCAGCAATTCATCTCCTTCTCAGTGCGCCGCCGTAGGCTTCACGCCCATCCCGCTCAGCTTGGTGCGCGCCTGTGCCGCCTCGGGGGTCTGCGGATGACGCTGAATGAGCAGGCGCAGTTCATGAACGCCCGCTTCCTTCCGGTTCATCTGAATCAGCGCCAGCCCTTTGCGCAATTGTGCGGCCGGAGCCTTCGAGTTGCCGGAAAAGTTTTCCAGCACGGCGTTGTAGTACTTCACCGAGTCGGTGAGCTTGAGTTGCTTATAGGCGATCTCGCCCAGGTAGAACTGGGAAGTGCCGGCCAGATCATCCTGTGGATAGTAGTGAATCACATCCTGAAATTCACCCGAAGCAACCTCGTACTTTGCCGCGTTGAAGTCGCGCAGACCGGCCTGGAAGGTCTCCGCCAATGGCGGCGCCTGACTGGCGGGCGAAGTGTCAGCCGCAGGTGTGCTGGCCGGAGTCGCATCCTTCGCCGCTGGAACAGGAGCCGGAGGCCCAGCCGGCGGAACCGGAGCCGGAATCGCCGCGGGAACAGGAGCAGGAGCCGGAGTTCCGGGCGTGGACGTGCCAGGATTCTGAATGTTCTGCAACTGCGTCTGCAAATCCTGGATCGATTTATCCAGCTTGGCAATGCGCGACTTCAATTCGTCCAACGAGTCGTTCAGCGACTGCGTCTGACCGGAGGCGGTGTCCAGCTTGCCGTTGATCGTATCGCTTTGCGCGGTAAGCTTCTGCTGCAACGCGGTCACGACCGCCGTCATCCGGTTGGCGTCGTCCGCGGTCTGCTCGGCCAAGTGCTGAATCACGCCCAGGCGCGAGTCCAATGTCGTCTGGATGCGCTGTACACTGTCCAGCAGTTGCTGCACCTGCGTCTGCAGCTCGACTATCTCCTTCGACGCGGCGCGCGCGGGCGATGGCAGGCAAAGGAAGAAGGAGGCGATCACTGCCGCCACAAGAAGACGATTGCGTAGTATGCGTGTTTTTTGCATGTTTCACCTGTAATGAAAGTGGACAGTAGTCAGTGGACAGTGATCCGTGAAGAACTCAACCGGCCACAAAGAGCTGATTCCCTTATTTTAACTCTCCGGCATCATCCGAGACCGAAGCACGCAACGCCTCGACTCTCAATGCGGAGAGCCGAGGCGCTTCATTGATCACTGTCCACTGTTCGCTACTTCTCGATTGTGAATCCGCCGCGGCGATTCTGTTGCCAGCACTCCTCGGTCGACTCGGTGCAGAACGGCTTCTCCTTGCCGTAGCTGATGACGCGGATGCGGTTGGCCGCCACACCGGCGGTAACCAGGGCATTCTTGGTTGCATCGGCCCGGTTCTGGCCAAGCGCCAGGTTGTACTCGTTGGAGCCGCGCTCGTCGCAGTAGCCACCGATCACGATCTTCGCGGCCGGATGGCTTACCAGGTAAGAGGCATCGCGCGAGAGCGCAGCCTGCGCATCGGCGCGGACATCGTACGTGTCATAGTCGAAGAAGATGTCNNCCGCCCGCGCCCTTCGCCACCAGGTGGTAGCTGGTCGAAACCGAGGGAGTTACGGTCTTCACACCCGAGGTGGGCACGTCGCCGATGCCGTCGATGGAGACCGAGGTGGCATCCGTCGTGCGCCAACTGAGCTGCACCTCGTCTCCCGCCGAGATAAATGAAGGTGTCGCGGTGATTTGCGCGACGGGTGCGGTCGCAGGAACCGCAGCCGGAGCGGTTTCCGACGCGGGAACTGGCTTCGGCTTATTGCCGCAACCGGCTACTGAGGCGATGGCAACAAGCAGAACGAGAGGCGTCAAAATGCGATGAAGTCTGTTCAATGGATTACTCCTTCTGTAGAATCCAACATGAGTTGAAGAGCGATTCGCCAAAATCCTTCAGCGCAAGTCGCCCGTGGATTTCAGCAACGTACACATCATAGTCCAGAAAACCCAAGTCTTCTATCCCGCCCGAGACGCCGCCTCCCGGTATACCGCATCTTGATTCACTTCCAGCTCCAGTTGGGCATGAAGTTGTTGCCCGTCTGGGTCAATTGATGCTGCTCGGTGCCGTCGGCCAGCATCGACCACAGATCGGTGCGCTTGCCGATGGTCCGCTCGAAGACGATGTGGCGCGTGTCCGGCGCCCAGGAGGGGAAGTCGTTGCTGCCCGCGTCGTGGGTCAGTTGCAGCCAGCGCTTGCTGGAAATGTCCATCACGTAGATGTCCTGCCCGCCCGGCGCGCCGGGGCCGTACTTGCGGTTCCAACTGAAGGTCAGAAACAATCCGCTGGGCGACCAGGAGGGCGAGATGGCATAGCCCGAGTCGGTCAGCCGCTGCACGCTTGCGCCATCCTCATCCATGGTGTAGATCTGCGGCAGGCCCGTGCGTCCGCTCACCCACGCCAACTGCGTGTTGGTTCGCGGATTCCAGGTAGGCGAGGAGTCCGGCCCGGCGAAGTTGGTCAACTGGTGCAGATTCGTCCCGTTCGCGTCCGCGGCCCAGATCTCGGAGCCGCCCGAGCGTGAGGACGAAAAAGCGATCTTGTTTCCATCGGCCGACCAGGCCGGAGACTGGTTGAGGCCCCCGGCCACGCCGGCGGGAAAGCTCACCAGCCGTCCAATCTCCAGCGAGTACATCCGGATCGCCCATCCTTCGCTGCCCAGCGAAGCGAAGGCGATTCGCGTGTTGTCAGGCGAGATGCGCGGTGACATCGAAATGGTGCCCAGGTGCGTGACCGCGTGCTGATTCTGCCCGTCGTAGTCCATCACCCAAATCTCTTTGGTCCCGCTGCGCGAGCTGACAAAATAAATCTTCGTTTCGGCAATGCCGTTGATGCCGCCGCCCAGTCGAAGGATGATCTCATCGGCAAAGCGATGCGCAATCGTCCGCGCTATGTCCAGGCTGGCCTCTTCGTTGTACTGCTTGCCCAGCACCTGAGGGTTCTGGCTGTTGCGCGCGTCGTCCAGCCAGCCGGAGACGATCAGCCGCCCTTTGGCGACAGAAAGCGCGCCGAAGGCCACCATCGCCGCGTTGGCCGGCGCGGCCGACCATTGCGACAAAATGATCTCCTGCGGAGACCCCGGCGCGGCCTGCGGAGCCAGGCTCTTCGAGACCAGGTCGAAGATGCCCGCGCCGGCCAGATCGCCGTAGAGCGTGAAGTCAAAGGCCGTCTTCAAGGCCGGCGTCTGGGGATCATCGCCCACTGGCTTGACGTCCGCGGCGGCAATGCGAATGCGGTCGTTGCCCAGGTTGGTTCCAGTGCGGACCCAGTCCTGCGCGTTCAATTGGGGAGCAAGCAAGGAAACCAGGGCAAATGCCGTGAGGAGGGAGATCCGGGAGTATGCCTTCATGCTGAGCGATCCTTCCTGGTAGTACATAGACGGTTGAGATTGCTTATGCTCGGAAATAACCTCTAAGGATACTCACAATAATAAGAGATATTGAGCGAATTCAGCGTGTAAGACGAAGGAAGCGCTCCAAAGGAGTCAACCCGCTGTATGGCGCGCAGGCAGGAGCGGTCCAGCGTCGGGCTGCCACTGCCCTGGGCGAACTTCATATCCGAAGCTGTTCCGTCGCGGTGAATGGTGAAAACCAGGTAAACGCGCGCGCCATGCGGCGTAGAGGAGTTTACCTCCTGGTGGTACCAGTTCGAAGTGATGGCCTGGTTCATGTTGTTCACGTACCAGCCAAAGCGCGTGCCGAAATCGACGTCGGCGATGGCCGTGTGCCCCACGGTGACGACCTGCGGCGCTTGCGTGGCGCGCGCGATCGACGATCCCGACTGCTCGCCGTACTGCGCCTTGTTGTTCTGCGGGGGGGTAATCTGGCTCTGCGGCACACGCGCCACGGTTTGCGGCTGCGTTTTCTTTTGCTTGCCGGCAATCTCAATCGCGCTTGTGTCCACCGCCTGCTTCTCTTTGGCGGCAGGCTCTGCCGGCGCCTGGCTGGGTGTATCGGTCGCCAGGACATTTTGATTCGGCGGCTGATCGGAGGGCAAGGGAAGGACACTGCTGACCAGCTTCACCTGAATCGCTCCGCCGCTGGCCTCGCCGCCCCACTGGCTGTGATGAAAGAGTCCGCCAAGAAAGCCA
Organism: Acidobacteriaceae bacterium; assembly: GCA_003167305.1. Lineage (GTDB taxonomy): Bacteria > Acidobacteriota > Terriglobia > Terriglobales > Acidobacteriaceae > Telmatobacter. Next base: position 7,264 of record PMTP01000069.1, read on the forward strand.
TAGGCCAACAAGAGCGCGGCCAGTCCGCCGTGCAGCAACAGCGATCCCGCCGCCGGGGCCATCATCGGCTCCGGCGCCAGTCCCCGCTCCAGTTGCTCGCCGCCACTCAGCAGAATGTCCATGGCTTGCCTGAGAACTCCTCGGCTATCTCCCGCCCGGCGCCTTCGCGTCCAGCGGCTGCGTGACAATGGAAATGTTGGTAATCCCGGTCTGCTTCACCGCGTCCATCACGCTGGCAAACGCTCCAAACGGAACCCGCTCGTCGGCCCGCAGATAGATCACCTGATGCGCCGGATCGGTCCCCGCCTGGCGCAGCTTCCTGCTCAGTTCATGAATGTTCACCGGTTGATCGCCCAAAAATACATTCTGATCGCGGTCGATGGTCACCACCAGCCGCTGCTCGGTGATCTCCTTCACCGACCGCGTCTTGGGCAGGGCCACTTCAATCCCCGACTGCAAGACCGGCGCGGTAATCATGAAGATGATCAGCAGCACCAGCACCACGTCCACCAGCGGCGTGATGTTGATCTCCGCCAGCGAGGTTCGCGTCTGGCCGCTGCTATTTGAAAAGGCCACGGTCCACCTCCCGGGTGGCCTCCCGGCCGGCTTCGGGCGTGGCGGGGCCGGCAGGGCGCTGCATAACCGCCGGACGCACCGGAATCTCTTCCAGAGAATTCAGCAGCTCGCGGCAAAAGTCGTCGCAGCCCGAAGCGAAGCCCCTGATCCGCGCCGTCAACATGTTGTAAGCCACCAGCGCCGGCACTGCCACAAACAACCCCGCCGCCGTGGTAATCAGCGCCTCGGAGATGCCTGGCGCCACCGCCCGCAGCGTCGCAGCGCCAACCGTGCCCAGCCCATGAAAGGCGTCCACAATGCCCATCACCGTGCCGAAGAGGCCCACGAAGGGACTGACCGCCGCAATCGTCGCCAGCCACGGCATCCGCTGCTCCAGCGCGGTCACCGCCTCGCTGGACGCCGTCTGCGCCGACCGCTCCAGCGGCGTCAGGTTGCGCGGCGGGCCCGCGCCGCCCGTCTGCCGCTTGTAGGTCTCGTACACGTCATTAAAAACCTGCGCCAGCGGGCTCGCCTTGCACTCCACGGCCAGCTGGGCCATCTCTTGCAAGCGCGTCGCCTTGCGGAAGGCGCGCAAAAACTTCTGGCTTGCCTGGGTCGCCTTGCGGAAGGAGGAGATCTTGCCCAGAATCACTGTCCACGAATACAGGCTGGCCACAAGCAGCACCACCAGCACGCCCTGTGCCACGGCCCCGCTGTTCATCACCATCTCGACCAGCGCGCTGGAGGCCTGGGCAACCGGCGTTCCCTGGGTCACATCACCATTGACCGGCAGTTGTAAGACGAAAGCAGCTATCAAAATCGGCGTTCACCTCAGTCTTTACCGTATCAGAAGCCGTGACCCCCTCCCAAGTGATCGATCTGGTCCCCTTGCCCGGTTTCGTCCTCCGCGCCCAGCCGCGGGAGCAGCACTTCGTGCTATGCTGCGCTCGTATTCCTGTGGCGTTTTTTTGCTCCGATCCACTATGGGCTAAGAAAACTGGGTGCCCCATCCATTCCGCGTTTTTTGCGGAAAAGATGGGAAACTACGAACCTGAGACCTTTTTTCGGGAGATGAACTCAACCATGCTCGTCGAACTCCGCGCTGATAACTACGCCGTCATCGATCACGCCATCGCCTCCTTCGGCCCCGGACTCAACCTGCTCACCGGCGAAACCGGCGCGGGCAAGTCCATCCTCGTCGATGCGCTCGCCCTCCTCATGGGAGGCAAAAGCTCGGTCGAGCTGGTCCGCCACGGCGCCGACAAGGCCGTCGTGGCTTGCGTCTTCGAGTCCACATCGAACGCCGAATCCATCCTCGAAGAGAACGGCATCGACTCGGGCGGCAGCGAAGTCATCCTGCGCCGCGAAATTCTCTCCACCGGCAAGGGCCGCGTCTTCGTCAACAACCAGCCGGCCACCGTCGCGGTCCTCCGCCAGCTCGCTCCTGAACTGGCCCTGGTTCACGCCCAGAGCGAGAGCCTCAGCAGCTTCGACCAGTCCCAGCAGCGCGCCCTGCTCGACCGCTTCGGCGGCCTCTCCACTGAAAATGTCGCCGAAGCCCACGCCCGCTGGCGCGCAGCGCAGACCAGGCTTGACGATCTCCTCCAGGGCGAGCAGGACCGTCTGCGCATGGTCGATCTGTGGAGCTACCAGAGCAAGGAGATTGCCGCCGCCCATCTCGCCGCCGGCGAAGACGAAACTCTGGAAACCGAAAAGCGCGTCCTGGCCAACGCCGAAAAGCTCTACGCCGCCGCGATGAGCGCCTTCGACCAGCTCTACGAAGGCAGCAGCTCCGCCGAGGCCGCCCTGCGCGCCGCGTTGCGCAACGTCGAGGAACTGGCCCGCTACGACTCCCGCTTCATCGAGCCCGCACTACAGCTTGCCTCCACCCGCGCCACTCTTGGAGACATCGCCTCCAGCCTGCGCGACTACGCCGATGCCATCAACGCCTCGCCCGAGCGCCTCGCCGAAATCGAAGACCGCCTCGCCCTCCTCGACCGCCTCAAGCGCAAGTACGGCCACACCATCGCCGAAGTCATCGCCTTCGCGGAAGACGCAGCGCGCAAATTAGCCGAAGTAGAAGACCGCGACGAAATTCTCAAAACCCTGCGCGCCGATCTGGACGCCGCCTCCGCCGCCTATCGCTTCGCCGCTACAGCCCTGAGCACCGAGCGCCACGCCGCCTCCGCCAAGCTGGCCAAGCTGGCCGAGGCCCAGATCAACTCCCTCGCCATGAAGGTCCACTTCGAAGTTGCCGTTACTGCTAACGAAGATCAATCCCATTGGACTTCGACCGGCTGGGACACCGTCGAATACCGCATCGCCACCAATCCCGGCGAACCCCTCAAGCCCCTCGACCAGATCGCCTCCGGCGGCGAAATGTCCCGCGTGATGCTGGCCCTCAAGGTCAGTGTCGAAGAGGGCTCGGCCAAACCCAAGAAGAAAGCCCCAACCCCCCGCACGCTGGTCTTCGACGAGATCGACATCGGCATCGGCGGACGCGCCGCTGAGGCCGTCGGCCAAAAGCTCAAATCCCTTAGCCGCGGCCAGCAGGTCTTGTGCGTGACACATCTCCCACAAATTGCCGCCTTCGCCGACCAGCACTTCCTCATCGACAAGCGCGAATCCGAAGGCCGCACCAGGATCAAGGTGACCCTCCTCGACGACCAAGCCCGCACCCACGAAGTAGCCCGCATGGTCTCCGGCGCAACGGTAACCGAAACCAGCCTCCAACACGCCGCCCAGATGATCGCCGCCAGCCGGTGATCGACGGTTTAAGTCTGGATTGTTTGTTGGGTTAGCTTTCAAGGCTAGAGAGTGCCATATATGAGGCGCTGTCCCGCTTTTAGTTTTCTTCGCTTTGAAACTATTCTTGAACGCTTTCTGATCCATCCATTGCAATGACTAACCATTCCCGCTCGTAAGCAAACAGTGCCATCGCTCCGATCACAAAGATAACGTCAGCGATGGAAAAATATCCTTCACCGAGGTCAATTTCGTGCGTCATCCAAAATGGCAGATATCGAACCACATAAGAACATATCCGCAGCGCACAAAGTAAGAGAGTAACAAACGCAGTATGAATTTTCAGAATCTGAGTCAAGCTCCTTTTGTTTCGCTTCGAGAAAATCACTCGATGGTCCTTGGGTACCTCGTCGAAAAATAGGAAGAAGCTGTAGACAATGCCGACAATGAGGCAGCCTGACCAGGAAAAGTATTGAAGCCTTTCATCTTGGTCCATCGCGTGAGGAAAACTCGCGAGACAGGTAAGAGCGGTCTGAAGCTCGATCAACATTAAAGGTAAGCTCCACACTATCCGGATTGAAGGCCACGTCGCTTTTCGCGTCGCAGCAACATTCTAGCCGGAATCTCCTTTTTCGGATCCGATTTGACTGAATTGTACTGCTTCTGAGTGGATCGGGAAGACCGGAGATGCATTTGCAGGCGAAAGACCGGGCGATTCTGTGCCCTCCTGGGCCGGGTGCACCAGCTCTCGCCTTTGAGACCTGGGATTTGATCTCCCCACATTCCGCTGAGCATATTTCCTTGACATCTGTATCGTTAAGCGATACATTCAATCTGTGATCAGGAGCTTCGCGCACAAGGGGCTGGAGAAGTTCTTCCGCACAGGTTCAAAGGCCGGGATACAGGCTCAGCACGCCGTGCGTTTGCGTCTTCAGTTGACGATGCTTGACGACGCTGGCGCGCCCGAGGATATGAATGCGCCCGGATGGCGGCTTCATCCCTTGCATGGCGACCTCAAGAGCCACTGGTCGGTCACGGTAAGCGGAAACTGGCGTCTCACCTTCCGCTTCGAGGGCGAAGACGCCATCCTGGTCGATTACCAGGATTACCACTGAGAGGAGAACCAGCCATGCGTATGTACAACCCACCGCATCCCGGCGAAGTCATTCGCGAGTATCTTGGCGAGATGACCGTCTCGGCGGCAGCCGGGCATCTGGGGGTGAGCCGGGTGACCTTCTCCCGCGTACTCAACGGCAAAGCCGCCGTTTCGCCGGAGATGGCTGTGCGTCTCGCCGCAGCTTTCGGCACTTCTTCGCCCGAAGTCTGGCTGCGTATGCAGGCCCAGTACGACCTATGGCAGATCACTAAAGAGAGCAAAATCCACGTCAATCCGTTCCCACGCCTCCAGCACTCTTGATTTAGATTGCAAGCGAAAATTGTGATCCAGCAACCTCGGTAATGCGCGACGCCATCGCTGCCCCCGGTTCCGTCTCACTTCGTTTATCATGAGTGCCATGCAGACCAAACTTCGCTGGGGCATCCTCAGCACCGCCAAGATCGGCCTTGAACACGTCATCCCCGCGATGCAGCGCGGGCAGCTCACAACCGTCAGCGCCATCGCCTCGCGCGATCTGGACAGGGCGCGGCAGGCGGCGAGCAAGCTCGGCATTCCCACCGCGTACGGCTCCTATGAGGAGTTGCTGGCTGACCCGCAAATCGACGCGATCTACAATCCGCTGCCCAATCACCTGCACGTTCCCTGGACGGCGAAGGCCGCCGAGGCCGGCAAGCACGTGCTGTGCGAAAAGCCGATCTCGCTCACCGCCGCCGAAGCGGAGACGCTGCTCGAAGTTCGCGCCCGCACAGGCGTGCAGATCGCCGAGGCCTTCATGATCAACTGCCATCCGCAGTGGCAGCGAGTCCGCGCGCTGCTCGACGAAGGGCGCATCGGCGAATTGCGCGCCATCTCCGGCGTTTACAGCTACTTCAACAACGATCCCGCCAACGTTCGCAGCAAGGTGGAATGGGGTGGCGGCGGCCTGATGGACATCGGCTGCTATCTCATTCACACGGCGCGCTACGCCTTCCGCCAGGAGCCTCGCCGCGTCGTCGGACTCATCGACCGCGACCCGCAGCTAGGCATCGACCGGCTCGCTTCGGCGCTGCTCGACTTTCCCGGCGGCCAGGCGGTCTTCACGTGCAGTACGCAACTGATTCCCCATCAGCAGATTCAGATCCTGGGCAGCCGCGGCTGCATCACGCTGGAGATTCCCATCAACGCGCTTCCCGACCGGCCGGCACGCTTGTTCATCGACTCCAGCGGCGATCTGCGCGGCAGCGGCATTGCGACCGAGACCTTTCCCGCCTGCGATCAGTACACGCTGCAAGGGGACGCCTTCGCCAAAGCTGTCTTTGAAGGCACGCCGGTGCCTGTTCCCCTGGAAGATTCGATCCAGAATATGGCAGTGATTGAAGCCATCTTCAACTCGGCCAAGTCGGGCCAATGGGAGGCCCTGCCGCAATGAAAAACCTGCCACTCGCGAAGGTCTACCAGTTGCTCGAACCGGGGCCGGTGGTGCTGCTGACCACATCCCACAAGGGCCGCGCCAACGTGATGACCATGTCGTGGCAGACGATGGTCGAGTTCGAGCCGCCGCTGATTGCCTGTGTCGTCAGCAACGGCAACTACAGCTTTGCCGCGTTGCGGGCGACAAAAGAGTGCGTAATCGCCCTGCCGGCGCTGGAACTCGCGCCCAAAGTCGTGGCGATTGGCAACTGCTCGGGCCGAGACGTGGACAAATTCAAGAGATTCGGTCTGACGCCGGCGCCGGCCGAGCGCATAGCGCCGCCTCTGGTAGCCGAGTGCTTCGCCAATCTCGAATGCCGGGTCGTCGATACCCATCTCGTGAACAAATTCAATCTCTTCGTCTTTGAGGTTCTCAAGGCCTGGTACGATCCGGAGCAGAAGAATCCGAAGACCATTCATCATTGCGGGCACGGAAAGTTCGTCGTGGATGGGGAACTTATTAAGCTGAAGTCCAATATGCCGTAAGGTATATGCGCAAACTCTTAAAGTGATACCTAAAGGTCGAGCGCTCCATCTTCTGCTCCCGATCCGGCATAAGCGCCCTATAATCCATCCAAAGGGGAGGTCATCTTGAAAACGATTCGATACAAATGCCTCTGCGCCAGCGCTCTGGCTCTTTTGGCGCTGGTTTCGGTTGCCGGAGCCCGCGCGCAGCAACTCTCGCCGAAATTGCAGAACGCCATCGGCCACTGGCAGATCGTCAACAGCGACGGGCCCGGAGGCCAGGCGGAGATCTACCTGGAGAATGGCAAGCTCTTTGGCCGGGTCACACAGGTGCGCCCTGGCCGCACACCGCAGGATGTGTGCGACAAGTGCTCCGGCGAGTACAAGAACCAGCTCATCCTGAGCATGGTCTTCATGCGCAACTTCCATCCGAACGGTGACGATTGGGTGGAGGGAAGCGTCGTGGATCCGGAGAATGGCAAGGAATACAAGGGCAAGATCTGGGCCGTCGGGAAGGACAGTCTCCATCTGCGCGGCTATATCGGCATCTCCCTGCTGGGGCGGACCGAAAGCTGGGTGAGGATACCCTGAGCAAGCGGCTATTGCAAAAGGGAACAGGGAACAGAGGGCGAGACTCGTTGAAAGAAAACCGAAAAACCGCGCTCTATTCAAATGCCCTTAACATTAGCGGTAGACAATCAATACGGAAGAAATACAGCAAGGGAGATTTCCGTGAAGAAAACGTTGATTGTTTTTGGATTGTTGGTTGTGGCCTTGAGCACCGCTCAGGCGCAGAAGTTGACNNCAGTCGATCGGCTCGGGCGGCGGCATCCGCCAGATGGTAGGCGGCTTAGTGGACTTTGGCGCCACCGATGGTCCGGCCACCGATGAGCAATTGGCTCCGTCCAAGACCAAGTTGATTCACCTTCCCACAGTGATGGGCGCGGATGTGCCGGCCTTCAATGTTCCCGGCATTACTGACCTCAGGTTTAGCAGCGATGTGCTGGCTGACATCTTCCTGGGCAAGATCACCAACTGGAGCGATCCGCGCATCGCCAAGGACAATCCAGGCGTGAGTCTACCTAACCTCAAGATCATCGTCGTGCACCGCGCCGATGGCAGCGGCACGACCTATATCTGGACCGATTATCTGAGCAAGGTCAGCTCCGAATGGGCCAATGGCCCCGGCAAGGGCGCATCCGTCGCATGGCCGACAGGCGTGGCCGGCAAAGGCAATGAGGGTGTGGCCGGTTATGTGCGCCAGTTGTCCGGTTCCCTGGGCTACATCGAGCTGATCTATGCTCTGCAGAACCACATCAGCTTCGGCTCAGTCAAGAATGCCGCAGGCAACTTTGTGAAGGC
>PMTP01000028.1 GCA_003167305.1 Acidobacteriaceae bacterium
AGTTGCCCCATCCGCTCCAGCAGCGGGTCCAGATCCAGAATCGACGTCAGCTCCGCGGCGATCTCATTGAGCACCGTCAGCGTCTGCGCCTGGCGGGAGACGCGCGCATAGAGGCGCGCATTCTCAATCGCCTGGGCGATGCGCGAGGCGGTCAGCGTGAGCAGTCGCAGGTGCTCGGGGCGGAAATAATCGGCCTGCTCGCTCTCGATGTCCATCACCCCAATCAGCCGGTTCTTGGCAATCAGCGGCACCGCCAGCTCGGAACGCACTTCGGGGTTCACCTCGACGTAAAACTCCGAGGCGCTCACGTCGTTCAGCAGCACCGGCTGGCGGGTGAGCGCCACCTGGCCCACCACGCCTTTGCCCATGGGGATGTGCAGCCGCTCAATCTGCGTGATGTGGCCGATCTGGAACCTCACCCGCAGTTCGTGGGTGCGGTCGTTGACCAGCAGAATGGCGAAGATGCGGTAGGGGATGACGGCAGCCACCAGCTCCGAGGTGCGCCGCAGCAGGGTTTCTAAATCCAGCGTGGTGTTCAGCGCGTCGGTAAGTCGCATCAGGTAGGCCACATCGGCCGCTTCCACGCGGATATTCTCCGGGTCAAGGTGCGCCCCAGGGGTCGCCGGGTCGGCCGGGCGGTAGTCGCCCTCCAGCTCGGGTTCATGGCGCGGGGATGGAGAAGTCTCTGGCATAAGCGTAGAAGAAAATCATAGCGCACGGGGGGAGTGGAAGGGTGTAAAGAGTCCTGTCGACCGGCGAACAAGCAACGTAAATCGTGCTACCCTTGCTATGAAAGCTCGGTTAATTTTCAACTTCTCCAATCGGCAGTTGCGCCGTAAGGATCACCGTGCGCTTGAGGCTAGATCTTTATAATGCCTGAACTTCCTGTTGATCTTCCACCCGTCGCCGTGAAACCGCTCACCAGCCTGACAGGCAGGATCGCTTTTCCGCTTGCCTTGGCGGTGATAGGGGCAATCCTGCTCGGCCTGGTTCTCTCGATTCTGCGGTTGAACAGCGGCACATTCATCTATTCGATGGACGATGCGTACATCGATCTTGCGCTCAGCGACCAAATAAGCCATGGGAATTACGGAATCGAAGCCGGGTTGCATGCCGCGCCCGCCTCTTCGATCCTCTATCCGCTTCTGCTGGCGCCAGCCTCCGGCACTCCGCTGCATCCTTACCTGCCGCTGATCATCAACTCGCTGGCGCTCTTTGCAACGCTCGTGATTATCTGGCGGCTCTTTGCTCATTTGCGCCTTGCGGAAGACACTTTTGGAATCGTCGCGCAAGCGATTGCCCTGCTGCTGCTGGCTGTCTACCTGAATCTGATCGCCGTTGTCTTCACCGGATTTGAGCACAGCCTGCACATCGCGACCGTCGCCGCCTGCGTCTACGGGCTGACGCTGTTTCTGGACAAGGGCAAGATGCCGGCGTGGCTGCCCGCGGTCATTGTTCTCGCTCCCTTGTTGCGCTTTGAGGGATTGGCGCTGAGCTTTGCGGCGCTCGTGGTGCTTGCCCTGCGCGGACGCTGGCGCACCGCGGTTGCTACCTTTGCGCTTATCGTTCTACTCATCGGAGGCTTTTCCGCATTCCTCGTCAGCATGGGGCTGCCGCCGCTGCCCAGTTCCGTTCTCACCAAGTCCGATGTCGCAGCCAATGGAATCAGCGGCGCGGGCGCGAGCCTTTTTCAGTCAATCGGCCAGAACGTATTGGGCATGGACGGTATCCCAGTCGGCGCTCTGCTGCTCGTCATCGGCGTGGCTCTCTTGGCGCGCTGCTTGTTGGAGCTTCCGGCGTGGCCTTGGCGCTGGAGTTCGCAGGCGCTCATGGCGCTGCTCCTTGTCTGCCTGATCGGCGCGCACGCTGTCGCCGGCCAATTCGGATGGATGAACCGTTATGAAGACTATGCATTGCTCGGCACAGCGCTGATTGGAATCTGCCTCATGCGCGATAAAATCCGCACGGTGCTCTCCAACAAGAAAACACGCCTCATTTATTTCTGCGCAACCGCCGTTGCCCTGTCTGCATTCTGCTCACGCTACATCCTCTCCACCTGGCGGGTTCCAATCGCCGCCAATAACATCTATGAGCAGCAATACCAGATGCACCGCTTCGTCAACGACTTCTACCGCGCGCCGGTGGCGGTCAACGATCTAGGCCTGATCTCCTACCATAACCCCAACTTCGTTCTCGATCTGGGCGGCCTGGCATCTGAAAAGGCGCGCATACTCAAAGCGAGCGACGCCAGCGCCGAGGAGTATCGGGCCTTCGTCGCCGGCAGCGGCGTTCATTTAGTCATCATCTACGACGAGTGGTTCGAGGACCAGATTCCGGCCAGTTGGATCAAGGTTGCGAGCATGGACTTGTCGCGGGAGCGCGTCTCCTCCGCCCAGGAAGAGGTCCAGTTCTACGTTACCGATGCGGCCACCGCAAGCCTATTGCAACCCGAGCTTCAGTCTTTCAGCAAGAGCTTGCCGTCCGGTGTGAAGCTGACCATCTACAGCCCGCAAATGTCTAGTCCCTAGTCGCTACTCCGCCCCCAGCTCGCGCACTATCGCCACCGAGGCCGAAGCTCCGATGCGATTTGCGCCGGCTTCGAGCATCGCCTTCACGTCGGCCAGGGTGCGGATGCCGCCCGCGGCCTT
>PMTP01000016.1 GCA_003167305.1 Acidobacteriaceae bacterium
CTGCGCTTCCGCGCTATGCTGGGACGGCACATCTTCGCACGCATCGGCGCGGGGGTGAAGATCTTCCACGGTGTGGAGCTGACCTTCGGCTACAACCTGGCCATTGAGGAGGGCGCCACCATCCGCCACCACGCGCTGCTGAACGACCGCGGCGGCATCACCATCGGCAAGGGCGCGGTGATCGGCTCCTTCGCTCGCATCTACTCGCACAGCCACGCGGTGCATGACTATGGAGAGGTTTCGCTGGCTGCGACCGTGATAGGCCCGGCGGCGCGCATCGCCAGCCACGCGATCGTGCTAGCCGGCCAGCACGTGGCCGCTGGAGAGCTGGTGGGCAGCTTCCCGGCCGACCGGGGCTGAGGGGTTCGTGGATTCCCACACTTGTGCCAGAAAAAAGCGCAAGGATGGGGCACCCAGCATTGAATGTGTACAGTTTTAGAGCGTGGCCGCGCTTTGCTCGGCTGACGCAGGACGATCCATATAGGGGAGCTTGCGCGCGCGGGTCGAGGAGGCTTCCGCATCCGGCGCTCTGGAGAGCAGCACTCTGTCTCGGGCAAATGCCCCATCGAGGAGCAGGCTTTCCAACAGCGAGCCATCCCAACGGCGCAATACGCTGTCCACAATGAGCTTGAGATCAGACAGAAATATGGCGCGTTCCATGTACTCCGCGTCGAGCCGTCGTTTGGCGGGCAAGACGACCGTATGGAAGTAGGATTCCAGATGATACCTGGGCACGCGGTCGAGGACCTCCTCCTCGCAGGCGAAGGCTATGGTGGCCGCGCCGGTGATTCCCGGGCGGCCGGGAAGATGGTGCTTCTTCTGCTGATTGCGTCTCTTGCGACGGCCCGCGCGCCCAGCAGACGTTGCAGCAGAACGGCAATCCGGAAGGGACGCAGAGCCAGAGCCAGAGCGGAATGGATTGCTTCGACCCTTTGCTGGCGGCCATGCCGGAGTGCATCGCACAGAGTGAGGAAGAAACCAATCCGCTGCTGACTCCGCAATCGCGCAGTTCGCAGCCGGGAGAATACAGAGATCAATCGCGGAATCCCAGTAACAACTACACCGACACGGAGAACTTGTCGCGGCAGCAACCGAATCGCAACCAGCCGCAGCCGGTGAAGCTGCTGCCGGAGCCGCCGACCGAGTTTCAGAGGTTTGTCGGTTCGACGATCGGCCAGGTATTGCCTATCTACGAAGCGAGCCTCTTTGCCAACGTGCCCTCCACCCTTGCGCCGCTGGACATGACTCCTGTGCCACCCGATTACGTTCTCGGGCCGGGCGACGAGTTACGCATCCGCGTCTGGGGCCAGGTGAACTTCCAGAGCAACGTGCGCGTGGACCGCTCGGGGGAGATCTTCCTTCCCCAGGTAGGCCCGGTGCATGTCTCGGGCATGCCCTTCTCGGCGCTCAATGCGCATCAGCGCGGCGCGGCGTCCCGGCGTCTATACCGTGAGTGCACTGAGTTCGCTGGTGGACGGGCTGTTCGCGAGCGGCGGACCCACGGTGCAAGGCTCGATGCGGCAGATCCAACTGCGCCGCTGGAGCGCGGTGGTCACGGAGTTCGATCTCTATGGCCTGCTGATTCATGGCGACAAGTCGAAGGACGTGAAGCTGCAATCCGGCGATGTGATCTTCATTCCCCCAGCCGGCCCGCAGGCGGCTGTCACCGGGAGCGTGCGCAATCCCGCGATCTACGAGCTGCGGGAGAATGAAACGCTGGCCAGTCTTCTGGACGATGCCATGGTGCAGCATTTCGGGCTGATGGAGGAGTNNATCCATATCTCGATCGAGGATCAAGATCCCAAGCGCGCCGCGGAACTTGCCAATGGCTACGTTGAGCAGTTTCGCAATCTCTCGCAGCATATCGCCATCACCGAGGCCTCGCAGCGCAGACTCTTCTTTGAGCAGGAGCTTGAGCAGGCGAAGAACAACCTGGCCGCCGCTGAAGAGGCGCTGAAGCAGACGGAGCAGACGACCGGGCTGATCGAGCTGAGCAGCCAGGCGAAGGCGCTGATCGAATCGGCCGCAACCCTGCGCGCGCAGATTACGGCCAGGGAGGTGCAGATTCAAGGGATGCAAACCTACGCCACCGGCGAAAACGCCCAGTTGGTGCAGGCGCAGCGGGGGCTGGAAGGCCTGCGCGCACAGTTGGCCAGGATGGGCGGCTCGGAAGACAACGCCAGCGCGGGATTCATCGTCTCCAAGGGCAAGGTTCCCGAGGCTAGCCTGGAATACGTTCGCAAATTGCGCGACGTCAAGTACTCCGAAGCGATCTTCGAAATCCTGGCGCGGCAGTTTGAGTTCGCCAAGCTCGACGAAGCCAGGCAGGGAGCGCTGATTCAGGTCGTCGATCCCGCCATTGCTCCAGACAAGCGATCCTTTCCGTTAGTAATCCCCATCGTGATCGTATCCGCCCTTGTAGGATTCTTCCTGGGGATCTTCGCGGCTCTCTTTCAGGCCGGATACCGTCGCCTGAAGGAGGATCCGGGAAATGCTCTCAAGTTCAATCATCTCCGCAAAGCTTTTTCCTTCAAGGGATGACGCCTTCAAGAATTCTTTCCGGAATTCTCGTTTCTATTTGATATTGCGCGTTTCGTAGCGCTCCTGCGAAGCGCAATTCCTGGCAATATCCATTCCCAGCATTCCGCTGCGCTCCATGCAGGACTATTCTCGTCCACTCACTCCGGGAGTGGCGAGTACGGGCAGGGGCCGATTCTCGTGAGAGAGAATGAAGAAGTGGTTTGCCTGCCGTTCCAACTCGATGCCAGCCAGCACTTAGAGCCTGCCGTTCTGAGCAGAGAGCGGGCGCGCGCGCTTGCGCTGGAGGCGGGATTCGCCGAAGCTGGGCTGGCCACACTTCCTCACGCTCACCAGGAGCGGGATGCGGCGCGCTTCGAGGAGTGGGTGCGGGCNNGCGCGGGATGGATTGCGCGCTACGCCTGGTCGAGCAAGGTGGACGCAGAGGGCAGAAGGCGGCCCAGCGACTATCACAAAGTGCTGCTGAAGCGATTGAAGGCGCTGGAGGCGCGGCTGCATGAGGAGTTCGGCGCCTTCGAGGCGCGGGTCTTCGTGGATACCGGGCCGGTGGTGGAGCGGGCGCTGGCGGAGGCGGCCGGATTGGGCTGGACGGGCAAGAACACCTGCCTGATTCATCCCAAGCGGGGGTCGTTTGGCTTCCTGGCGGTGCTGCTGACCTCGCTGGAGATCGATGTGCCCGCGGCGCTGCAGCCGGATCGCTGCGGGAGCTGCCGGCGCTGCCTGGAGGCCTGCCCGACCGGCGCACTGATCGCTCCATTCCAGATGGATGCATCGCGCTGCATTGCTTACCTGACGATCGAGCATCGCGGGGCAATTGCGCCGGAGCTGATGGAAGGGATGGGGCGGCAGGTCTTCGGCTGCGACATCTGCCAGGATGTGTGTCCGTGGAATCGCAAGGCGCTGATTGGCGGCGATAGGGAGTTGGAGGCGCGAACGGAGCTGGTGAACCCGGCGCTGGAGG
>PMTP01000003.1 GCA_003167305.1 Acidobacteriaceae bacterium
CACATTCAATCGCGAGCGCATGAACGAGGCGGCGCAGTCGGGCTACCTTAATGCGATGGCCGCGGCAACGTACCTCGTTCACAAGGGCGTTCCCTTCCGAACTGCGCACGAGAAGGTGGGTAACGCTGTACGCTTTGCAATCGAAAAAGGCGCCGAACTCAACGCACTCTCGCTCGACGAGCTGCGGCAGTTTGGCGAGGAATTCGAAGAGGACTTCTTCGCCGCCGTCACGCTCACGGCTACGCTCGATTGCCACAACGTGACCGGAGGAACCGCGAGGGAGCGCGTGCGCGAAGCTCTGGCCGCTGCGGCGGATCGCGTTGCCGCGCTGAAGCAGGAGGCTGTTCATGCTGGTGCGTAAGGCCCTGCTACAGGACGCATCGAAGGTCTACGACCTGGTGAATTCGCTTTCCGGCGACGGCACGCTGCTCAAGCGCGCCTTCGCGGAGATCTGCGAAAACATTCGCGACTTCACCGTCGCCGAATCCGATGGAGGCGTCTTCCTCGGCTGCGGCGCGCTGCACTTTTACGGGCCGCACCTGTGCGAGGTGCGTTCCATCGTCGTCAAGCCCGAAGCCAAGAGCAAGGGCGCGGGCAGCCGTATTCTCTCCGCGCTGATCGAAGAGGCCGAAGAGCACGGCATTCAATCCATCTGCCTCTTCACGCGCATTCCGGACTTCTTCTTCCGCTATGGATTCCGCACCGTCGAAGACAAGTCCGAACTGCCCGACAAGATCTTCAAAGACTGCCAGAGCTGCCCGCGTTTGCATCGCTGCGACGAAGTGGCGATGGTGCGCGGCCGCATCCCCCGCGTCTCTCTGCTCGGCCCGCGCGAAGAAGCACAGCAGCTAGTCCATCTTGCCGGCTGACGGATTCAGCATCGCCGCCGCTACTGCAATTTGTCCGTAACTCAGGCCGCCATCGCCGGGGCTGACGCTGCGATGCTGATAGACTTCGAAACCATCGGCTTCCAGCTTCACGCGCAGCAGACGCGCCAACCGGTGGTTGTGCATGCAGCCGCCGCTCAGCGCGACCTGATTCAAGCCGGTCGTCGCTCGCGCCAGAGCCGAGGCTCGCACAAAGCCATCCACTACTCCAGCATGAAAGCGCGCAGCAATTTGCGCCTTGCTCACACCAGTCCGTAAGTCCTCCAGCAGCGAGCGCCACAATGGAGCGGCGCTGATGCGCACTGGCTTGCGCACGATCCAATCGCCGCCTTTCAGTTCCATCGTGTAACCTTGCTCATCATCCGGCTCATCCACCGCAATGCCTTCGAGTTCAATCGCAGCTTGCGCCTCGTAATCGACAACACGGCGATTCAATACAACAGCGGCCACCGCATCGAAGAGGCGCCCCAGGCTCGATGTGAGCGGAGCATTCACGTTGCGTTCGATCATCCGCTGAAGCAACTGCACTTCTTTCTCTGTCGCGCCGATAAGAGTCAGAGACTCGCTTGAGCTAACGTCGATGCCCGCCGCGCACAAGTGCGCCAGCGCCATGCGCCACGGCTCCTTGATCGCCGCTTCGCCGCCCGGCATGGGCACGTAATCGAGGTGCGCGAAGCGCTCGAAGCTGCCCAGTTTGGCGATCAACACTTCGCCGCCCCAAATCTTTCCATCCGTCCCATAGCCGGTGCCGTCGAGCGCGAGGCCGATTACGTTGCCGGTGAGTCCGTGCTCGGCCATGCAACCGGCGATGTGCGCATGATGATGCTGGACTGCGATGAGTGGGAGGCCGCGTTCCTGCGCCCACTCCCGCGCCCAGGTGGTCGAAAGGTAGCCAGGATGCAGATCATGGACGACGGCTTGTGGCTCAATTTCGAAGGTGCGCATCAGGTGGTCAAGCGACTCGCGGAAGAACTCCAGGCCGGTCAGGTTTTCCAGATCGCCCAAATGCTGGCTCTGATAGACAAAGCAGCCCCGCGCCAGCGCAAAGACATTTTTCAAGTGGCCGCCGACGGCGAGAAGCGGCGGTGCGTCAAAGGGCAGCGGGACGCCCAGCGGCACAAAGCCGCGCGCTCTGCGAAGCAGTTGCGGCGCGCCATCGACCACGGCGGCCACAGAGTCGTCGCAGCGCTGAAGGATTTCGCGGTCGTGCATCAGGAAGGCGTCGGCGACTGCTCCGAGGCGCGCGAGAGCTTCGTCGTTGTCGATGGCAATCGGCTCTTCGCTGAGGTTGGCGGAGGTCATCACCAGCGCTTGCACGCGAGACTCGGCAAAGAGCAGATGCTGCAACGGCGCGTAAGGCAGGAAGAGGCCCAGCCAGGGAATCCCCGGCGCAACAGCGGCGGCGATGACGCAGCCTTCGCGACGCCGCGCCAGAACAATCGGACGCGCTGGAGTCGAGAGCAGCAACTCTTCCTCGGCGGTCAGCGTGCAGATTGCCCGCGCGGCCTCCACATCGCGCACCATCACTGCCAACGGCTTTCCGTAGCGGCGTTTGCGCTCGCGCAGACGCATCACCGCGGCCTGGCTGGTTGCATCGACGCTCAAGTGAAAGCCGCCGATGCCTTTGATGGCGACGATATTGCCAGCGAGAAGCAGGTTGATGGTTTGATCGATTGGATCATCATCGTGCTGATTGATTCGGCCCGAAATCAGTTTGAGGTTTCCCACCCTTGCGCCAGAAAAAAGGCGCAAGGATGGGGCACGGAGATCTTCGTAGTTATGGGCCGGATCAACGGAAGTCGAAGTGTCATTCGGCTCCCATGAAGATTGATGCGCGGTTGAGAGCGGTTTTGACAAAGGCAGCGAGTTCGCTTCCGCTGCGCGGAAATCGCGAGTTAGCAAGTTCGCGTTGTCCACCAGCCAAACGCGCGGCCCGCAGACCCAGCAGGCGTTGGGCTGGGCATGGAAGCGGCGATTCAGCGGATCGTCGTACTCTTGCTGGCAGGCGGGGCACATGGGGAACTTCGCCATTGAGGTCTGCGGGCGGTCGTAGGGAATGCTGCGAGTGATGGTGAAGCGCGGGCCGCAGTTGGTGCAGTTCAGGAAGGGATAGCGGTTGCGGCGGTCGTTGGGGTCCAGCAGCTCACGCAGGCAATCCGGGCAGGTGGCCGCATCGGCCGGAATTCCGGTGGTCACGCGGCCCACAACTTCACTGGCAGCGATGCGAAACTCCGCATCGCCGGTCGCGGACAGTTCGCGCACCGTCACCGAGTCGATGCGCGCCAGGGGCGGCGGCTCGGAGCGCAGGCGGTCGAGAAAGGCTTCCACGCGCTCTTCAGGCCCTTCGATCTCGATGGTGACCCCGCCGGTATCGTTGCCGACAAAGCCCGCCAGTCCCTCCTCCAGGGCGAGCCGGTAGACAAACGGACGGAAGCCAACGCCCTGCACCACGCCGCAGACCAGCGCCGAGCGCCGTACTCGATTTGGCTGGGTTTGAGCCATCAGGAGAAAGCCTCTCACCGGAGATCAGCATAGCGCATCCCTCTCATTTGCCCCAATGAAGAAGCCCACCCCTTGTCTCATACAGCACAGGCTTTTGGCAGAATGAGGTTAATCTGAAAGAGAGCAATGAAGGGAGTTTCAGCATGATGAGTTGCAGGCGAGTGGGCGCGGCAGGGGCGGTTGCGGCGGTTTGTGTCCTGGCCGTGCTTGGAAGCGCAGCGGCTACGGCCCAGCAACAGGACGCTTCCTCGGTGATTCGAGGCGTTGACGCGGCGGTCAAAGCGCGGATTGATGGCATTGC
>PMTP01000068.1 GCA_003167305.1 Acidobacteriaceae bacterium
CGCCCCGCGGTCGAGGCCGGCGAGCGCCTCGGCTTCCTGCCCGGCACGCTCCAGGAAAAGGTAGACCCCTACCTGCGCCCGCTCTACGACGCCCTCTACGACCTGCTCGACCCCGAAAAAGTCGACAAGATGCTGGAGAAGAACATCATCGAGGTCGCCCCGCTGGCCTTCATGCGCGGCCGCACCCTCAACGACGCCTTCATCATCATGGACGAGGCGCAGAACACCACCATCGAGCAGATGAAGATGTTCCTCACGCGCATGGGCAACGGCTCCAAGGCGGTCATCACCGGCGATATAACACAGATCGATCTGCCCAACCCGCGCAAGTCCGGCCTGCTCGACGCGATCAACATTCTCGGCGGCGTCGAAGGCATCCACTTCTGCCACTTCGAGGATTGCGACGTGGTGCGCCACATGCTGGTGCAGCGCATCGTTAGAGCCTACGAGTCGTACAAATCGCAACAGCAGGAGCTACCGCTGACGATGGGCGAGGCCATCGAAGTTGGAGCATTGCCTCGCGATAGCCGCACTGAGCCGCAGCCATTGCATCCGGCCAAGCCGCAATAGCTTCGTGCATCATTGAGATTATGTGCCCACCGGGCGCCTTCTGAGCCCCGAGACTTTGTGTTGCGGCAAGAGTCTGCCCTGAGGACGCAGTCGAAGTACGGCATGCGGCGAACTCCCGTAGATGGATAGCTTGATGAAGAGTAAGTACACAAACCTCGATTTTCTCCGGTCGATGGCCGTTCTCTCCGTTGTTACGTCGCATCTGTGGCATTCCTGCGTGGAATTTCACATCTGTGCAGAGCATCTGTTTGTCTCTGCGTTCCTGCGCAGTTGCAGTATCACGGGAGTCTCCTTCTTCTTTGTGCATACCTGCCTGGTGCTGATGCTGTCGATGCATCGCGCTCCCGATGCGCATCGCGCACGCAGTTTTCTGATTCGCCGCGCCTTCCGCATCTATCCGCTGTGTTGGACGGCGATCTTTCTGGCTCTGGCTACGGGCCTGACCGACCTCTCCGCTAGCAGACTCCACGCGCTGGGATGGCGAGATATCTTGGCTAATCTGCTCTTGGTGCAGAACCTGGCCAAGACCCGCAACGCTGTCTGTGTTCTGGGGCCATTGTGGAGTCTTCCTTGGGAGGTGCAGATGTATCTCGTGTTGCCCCTCTTCTATATTGTCTTGCGCCGTTTTCAATGGCTAGGCACTGTCTTTCTGATCTGGGCGGGGTCAGCAATCCTGGCGGTGGTGGGAACACAGCCGCGGGTTCCTCATTTGGGCTGGTCCATCTTTCCGCCGATGTTTATCGCGGGCATGGTCGCTTACCGGCTGCTCGTCCGGCAGGAGGCGCAAGGGCACCGATTCGCCGTTCCAGCCTGGGCTTGGCCACTCGTGGTCTTGATCCTCTTTGTGGTGGCACCGCTGCTGGCCGACGGCCGGGAGATCTATACTCCCGCGGTCGCGGCCATCAACGCGTGTAATTGCTTTCTGTTGAGTCTGGCGATCCCTTACTTTGTCGACCTCAAGGCGGGATGGATCGTCCGACCGGCGCAGCAGATCGCCAAGTATTCTTATGGCGTCTATCTTCTCCACGTGCCGGCGATCGTCTTATGTTTCCGTTACTTTCCTGCTTTGCCGATTGCGCCCAAGATCGCCGCGTCGCTGGCCTTAACCGCACTGTTCTCGTTTGCTTCGTTTCACGCGATCGAAGATCCGATGATCCGCATGGGAAAGCGCCTAACACAATCGAAAGCCCCGACGTCTCGTCAACCTGCGTAGAATGCGACAAAACGAGTCCGCCCGGCAGGTGTCGCAGATCCCCATGAGCAATAAATGACGGGTGCCCTAGGTCCCTCGCTTTTGGGAACCTGGGAAACCACGAACCCCATGCGAGCGAATAGCGAGCGTTTGGCCGCACCGCAGGTGCTTGCAGATGATTTCCTTTCCCGCGCGCACAATAGAAGCAATCGCAAATGCGAGGCCTATAGGTCCACCATCCAATTTCCAACGCGCGCAATCCTACTCCTTTTTCCCGTTTCTTCCCCCAAAAATATCGGCACCCTACCCCCCTACCTTGTGGAAAACGTCTTTTTGACGCGCTCATCGCTCGTAACATGAATGGTTTCAATGCCATGCATTTTCGGCCTGTTGAAGAATCAATAACCACAAACCCCGTATTTTGCCCGCTTTTTGGCCCAAAAGGAAGCCATTATGGACAGAACAGCCCGCATTTTCGCGTTTCCTGAAGGCCAGCAAGTACCGCAATTATCGATTGAAAAAAGCTGAGGCTGGGTAACTCCAAACTACTTCTTCGCCCGCTTGTAGAACGGCGCCGGAACCTGCTTCGCCCGAACTTGATTGGCTCGTACCTGGACCATCACGTCTTCGCCGCTGGCGGCTACGGATGCGGGCACGAGCGCAAAGGCGATGTTGGTCTTGAGAAACGGCGCGGGCGAGCCGGAAGTGACGACGCCGATCTCATGGCCTTCAAGATCAAGGACCGGGTACCCGTCGCGGGCGATGCCGCGCTCCACCATTTCCAGGCCAATGATCTTGCGCTTGGGCCCGCCAGCGGCTTGCACGGCCAGCAACGCCTCGCGGCCAATGAACTCATCCTTGTCGAGCTTGAGCCAGTGGTCGTGACCGGACTCAAAAGGATTGATGGTGTCGGAGATCTCGTGGCCGTAGAGGGGCATTCCCGCCTCCAGCCGCAGTGTGTTGCGCGCGCCCAGGCCGCAGGGGCGAATGCCAAACTCCGCGCCCGCATCGAGCAGCGCTTTCCAAACCTTTTCCGTTGTCGCTATGTCCGAAGGCAGGTAAAGCTCGAAGCCGTCCTCGCCGGAGTAGCCGGTGCGCGCGATCAGCACATGGGGCACATCACAAACCTCGCCGAAGGTAAACCAATAGTTTTTGATTGCCGCCAGATCGACTTTGGTCAGCTTTTGCAGGGTTTCCAGCGCCCGCGGCCCCTGCACGGCCAATTGCGAATAGTCGGCCGAGTCGTCGCTGATTTGTACCAGCTGCCGCTCGCCCACCTGCCCGCGAATCCAGGCGTAGTCTTTGTCCTTGGTGCCGGCGTTGACCACCAGCAGATAGTCGTGTTGGCTGAGCCGGTGGACCAGAATATCGTCCACGAACGTGCCTTCCGGGGTGAGCAGCGCGGAGTAGTGGGCCTGTCCGTCTTTGAGGCGGCTGGCATCGTTCATCGTGATGTGCTGGATGGCGGCCAGCGCGCCGGGACCGCGAAAGCGAATCTCGCCCATGTGGCTCACGTCGAAGAGACCGGCCGAGGTGCGCACGGCCAGGTGCTCGGCCACCAGCCCTCCGGGGTATTCGACCGGCATATCCCAGCCGCCAAAATCCACCATCTTGGCCTTCAGCGCGCGGTGGGCGGCGTTGAGGGCGGTCTTCCGGGGCGTAGCGGCAATGGGTGAAGCTGGGAGGGTCATGGAGAATCCTTTCGTGCGACTTGCTGTACTCTCTTCACGATAGGGAGTGGGCGCGTCGAGGTCAAACTCCGCGTACTAGCTCAGGATCAAGCGATCGAGCAAGGACGAAGCCGCCGTCTCACCGCTTCCGCGCGCGCCAGAAGGAACTTACGCCCAGGTAAAGAAAGACGGCCATCACACCGGCGGTGAGCAAAAACGTCCGGTGATCTGGGCCGTGAGCCCAGCTTGCCCTTGTGTTCCACAGCTTGGGAGCAAAGACCACCACAGGCAGCAGGAAAAAGACGCCTGTCACCTCCAGCCACAGGATGCCGCCGATTCTGCGGAAAGGACGCAGGAATCCGCCCACACCGCGCGCGAGGCCCGCTGTAGCCCGCCCAGCTGCATGGCCGTCAGCTCGTCCGCGCACTCCGGCGCCGGCAACCGCATGCGCAGTGGCGGCGGAGCGTGCCTGGGCATTCTGCGGATCGCCGGCCAGGCGTTGGCCGGCGATCCGCCCGGCAACCCGCAGCCCGATGCCCAGCGCTCGCCCGATGTTCTCTGGTCTCATCTTCGTTATGATGGTAGCAGCGGCGGTCGCCGTACCGTATTTCGGCGTATTCCCGGCGATTCGCACTTGCCAGCGAACGGTAACGGAAGTAATGTAGAGGAATCCTGCACTGCCCGGCGCTATTAAAGTGCGCCGGCCGCAACCCTTGGAGGTGCCCATGACAACCCGTCTGCGCGAACTTATTCAGCAACTGGGCGAGGCCATCCACGAGTCGGTCATCGAGAGCGAGCAGATAGCCGGCGTGGTCCAGGATATCCGCCAGCACGGCTTCGACGTGTTGCTGATGCTGGAGGCCACCATCGGCCTCAATGATGTCGCCGCGCGAGAGGCACGGGAGGCCGAGGCAGGAACAGGCGAGAGCGGCACCGAGCCGCCGTTTACCCAGAACGATCTCAGCTTTCTCCGCTCCCTGCGCATCGCCGTCGCCGGCGAGGAGGACAACGCCGCCTAGCCGGACGCCCGGTAACCTGCCCCGCCAACTCGCTCATGCTGTATCCCTGCT
>PMTP01000145.1 GCA_003167305.1 Acidobacteriaceae bacterium
CAGCTCTACAAGCTGCTCACCCGGCAGATCGCCAACAACATGGGCTTCACGGCCTGCTACCTGCCCAAGCCCGTCGTTGGTATCAACGGCAGCGGAATGCACACCAACGTCTCCGTCTCCAAGGGCAAGACCAATCTGTTCTGGAATGAGAAAGGCGAAGAGCAGTTGGACGCCTTCGGCTGGAACTTCCTGGACCGCATCCTGACCAGCGCGCTGGATCTGTGCCTGATCTTCAACTCCAGCGTAAACGCCTATCGCCGTCTCGATCCGCACTTCGAGGCTCCCAATCAGATTCGCGCCTCGGCCGTCGATCGCGGCGCCATGGTTCGCGTGCCCATCGGTAACCACCGCTCCATGAGAACAGAAGTCCGCGCCGTGGCCCCGGACGCCAACCCCTACCTCTCGCTCTACGGCATCTTCAAGACCGGCCTCGACGGCGAGATCTCCAAGGCGGAGAACCTGCGCGCCGGCGGACGCTATCTGCCCGACAACATCCAGAAGGCCATCGCGGACTTCGAGTCGTCCGCCTGGATCAAAACGATTCTGGGCGAAGACGTACAGGGCCGCTATGCCGAACTGAAGCTGGCCTCGGCCAACCGCTGCCCGCGCGAACTGGGCACCATCGTCAAGGGCTGCGAAGTGCAGTTCCACCACGAGGTCTACAACCAGTCGCTCTGGAATATGTTCTAGCAGAAACAACTGGGTGCCCCAGGTCCCGATTTTGGGACCTGAGATACCACGACCCACAGGCAAGACAACAAGGGCGGCAGACCGGCAGCGGTTTGCCGCCCTTGTACTGTTGAGCAAAGAGAAGACAAGGCAATTGAAGACCATAAAACTATCGAATCAATGATTTAACGTATTATCAATAACATGCAGGTCAGCGGATGACATCAAAGAACATGAAAAGCAGCCGTAATCCGATAAACAGGGCGCAGCGTAAACTGACAATGTCGCTCGTACAAAAGATCGAGCCTGTCATTTTCAGATTGAGCCTGCCTCAACAAAAGGTGCCCAATGCAATCAAGACGCGAGTTTCTTGGAGTCTTGCCCGTCAGTATTCTTGGCGCTGGTTACGCAACGACTCTGTCGGCTGCGGCCATTGGCAAGGAGGGCAAGCCGTCTCTCACTCTCTTGCCGGCGCAGCCCTTGTATGGCCCTCTGGATGAAATGACGGTACAGGGAACAGGTCAACACCGCCTTCTGGTTCTTGATGGGGAAGGCAGGCCCTATGTTGACCGTAGCGTCTCGCTGCCCGCCTCTTTTCTCGTCGGAGGCGCGTTGGGCACGCACACCGTTCTGCTTCTGAATGAAAATGGCGCATTGCTGAACCACGTCAGCTTCCAGACCGATGCGCATACAGAGATTCAGGAGGCCAGCGGTGCGTATCAACATTTGCTGGATACACTCTTCTGGACCATGGCTTCCGATGGCCCGGTGGGGGCGCGCCGCCACGATGGCCGCGTTTATACCTACTGGGTCGATTGGCTGCTCGACAACACCAACACGCTGAAAGGCATGCGCTACTTCTGGCCGGAGGTTCGCCAGAGTATGGAGATCTTTTCCGTAACACAGCGCGAAGACGGCATGATTTGGGAGAACCATCTGGACCGGACGCCTCCGGTCAATGACTGGGACCGGCGATTCAGCTACGGCGATTTCTCGCGCTCCGCGGATGGAGGGTATGTTGGACTGCGCCGCGCGCCGGTGGAAAACCACGTGGAGATGTATTTTCTGGAAGC
Source organism: Acidobacteriaceae bacterium (assembly GCA_003167305.1). Taxonomy (GTDB): domain Bacteria; phylum Acidobacteriota; class Terriglobia; order Terriglobales; family Acidobacteriaceae; genus Telmatobacter. The sequence continues at coordinate 1,743 of PMTP01000145.1, forward strand.
GCTGTACCTGGTGTGGAAAACCACTGGCGACGATGCCTGGATGCGCCGGCATCTGGACCATGCGCTCCACGCGGTGCAGTACAGCACCAACGATCCCTATCGCTGGTCGAAGAAGTATGGGCTGCTTAAACGCGGGTTGACCATCGATACTTGGGATTTCCTTTGCGACAGCGAGGCCGCGCTCGCCGGTGGCGACATTATGGTCATCGATCTTGAAAAGACCCATTTCGGCGTCTTCTTCGGCGATAACACAGGAATGATCGCGGGATGCCGCTCGCTGGCCGAGATGCTCGGCCATGCGGAGCGCGGAGAAGATGCGCGCCGGATGCGCCAACTCGCCGACGAGATGGAAGAGCGCCTGAATCGTCTCAGTTGGAATGGGCGCTTTTTTACGCACTGGGTAGCGGAAGACCCTGCCTTGAAGCCTGATCTTGGCGTGGATATGAGCAGCCAGGTTTCGCTCTCCAATGCCTACTCGCTGAACCGCGGCATTCAACAGCAACAGGCTCGCGCCATTATCCAGAGCTATCAGGCGATACGAGCCGAAATGCCAGCTTCCTCGCCGGGCGAGTTCTATTCCATCTATCCGCCCTTCCTCAAGGGCTTCGGCAGTGAGCAAGGAATTTGGGATTATGTGAACGGCGGAGTGCTGGCCTGCACTGCGGGCGAATTGGCGCGCGGCTGCTTCCAGCATGGTTTCGAGCGTTATGGAGCGGATATTCTTCGGCGCGTGCATGAAATCACGAAGCGTCATCGCGATTTTTTGCCGGGTGTTCTGCGCGGCAAGCAGGCGGAGCGCCCGCCCACGGATTTTCTTCCGCTCGATTTAAGCGCCCTGGCCAACTGCGACACCGGCAAGGGCGACGGAGCCGTGCCCGGATGGGTCAACGAGGCGAAGAACTACCTCATCGACTTTCCCAGCGGCAGGCAGGAGTTTCGCGGCGTTCCATTTCAGATAGCCTCGGCAGCCGGGAACAGTCATCGCGTTTGCATTGGTGTTTCCTCCGCATCACCCTATACGGCGAACGCACAGCTTCCCGTACACCGCGCATGCCGCAGCTTCTACCTGCTTCACGCCTGTTCTGGAGCCGAAGCGACAGTGGGCAAACTGACGATCCATTACGAGGATGGCAGCAAGCAGATCGAATACATCGAGCGTGGAATGAATGTGGGATCATTCTGGGCTCCGGAGGACAAGGAGTTCAACAACCGCTATGGTGCAATCGGGCCAGAGCGAATGCAAGTCGCCTGGCGCGGCAAAAGCGAGTTGATTGCCAATGTCGGAGTGTGGATCACCAGCTTCGTTCCACAACACACCGATCAGGCGATTGCTGCCCTTGAGTTGGAGTCTCTGGAGAATGGAGCCAAATGGTTCGTCATTGGAATTACGCTCTCCGACCAGCCTCCTTTCCTCCCTCCGTGGAACGATGTGTCGGGAGGAATGCCGAATAACTGGGGTGCGGGATGCGTCACGGCGGCGCTGCTGGAAGGTCTTGCCGGCATTGAAGACACTGGCGCAGGCTTCCGCTCCGCGCGCGTCTCGCCGCGATGGTCTGCTGCCGATGTGGACGAGGCGAAGGTCACAGTGCGCTATCCCGCGGGGCGGGGATACGTTGCATACCGCTATCGCCGGCAGGGATCGAGAATCAGTCTTCATTGCGCCAGTTGCGCAGAGAATACTACTCTCCGCGTGCCGCTGCCGCCGGGCATGCATTCCGCTAAAGCTCTTCTCAACGGACGCCCTGTCGATCTCCGCATGGAAACCGTGGAAGAGACGATGTACGCAGTTGCGGAAGTTGAAGGGTGTGGCGCGCACCATCTGCAAATTGATCTCGCGTAACGACAGGAGCCGGCACCCTTGAAGAGTGGCTGAACTTGCATTCCGGAGCAACGGAGCGCAAGCCGAGCACGAATCTAGCTAAGTAGTTGATTCTATGGTGGACGCGGTAGGAATCGAACCTACAACCTGTCGGTTAAGAGCCGAATGCTCTGCCAGTTGAGCTACGCGTCCAGGCTACCAGAAAAACCGTGCGGTGGGAGGGCTTTCACACGGTTTGAGCAGACAGGGATCACCTTCCTGCTCAAGAAAAATATAGCACAGGAAGGGGGCGGTTTCAAAACGCGGAGGGCACGGGGCTAGTGCCTAGAAGTTGAAGGCCAGACCGGCGCGGAGGCTGCGCTGCTGCTGGGCGAAGATCACTAACGAGCCGTCGCTCAATAGATAGGGGCGGTAGCCCTCCGCCAGCAGGTTGCGCAGATCAAGAATTGCCTCGAAGCTGCCGCGGCGCAGATGGATGGGCTGGCGGAGGTGCATATTGAGCCAGGGCGCGGCTGCCTCCTCAGCGAAGGGGGCTACCTGCGTGACGGAATCTTCCGGTTGCCAGCGATAGCTGGCTCGCCAGCGGGTTCCGCTGCCATCAAGGGTGCCGGAGAGCGAAAGCGAGTAGGCCTGGGCGCGGCGGGGATGGACGCCGGCAAGTGCCTGCGCCAGCGACAGGGACTGCGGCGAAGCGGACGAAGGGCCAGGGACGGCCAGAGCGTCGCCGTTGGCGTAGCTGAGGCGGGCCTGATTGCCTCCAGGCAAGCAGCGCTCGAAGCTGGCCTCGATTCCGGCGGTGTTGAAGCGCGGTCCGGCGGCGTGGAGCAGACCGCTAGCCGGGTCCAGAAGCACCGTGGCGGCCTCGGAATCGCTCGCCGCAAAGCGGCTCGTGGCCTCGAGGACCGGATTGTCGATGCGGTCCTCGAAGACCAGCACGGCGATGCCGGTGCGGTCCGTGCGCCGCTCCCAGCCGATGTCCTGATGCATTCCGTGCTCAATGGCCAGAGCGCCGTTGCGGGCAGAAAGCGCGGGCAGCCACGAGCGGGCCTCGGTCTCCTCGGAATCCGGAGCGCCGGGCAGCAGCGTGGCCATGTGATAGCGAATGGTCGAGTTGCTGCCGCGCCAGCCCACGAAGGCAAAGGGCTGCAGCTTGGCGATGGTCTCCGGGGAAGGCCCGGAGAGTCGGGCGAGCACCTCATCGGAGCCTGCCTCGGCCTCGAATTCGTCTCCCAGATGGATCGTCTCCCAACTGCGGAGGGCGGCCTCGTCCAGCCCTTCGCCGCTGCCGGCTTCCATCTCCGGATGCAGGGCGACGGTGACTACCGACTGTACGGAGCCGGCAAAGCCCATATCCTGGCGGAAGCCGAGCATAGACTCCACGCCGGCAACCGTGTCAGGAGCAAAATCAACGCTGGCCAGCAATTCGCGGCTATAGGACGGCGTTTCTTCGACCGCGGCGGTGATGCGCTCGCCGTCCTCGCCGAAGGCGCCTTCCTGGCCGGTGGCCACCAGCCGGGCCTTCAGCCGGGGATGAGCGCCGCCGTCCTCGGAGACAACCACCAATGGACCATCCTCCAGCCAGCGCAAAAGAGGACGGTTGGCGGCCGAGCGCAGCGTCCACGCCCAGTCGTCCTTTTGGGCACTGCCCGAGCGCGGCTCAGCCGGCAGCCACTGCATCGCCTCGTAGAGGGTGTTCAGTGTGAGGTTGACGACGGTGTTCGAGCGCACACGGACATTCTCGCGCAGGGAGGGAAGAAACCAGGCGCCCATGGCCTTGACCGCATAGCGGCCGGGCAAAATCGAGGCGACGCGGTACCAGCCGCTCGCGTCGGTATAGACACTGGCGATGACGCTAAGATCGGGACGCAGCAACTGCACCTGGGCGCCGATCTGCGGAATGCCGGCTGAGTCGCTCACCTGGCCCGTTACCGCGCCCGAAGCAGGCACGGACGCTGCTCCGCACGTGCTGCAGCCCATGGCAATCAGCACCGCAAAAACAACGAGATGGAGCCTGCGCGTCGTCATTGTCGATAAGGACCTGGCGGCGTCCCTGGCAAAATTACCGCGAACCCACCCGCACGGCTCCGAATCTGGCGTCCGGTCGGCTTGCTGCGGGAGATACACACTATTCAACGACAAAAGGCGCCGATTGCGCAATCTCTTGTTTCGAGATTGCGTCATTTATTTTGATCATCACCTTGTACTTACCTGGATCAAGCCCTGAGATCGGCAGCGTTTTCTCCACCGTCATCTGGTCGCTGTGAGCGCCCAGATCCTTGGAATCCAGTTGTTTTTCAAAAACCACGGTGTCTACGGCCGATGTGCTGGGGGTTGCGGGGGTGGTTTTGACGATCTGGTAAGTCACCGTGGCCTGATTGCTCTTGGTGGCCTCGTCAATGCCCAGGTTGTAAACCTGCATCCAGAAGCTGAGCTGCTGGCTGCGCCGGAATAGGACTGGGGGGTTCGGGTTGTTCGGGGTGGGGCTGCTCACGCGAGGGCGGATGAAAGTGTTGCCGATAATGAAGTTGCCGCTGCCGATCTCGCGCGAAGAAACGGTGTTCATCTGATCGGCCAGGATCAGCGAGGAGGTGCCCAGCTTCTCGTCATGATAGGTGGGCACCTCGATGCCGCGGCCATAGTAGCCCAAATGGTCCGGGTTGTTCACGTCCTTGATGGCGATATCCAGGCGGTAGAGGCCGGGCTTCAGAGGCAGGGCTTTCCAGTAGACCGACTGGTGGTCAAGGCTCTTTTCCAGCAGCTCGGAGGGCTGCTCAACCTGGACAGAGTCCTCAAAGGTCTGCACCGTTTTATGTGTGAGGGTGGTCACCTTGCCCAGAATGTTGACTACGCCCTTGGATACGCCGTCCTTGGTCACAAAGGTGATATCGCGGTTCTTCATCTGGATGGTGATCGGAACCAGCACCGTGCTATCAGTCACCTTGACAAAGTCGGTGCGCACGTCGAAGGGAAAGACGGGGCCGGAGAG
>PMTP01000088.1:0-689 GCA_003167305.1 Acidobacteriaceae bacterium
CAAGAGAGCAACATGGACAAGATAGCCGGCCTCAAAGAGATTCTGGAACTCGACCCGAAGAACAGCTTTGCCCGCTATGGGCTGGCGATGGAACTGGCCGGCCGCGGCGAGACGGCTGCGGCGCTCGCCGAATTCGATACGCTCACGGCCAACGATCCCGGCTACACGGCCGGCTACTTCATGGCTGCGCAGACGCTGGCCACGGCGGACCGCGCCCCTGAGGCTATCGCCCGGCTGAAACAAGGCATCTTCTCCGCCGAGCGAAGCGGCAATCGCCATGCCGTCAGCGAGATGCAGGCCATGCTCGACGAGCTGGACCGGTAGGTTTTTTCACCGAATACGGTCGCCGGGGCGAATTGCCGCAAAGGTAAAAACGTGAATTTCTTAGCAAAACGTAATCCTTTTCCAGCGCGGAGGTAATCATTCTCCCTGCGATGCATCTATACTGGAATTATGGCCAAGTATTCGATCGTAGTGCCGTTCAATAATGAAGAGGAGAATGTCACCGTACTCTATGCGCGCCTCAAGCAGGTGATGGAGCAGGTGGGCGAGAGTTTTGAGCTGGTGCTGGTGGACGACGGCTCCAGCGACCGCACCTATCGGCTTCTGGAAGAGATTGCCGCAGTGGACAGCCGCGTGCTGGTCATCAAGCTGCGCCGCAACTTCGGCCAGACCTCGGCGCTGGCCGC
>PMTP01000088.1:761-8666 GCA_003167305.1 Acidobacteriaceae bacterium
GCCTATCGCCGTGAGGTGATTCAGAGCATCCCGCTTTACGGCGAGATGCACCGCTTCATCCCAGCGCTGGCCACCAGGTTTGGTGCCTCCATCTGCGAGATTCCCATCAAAAACGTGAATCGCGAGCGCGGCCGGAGCCACTACGGCCTCGGGCGCACCTTCGGCGTCCTCTTCGACCTGCTCACCATCCGCTTCCTGCTCAAATACATGAGCCGCCCGATGCACTTTTTCGGCGGCCTCGGCGTGCTGGGCATCGGAGCCGGCAGCGCTATCTCGCTGGCGCTGCTCTGGGCCAAGATACTGCATCATGAGCAGAGCATGATGAATCTTCACGGCCCCATGTTCGTCCTCGGCGCGGTGCTGATCATTGCCGGCATTCAGATGCTGGCCATCGGCCTGCTGGGCGAGCTGAGCGTGCGCCACTATTACTCCGCGCAGAACCACACACCCTATGCGGTCGAGCACATCGTCCGCCTGCAAGCGACTGAAGAGCGGAGCATGCTGTCGGAAGGGTGAACGACAGAGATCAGAGATCAGAGATCAGAAAAGCCCCGCTCGGGAAGTGCCTGGGCCGAGCTTGGTATTTTTTGCTCCCGTTTAGTGTTGAATACCGATAGAATCGCTACAGGAGGCGCCTCGACATGATGTTTCACGTAACGCTGGAGCCCGCCGAAGATGGATGGATCGTGGTAGAGTGTCCCGCCCTTCCCGGCTGCGTTTCTCAGGGACGAGATGAAAAGGAAGCGCTGGAGAACATCCGGGAAGCCATCACAGCCTGGATGTGGGCTGAGGACCAGAAGGCGACCCGGCTAGCGCCGTCGCATCTCTCTTCCATAGTGGTAGCGGTTTAAACGATGGGCAAGCTCACAAACATCTCCGGCAAGGAAGCCGCCAAGGCGTTTGGCCGCGCGGGGTGGGAAGTCGTGGGCCAGGTAGGAAGCCATCTGGTCCTGAGCAAGCCCTCTCAGCGCGCCAATCTCTCCATCCCCCAGCATAAAGAACTCTCTGTCGGAACCCTTCGGTCGTTGATTCGCGCTGCCGGTATGACGGTCGATGAGTTTTTGGGGTTGCTGTAATTCCGCGTGTAAAATCTCCAAAATGCTGACAGTGTCTCATCGCTATCAGGTGTGGCCGAGCAGGGCATCAGCCTCAATCGCCTAGCCAGCGCCAAGCTGACCGGGTAGCCCACCCCTTGCACACGCGAGCCCTCAGGGTTCATCCTAAAACTGCGATGAAAGCGATACAGATTCACGAGACAGGCGGGCCGGAGGTTCTTACGCTGGCCGATTTGCCCATCCCCGAACCGGGGCCGGGGCAGGTGTTGATCCGCGTGGAAGCTGTCGGGGTCAACTTCATTGAGGTCTACTTCCGCAACGGCGTCTACAAGGCCGCGCTGCCGCTCACTCTGGGCAGCGAGGCGGCGGGGACAGTCGAGGAGCTGGGTCCGGGCGTGACGGGTTTTGCCGCCGGGGATGCGGTGGCCTCGGTGAGCGTGCTGGGCAGCTACGCCGAGTACGCGCTGGTTCCGGCGGCGGCGCTGGTCAAGGTGCCGGAGAGCCTGACCATGCAGCAGGCCGCGGCGGCGCTGCTGCAAGGCATGACCGCGCACTACCTCTCCCACTCCACCTTTGCGCTCAAGACCGGCGACACCGCGCTGGTTCACGCCGGAGCCGGCGGCGTCGGCCTGCTGCTGACGCAGATGGCGGCCCGTCTGGGCGCGCGCGTGATCACTACGGTTTCCACTGCGGAGAAGGCCGAGTTATCACGCGAGGCCGGCGCATCCGATGTGATTCTTTACACCGAGAAGGACTTCGCCGCGGAAGTGAAGCGGCTCACCGGCGGCAAGGGCGTGGACGTGGTCTACGACTCGGTGGGCAAGACCACCTTCGAGGGCAGCCTGAACTGCCTGCGCCCGCGCGGGATGCTGGCCCTGTTTGGCGCATCCAGCGGCCCCGTGCCGCCCTTCGATCTGATTCATCTCAGCAGCAAGGGTTCGCTCTTCATCACCCGCCCCACGCTCTGGCATTACGTGGCCACGCGGGCGGAGTTGGAATGGCGCTCGGGCGATGTGCTGGGCTGGGCCGCCAAAGGCGAGCTCAAGCTGCGTACCGAACATGTCTACCCGCTCTCCGAGGCCGCACAGGCCCAGACCGACCTGGAAGACCGCAAGACTACGGGGAAGATTCTGCTGGAGCCGTGAAGAAGCAGGGAATAGGGAATAGGGAATAGGGAACAGGGAAACCGCTAACTCGCGAACTTGCGAACTCCGCGAAGCGGTGCTAACTTGCTGCTCTTGTCATAATTCGCCGGTGTTCCACAAACGCTCCGTGCCCCATCCATGCGACTTCTTTCTGTCGCATGGGTGGGAAACTACGAACTCGACCAGTTAATCCACCGGAAAGAAACCCATGAACAAGATTTCCATCAAACCCGACGACCAGGTCTTCGTCCTCACCGGCGCGGGCATCAGCGCGGAGAGCGGCTTGCCGACCTTTCGCGCCTCCGACGGCCTTTGGGCCGGCAATCGCGTCGAGGATGTCTGCACGCCCGAAGCCTGGCAGCGCAATCCCTGGCGCGTCTGGGAGTTCTACGCGGAGCGGCGCGCGGCGGGCGCTCTTGCCCAGCCGAATCCCGCGCACGTTGCGCTCGCCGAGTTGGAGGCAAAGCTCGGCTCGCGCTTCTTTCTCTGCACACAGAATGTGGACGATCTGCACGAGCGGGCCGGCTCGCGGCGGCTGCTCCACATGCACGGCGAATTGAGCAAGGCGCATTGCGAGCGGGACTGCGGCCACGCGCCGGTTGAGGATCATGCAATCTATCGCTCTCTGGGCGAGGTGGGCCGCTGCGTGTGCGGCGGCAGGCTGCGCCCGCACATTGTCTTCTTCGGCGAGATTCCGCTGGAGATGGAGCGCATTGAGGAAGAGATTCGGAAGGCGACGCTGATGCTGGTGGTGGGCACATCGGGGTCGGTCTATCCGGCGGCAGGCTTTGTGCATTGGGCGCGGCAGTACGGCGCGCGCACCGTCTATGTGGGACCGGAGCCGCCGCTGAACGCCGCAGCCTTCACGAACGTGGTCGAGGGCAACGCCGGCGAAGCGCTGCCGGGATTGTTTGTCGTAGAGCGGAGTTAGCACGGAGCGGAGTTAGCGGGGTTAGCGTGGTCTCCCACCCCTTCGACTTCGCTCAGGGCAGGCTCTGCCGCAAAAACAAAAACGCGGCGAGAGTGGGGCATCCGACATTCCCTCAGGGGCTAAAGCCGTGCCCTTTCAAAACATCGACTGAATCAAGAACTCCCTAACTCTCCAGTTTCTTGATATACAGCCAAAGCCCGACCAGCATCAATCCGATGGCGATCAGGCAGATGCCCAGCCCGATGCGGCGATGGTTGCGCTCCACCATCGCGTCCTGGCCGGCTTTCTGGTTGGCGGAGGCTATCTTCATGCCGGCTTGAATATCCTCATTCACCAGCGCCGGCTGGAAGGTGTGAATCGTGACCCGCGCCTTGGTCAGCGAATCCACCGCCTGGTCCTGGCTGAGGCGAGCCTCGCTCACCTCCATGCCGGAAGACTCGGCGAGCCGCAGCGACTGGTCGGCCTGCTTGATCGCTCCGTCCAACTGCGTCAGGTTGCTCAGAATATCCGCTCTGGCCCGGTCGCAATGGTCCCCGGGGGTATGGCACTTCATGCAGACGCCGCTGGGACCGGTGCCCAGCATCGCGTCGGAGGGCATATGGATGCCGTGATTGCTGTGGCAGACGACGCAGCCGGGAAGGCCCTTATCCTGAAAGGCCTTGAAATGCGAGCTCTTTCCGTACATCTGGGCCTGGAAGGCGTGGCAGTTGGCGCAGACGTTCTGCACCTTATCCACTCCGGGCGGCGCCGCGCCATGGTTTCCGTGACAGGTGGTGCAGGTGGGCGCGCTCAGGTCGCCGCGCACCACCATCGCGTCGTGGTGGACGCTGGTCGAGTACTGGGCAAACTGGTCGGTGGGAATCCCGTACTGCTTCATGTACGCGGCGTCCGAGTGGCAGCGCGAGCAGGTCTGGGCCACGTTGACGGGGTTCACGGTGGAGCGCAGATCGCTGGGCGCCCTCAGATCGTGAACGCTATGGCAATCCGTGCAGACTGCAACCTTGGTGTCGCCCGCCGCCAGGCGCTTGCCGTGCATGCTGGTGTGGTACTGGTCTAGCTGGTCGGTGCGCAGGCTGGGGTTGTACGTGCGCATATAGGCCGGATTGGAGTGGCAGCTTCCGCACAACTGCGGGATCTGCTTGCGGTCGATCTTGCCCTTCCAGCCCGCCTTGCGGCTCATCGCCTGATCGGGATCGTAGTTGCTGTCGTCGCCGCCGTGGCAACTGACGCAGGTCAATCCCTTTTGCGCGTGAATGTCCTGGCTGAACTTCTCCGGAGTCACTTCCAGGCGGCCGGGCTGGGCGGAATGGCAATCCAGGCAGGAGTTCACGGCCTGCCCATAACCCAGGCACGCGGCAAGCGCGAGCAACCCGGCCAGAGCCGCCGCGCGGGCCGCGGTGAACCGCCGATACTTATTGTGCAAGATAGCCATAGACACTCATACCTACCACGTAAACAAGAGCAAAGACGGAGAGGCCGGTGATCCAGGCTTTGCTGCGCCCGGCTTTGTCACTCTCAAAGAACGGCAGCAGCATCCACAGCAATCCGGCCATGCTGCAACCGAGGATGCCCAGCACCTCGCCGTCCACAAACCAGACCTTGGACGGGATGAGCTTGAGGGTCTGGAACATGAAGAGGAAGTACCACTCAGGCTTGATTCCGGCCGGCGCGGAGACAAAGGGATCGGCCTTCGTGCTCAGGTTCCACGGGAAGAAAGCAGCCAGCGCGCCCAGCACGCCCATGGCCACGTACCAGGCCATCATCTCGCGCAGCGCAAAGTTAGGAAAGAACTTCATCTCCCGCCGCGCCGAGGGATTCTCGATCCATTCAGCTTCTATTTTCGGTGGTACGCTCATGCCCTGGCGCTGCACAAAAAACAGATGCATCGCGATCAGCACGGTGACCAATCCGGGGAGCACGGCGACATGGAAGCCGAAGAATCGGGTCAGCGTGGCTCCGGTCACCTCCGGCCCGCCGCGCAGAAAGATCATCATCGCCTTGCCGACGAAGGGAACCTGCCCAGCCATCTCGGTGCCCACCTTGGTGGCGAAGAAGGCCAGCGTGTTCCAGGGCAGCAGATAGCCGCTGAAGCCGAAGCCCATGACCAAAAAGAGCAGCAGCATCCCGGTGACCCAGGTCAGCTCCCTGGGTTTGCGATAGGCCTTAAGGAAGAGCACGCTGAACATGTGCACAAAGGCCGTGAAGATCATCAGATTGGCCGCCCATGCATGGATGGAGCGAATCAGCCAGCCAAACTGCACGCGGGTCATGATGTACTGGACGCTCTCGTAAGCCTCGTTGGCGCCCGGCCGGTAATACAGCAGCAGCAGGATGCCGGTCAGCACCTGGATGATGAAGAGNNGTCTTATGCTTGAACGGGGCGATCAGCCCTTCCAGATCAAGCCGTTCATCGAGCCAGCGAATCAGAGAAGAGAGCACGGTCAGGCCTCCCGTTTCCGGCTGACGACAATCTCGTCGCCGCGCTCGTGGACATCAAAGACAGTGAGCGGCCTGGGCGGTGGGCCGGAGACATTGCGGCCATTCAGATCGTAGATGCCGTTGTGGCAGGCGCACCAGATCTCGCGCAGATCGCTGCGATACTGCACCGTGCAGCCCAGATGCGTGCAGGTGGCGGAGAGCGCGCGATAAGCGCCGTCGCTGCCCAGAATCAACAGGCCGGGATGGCTGCCAAAGCGGAAGATCTTGCCGGAGTTCGGCTTCAGGTCGCCGGCCTTGGCCGCAACCACCTCGTCTCCGCCCAGATCGATCACTGCCGGAGGGACAAAATAGCGCAGCACCGGATAGAGGAAAGAAGCCAGGGACGCGAGAATGCCGCCGCCCAGAAAGATTTCTATCGCGCGGCGGCGCGAAGCATCGTGAGGAGGAATCTGGTCAGCGCACATCCGCCGCACCCCCCGCCGCAGTTGCCGGTCCAAAGACTCTCCATACGTTGTTACCGCTGACCAATCGCCTCGTCCTCCCACCCTGAATGCTGACACAAAAATACCCGCGCAGCGCATCATTGTCAAAACGCTTCGCAGGTACGTTATGAAGGAACAGTAGAGACTCCACAGAAGTCCAGTCTGTGATTGAGATCACATATTGAAAGATTAACGAACCGGGGTTTCAGTGCGTGAATCAGGAAAGACCAAGCCAAATCGAACGAAAAAACAGACGCGCAGCCGGCCCGTCCGTATTATTGATTCGGCCCCTGATGACTAACGCTCCGTGCCCCATCCATTCCGCGTTCTGTGCGGAATGGGTGGGAGGCCATTGACATTGTTAAAGGGCCGGATCAATAAGGCCGGGAGTTTGGATGGGATGGTTATTTCTGCAGTGTGCGGATGTATGCCACAACGGACTTGATCTGATCGTCGCTCAGCTTGCCCGCATAAACCGGCATCTTGTTCTTGCCGCTCTTGATGACGGCGATCATTTGCGCGTCCGTGGCATTGACGACCGACGGGTCCTTGAAGGAGGCGGCCTTCATCGCCTTGCCGGCCGGGGTGGCGCCCAGGCCGTCCGCGCCGTGGCACATGAGGCACTTCGCTTTGTAGGTGTCCGCGCCCGCGCCTTGCGCAAACGCCGGAGCGGCGATGGATGCCGCAAGGCAAAGAATGGCAGCACATTTGAGGTTCAATTTCACTGGAAAGCTCCTTGGGGCCAGGATTTCAATTTGGCTTTCCCGGCTCGCATCAGTATACCCCGGCCGCCTCCACGGTGGATGTTCTATGCGCGCATTGGAGCCGAGAGGTAATTCAACCAGAAATAGTGAGAGTTCTTACTCTCCACCTAGAGCCTTGGCAAACGAATAGAAGAAGTCCAGCGACTTCCAGTAGGAATCGACAGGCAACCGCTCGTCTTGCCCATGAGCGCGGATGTCGTCGCGCTCTAACGCAATCGCCGAGTAGCCGTAACAGGGAATTCCAGCTTCGGTGAAGTAGATCGAATCGCTGGCCCCGTTTTCCATTTCTGGAGTCACGGACGTTCCCGGCCAGATCGTCTGTGTCAGCCGCGTCAGAGGTTCGAACACCTCCGCGATCGGAGCAGGCGGGACCATGGCCTTGCGCTCCGGGGCAATGTCGGAGATCACGCCATTAGAGACGTACTTCACGCTCAACTTTGCGTCGCTGAAAAGACCCATCAACTGCTGCCTGATCGCCTCCGGTGAATGGCCGGGAAAAATGCGGCAATTCACGATAGCCTGGGCCGTCTGCGGCAAGGCGTTGTTGGCGTGCCCGGCGTTAAGCCGCGTCGCAACGCATGTGGTACGGAGGTTCGAGTTGAAGCTGGGATCGGTGCTGAGCCGCTCGGCTGCGGACAAATCGGGCGGCGAGGCCAGAATCGCTCGAATATCGCTGGCAGTTTGGTCCTTCTCCTGTCCAACAAGGTTCTTGAAGTAGGTGCGTGTTACGTCGTTCATCTCAAATGGAAAGGAGTACGTTGCCAGTTTGTTCAAGGCCGCGGTCAGCTCATAGATCGCGTTATCAGGCCGGGGCAGCGAGCTATGCCCCCCGCGATTCGTTGCCGTGATTTGGAAATCCGAGTAGACCTTCTCCGTAGCCTCTACGTCGGCCACCACCACGCGCCCGTGGTCCAGTTCCACGCCGCCCGCGTCTGGATTGATCACGTAGGCCGCGTCAACCAGTTCTCGATGCTCCCGCACAAGCCACGCGGCTCCGTTGAACTGACCGCCCTCCTCGTCGGCTGTCAGCGCCAGAATCAGGTCGCGACGAGGCCTGTAGCCCTCCCGGTGCAGGCGCAGGAAGGTGGC
>PMTP01000141.1 GCA_003167305.1 Acidobacteriaceae bacterium
TACGGCGGAATCCGGCGCGGCGGACGCAAAATCCAGGGTCGTCGTCGCGCGCGATGAACGACTGCGCGGCACAGGCGCCACGGTCGAATCGCAGCGGATGCTGGCGCTCGTGGATCGCGCGATGCAGGCTCTCTGCGGCTGCGTAGATCCGTTGGGCGCATGGAAGAAATTGGTTCGTCCAGGCGATACGGTCAGCCTCAAGGTGAACACGCTGGGAGGCCGCGGAATCTCCACGAATGTTCAGCTCGTCGCGGCGATCTGCGAGCGCTTGCAGGAGGCCGGAATCAAGCCCGGCGAGATCGTAGTCTGGGACCGCGACAGCGAGGAGTTGGAGCGCGCCGGCTTTCGGATCGAGACCGGCAATGACCGCGTGCGATGCTTCGGCACCGACCGCGTCGGCTATGAACAGGAGCTTTCAGCATGGGGCAGCGTGGGCAGTTGCCTGTCGAAGATTCTCACCCAGTACTGCAACGTGCTGATCAATCTGCCCGTGCTGAAGGACCACGACGGCGCGGGCGTCACCATCGCTCTCAAAAACATGTACGGCGTTATTCATAACCCCAACAAGTACCATCCCAACGGCTGCAATCCCTACGTGGCGGACGTGAATATGCTGCCGGAGATTCGCAACCGGATGCGGTTGACGATCTGCGACGCGACCACGGCAATGTACGAAGGCGGGCCGGGCTACAAGCCGGAGCACAGTTGGAACGCCAATGCATTGCTGGTTTCCACCGATCCGGTCGCGCTCGACCACACCGGCTGGCAGATGATCGAGCGCAAGCGCGCCGAAAAGGGATTGAAGTCGCTCAAGGCCGAGGAGCGCGAACCGGGCTATATCGCCACGGCTGCCGATGGCGAGCATCAGTTGGGCACGAATGACCCCAAAAAGATTTCGATTGTCGAAGTGTAGCCGGAAGAATTGCGGAAAGGTTCATCATGTTCTGTGAATTGGATCTACAAAATGCCGTGAAAGGCACGCTGGATCGCCGCTCGTTTCTGAAGTGCGCTTTGGCTTCGGGCGCGGCGCTGGGCGGGGGCGCGGCGCTGGCCAGCGTTGCCAAGCCCGCCGCCGCAATGCCCGCCGAGACCGCCGGCGAGGACGATGCGCGCTTCGTGATGGAAGCGAAGTTCTACCAGAAGCTGCCGAATCGCAAGATCAAGTGCAAGCTCTGTCCGCGCGAATGTTCGGTGGGAGACAAAGAGCGCGGCTACTGCGGCGTGCGCGAAAATCGCGGCGGCACCTATTACACACTGGTCCACTCGCGGGTTTGCGCGGCGCACGTCGATCCCGTCGAGAAGAAGCCGCTCTTCCACTATCTTCCGGGAACGATTGCCTTCTCGATTGCCACGGCCGGCTGCAACGTCAACTGCAAATTCTGCCAGAACTGGGACATCTCGCAATCGCGCCCCGAACAGGTTCCCTCGCATTACATGCCGCCCAAAAGCGTCGCCGAAATGGCCAAACAATATGACTGCCCCACCATTGCCTACACCTACAGCGAGCCAGTCGTCTTCGCCGAGTTTATCATGGACACTGCCGATGCGGGCCACGCCGCCGGCATTCGCAGCATTGTGGTCTCCAACGGATTCATTCAGCAAGACGCGTTGAAGGAGGCGTACGGCAAAATGGACGCCGTCAAGATCGACCTCAAATCCTTCTCCGAGTCGTACTACAGCAAGGTCGTTACCGGCCAATTGAAACCAGTGCTGGATTCGCTGGTCACACTGCGCAAGATGGGTAAGTGGACGGAGATCGTCTACCTCGTGCTGCCCACGCTCAACGACAGCGATGCGGAGTTTCGCGGACTGGCGCAATGGATCAAGGCGAATCTGGGCGCGGATGTGCCGCTGCATTTCACGCAGTTTCATCCCGAATACCTGTTGAAGAATCTGCCCATCACCCCGGTCGAGACGCTGGAACGCGCCAAGGCGATTGCCGACGCCGAGGGGCTGCATTTCGTCTATATCGGCAACGTGCCGGGCCATCCGGCGCAGAATACCTATTGCCCCAAATGCCGCAAGATGCTGGTGGAGCGCGTGGGATTTACGGCCAGCGAAATGCTGATCAAGAACGGTAAATGCCCGTTCTGCCAGCAGCAGATTCCCGGCGTCTGGCATGTGTGAGGAGGTTGCGCAGATGAACATCCTGATGAACCCGAGCGCCTTTTGGCTGGCGACATCCTTATTCGCGCTACTGGCATTTGCGCCGCTACAGGATAAGGGCGCCGTAAAACCGGAGAAAGGAAGACAAGAAATGGCGAGCGAAGAGAAGGTGCGGCAGACCGCCGTTGCCGGCAGTTTTTATCCGGCCGACCCGAAGGTTCTATCTGCAATGATGGACAATTATCTGGCCAAGGTCACCGGGCCGCCGGTCCCCAATGCGAATCTTGATCCGATCCTTGCCGTGGTTGCGCCGCACGCCGGTTACGAGTACTCCGGGCCCGTGGCCGCGTACACTTACGCCGCCTTGAAGGGACACAAGTACGCGCGCGTGGTAATCATTGCGCCGTCGCACTATGTGTCCTTCGATTTCTCCTCCATCTATGATGGCGACGCCTACGCAACGCCGCTGGGCAACGTGCCGGTGGACAAGGCCTTCGCGCGCGAACTCCAGAAGATGAGTTCGACGATGCAGCTTTCCAGCCAGGGACACGATCCCACATCGGCCGGCGGCGAGCATGCAATCGAGGTGCAGTTGCCCTGGCTGCAAAAGGTGCTGGGCAATTTTGAAATCGTGCCCATCGTGATGGGCGATCAGAGTTACGAGAACAGCCGCGCGCTGGGAGTCGCTCTGGCCAAGCTGATCAAGGCCGGCGGCAAGGAAGGCGAGACGCTGGTGCTGGCCAGTTCCGATCTCTCGCATTACCACCCTTACGATGACGCGGAGACAATCGATCACAAGACGCTCGATGCGCTTCAGGCGTGGGATTACTTCAGTATGTCGCGCAACTTCCAGTCGCGGATATGGGAGGCATGCGGCGGCGCGCCCATCGTGGCCGCAATGATCTACGCCGAGCGCATGGGAGCCAACCAGGCGCGGGTGCTGAAGTACGCGAACTCCGGCGATGTGACCGGCGATAAGTCGCGCGTGGTCGGCTACAGTGCGGACGTTTTTGTGAAGGCGAACGGCGGCAAGGCCGTGGAAACTCCATTTTCGCTGAGCGAGCCGGAGAAGAGCGAGCTGCTCGCGCTGGCGCGCAAGTCGGTGGAGTATGTGGTGGGGAAGGATGAACTGTATATGCCGCCCGCAAGCGCCGACGCGACCCTGAACCAGGAGCGCGGCGCGTTTGTGACGCTGACCGTTTCCGGCGCGCTGCGCGGGTGCATCGGCTATACAGCGCCGATCAAGCCACTCTATCTGACCGTGCGCGACACGGCCACGCACGCCGCTCTGCACGATCCGCGCTTCCCGCCGGTAACGGCAGCCGAGTTGCCCGGCCTCGCCTATGAAATCTCCGTGCTCTCGCCTCTGCGCCGCGTGACGGACATTCAACAGATCAGGGTCGGCGAGCATGGACTGCTGATGAAGAACGGCGATAGCGAGGGCCTGCTGCTTCCACAGGTGCCGGTGGAACAGAATTGGGACCGGCAGACCTTCCTTGAGCAGACCTGCCGCAAGGCGGGGATGGGTTCTGGCTGCTGGAAGGATGAGGATACGGATATCTTCGCCTTCACCGCGGTAGTCTTTAACGAACACAAATTCTGAGCGCTTGGTGGAGGATTCCTGGAATCTCTGATAGGGCAATCCGCTCCAGCGGTTGAACGAAGATTCGCGTCGATATAGATTCGCGCTTATTTCACGGCCGTTTCGTTAAAAGAGCGTCCGGGAGCTACATCCCGGACGCTCGTAAAACAGAGTTGGCAGCTAGCAATCCGCGATGCGGCAATGGCGCTTCGGCGCCACGCCACACCTGAGGGATGCCAACGTCTCGGTTCCAGTCGCCCTTATTAGAGAGCGTCTGTATAGATCAGGCGAGCCAGGAGATTCTCGATTTGCTCCTGCTTGCCCGACCGCGGTTGAGGATTGATGCCGTTCTTGAGAGCCGCTGCCTCGATCTGATCGAGCGAGACCTTGCCTTCAAGCATCGCGACCGCCTCAGGCGACTTCCAGCCTGCATAGCGCTCGGCGAGGATCGCATCGTACCGGCCGTCTTCGATCAGCTTGGCAGCCGTCAGGAATGCGCGAGCGCAAAGATCGGCACCGCCCACATGGGCATGGACCATGTCCTCGGCGGTAAAGCTCTGGCGCCGCACCTTGGCGTCAAAGTTGCACCCGCCCTTGGTCAGGCCGCCGGCTTTGATGACGTGATACATGCTCATCGTCATCGCCCAAAGTTCGTTCGGGAACTGGTCGGTGTCCCAGCCCAGCAGCGCATCGCCGCGATTGATGTCCAGAGATCCGAAGATTCCCAGGGCGCCCGCGGTCGAAATCTCATGCTCAAACGTATGTCCAGCGAGCATGGCGTGGTTGGCTTCGATATTGACCCTGATTTCCTTTTCTAGGCCGTAGCGCTTCAGGAATGAATATACCGTCGCGACGTCAAAGTCGTACTGGTGCGTGGTCGGTTCCTTGGGCTTGGGTTCGATCAGAATCTGGCCTTCAAAGCCGATCTTGTGCTTGTATTCCACAACCAGGTTCATGAAGCGTCCCATCTGATCGAGTTCCTGCTTCATGTTAGTGTTCAGCAGAGTCTCGTAGCCTTCGCGTCCGCCCCAGAGCACATAATTCGAACCGCCGAGCCTCTTGGTGGCATCCATGCAATTCTTCACCGTAGCCGCGCACCAGGCGAAGACCTCGGGATCGGGATTGGTGGATGCGCCGGCCATAAACCGCGGATGGGAGAAAAGGTTCGCCGTTCCCCACAGCAGCTTGGTCGAATACTTGCTCATCTTTTCTTCGAAGTAATCCACCATGGTGTGGAAGTTCTTCAGGGTCTCGGCAAGAGTCTCCCCGCCGGGCGCGATGTCGGCATCATGGAAGCAAAAGAAGGGCAGGCCGATCACTCTGAAAAGCTCGAAGGCCGCATCGGCTTGCACCTTGGCCTGCGCAATCGGGTCGCCGGCGGCAAACCACGGGCGCTGCAGCGTGGCTGAGCCAAAAGGGTCGCCTCCTCGCATCGCAAGCGAGTGCCAGTAGGCGACCGCGAAGCGCAGATGATCCTTGAGGGGCTTGCCGAGTACGACCCGGTCGGCATCGTACCAGCGGTAGGCAAGGGCCTTCTCACTCGAAGGGCCCTCGTATGTTACTGTTTCGAAAGAGCTAAAGATTGTTTCGGACATTGCGAATCTCCTATTCGTTCAAGAAAATCAAAATCGTGCCGTGAATTGCCCGGCTAAACACCATCCATCCTAAAGGAGAAAGCGTCTTGATGGCAACTTCTTAGTAAATCGCTTTTTATCAGGCGTTTTGCGGCGATATCTCCTGGAAACTATGTTATATCGCAACGCAGGCCCTGCTGCACAGATCGCTCCACTCTCGTTTTACTCGGAGGAGTGTTTCTCCCGAACGCATGAGAGAACTCGTTGTTCCGAAGACATCTCGGAGATACTGTTGGCAAATTCAGGCGCGGCAGCCAACAGATCAAAAAGCGCGACTTCACAGGCTCTTCATGCGTAGGAGTGATTTCATCAACGGAGCAGGAGAACGGCACAAGACACTGCCCTGAAAATCATCGGAGGCATGAAACTATGGTCCAACGCCAATGAAAATGCCGTGTTGAAAACCAGTGTGGCTCTCTGCTTTGCCGAAGTCCTGGCCCCATCCGCGCCTGTGTAGGATGAAGCGGCTACGAAGTGATTACAGTGTCGAACTTTGTGTAATTATCGAGGTAATTCTTGATGGTCAGATAGCACTCGCAAGAGGCCTTCGTGAGCCCAGGGACATCGAGAATGCGGATTTCTCCGCGGGTGTATTCAATAAGTCCTTTTCGCTTCAGAATCCCGGCTGTCGTGGAAATCGTGGGACGGCGCCCTCCCAGCATATCCGCGAGAAACTCATGCGAAATCTTGAACGTGTCGATGTGCGCGCGGTCCGCGCAGAGGAGCAGCCAGCGGGCGAGCCGCTGTTCAAAGCTGTGCTTCGCATTGCACCCGGCGGATTGCATTGCCTGAACGAGTTGCGCCTGAACATAGCGCAGAGCCAGAAACTGAAAGGCGCCCCCAAGGCGGAACTCTCTTTTCGCGTCCTCCACCTGGCAGCTATAGCCATGACCGGCAATCTGGGTGTAGACGCGATTCAGGCTCTTTTTTGTTCCCATGAGAGCTGAGACGCCGATGACCGACTCAGAACCGAACATCCCTACCTCGACCTGAGACCCATCCTTGAATGTTGTCGTCATCGACGCCATCCCCTCTTCGAGAAAATAGAGGTGGTCGATCGGGTTGCAGGGCTTTTCGATTTCGTGTTTCAGTTCGAATCTGACCGGCTGCAAACGAAGGCGCTCAATTACGTCCCCGTCCAAAGCCTTCAAAAGAGTGTTCTTAAAGCCGCTCGTGCGCAAGGAATCCTCACTTTCAAAGAAAACCCTATCATAAATCAGTATGCGCAAAGCTCATGATGCCTGAAAAAGTTCGAGTTATGTCAGGTACCGTACAAAGATTGTTTTGTCTGTGTAAGAAACTGTACAGAGTTCGCAAGGCGAAGCGAGTAAAATTTATATGGGACAGTTAGATTTACTTCCGAGGTGAGAAGCATGACCTTTGATCTCGCCGCCTTTCTGGCAACGGCAGGAATAGGACGACGAATCGTCCAAATGAAGCCCAAGCAAGCTTTCTTTTCGCAGGGCGGCGTGGCTGACTCCATCTTCTATCTTCAGACGGGCCGCGCAAAACTTACCGTCGTTTCGCATGACGGCAAGGAGGCCACCATCGCGCTTATCCCCGCCGGGGAATTCGTTGGAGAGGAGTCGCTGGCCAGCGTGGGTGGGGTGCATATGGCAACTGCCACGGCCATTACCGCCTGTGCAGCGCTCAGGATAGAGAGGGAAGAGATGATCCGTGTGATGCACCAGGAGAATTCCCTCTCCGAAATGTACTTGAAATTCCTGCTGGTCCGCAGCATACGAGCCCAGGCCGATCTTGTCGATCAGCTTTTCAACTCCAGTGAAAGGCGTCTGGCGAGAATTCTTCTTTTGATGGCCGAATTCGGCGAACCGGACAAATCGGAACACTTGCTTCCCCCCATCACACAGGAAACTCTGGCAGAGATGATCGGTACCACGCGCTCCCGCGTCAGCTTCTTCATGAATCGCTTTCGCAAGCTCGGCCTCATCGAATACAACGGCCGCATCCGCGTCCACAAGTCGCTGCTCAATGTGGTTCTGCACGATCAATTCACCGAGCGGAATCCCGAGAGGCCTCCTGGTTCGTCCACCCCGCGTATTCGATCAAAGCCGGACACGCGCGGCTAAGTCGGCTTCGGGGTTACTGGTTTCATCCCCGTGGGCTGTAACGCCAGGGGGAACTCACTTGACGCCGGGTGCCCCAAGTCTCGGCTTTGAGACCTGGGATTTCGCACACTTCCCCAAAATCTACTTTTTCAATCAACCGATTCACTCTTCGCGCAGCAGGATCAAAGGATCCACTGACAGCGCACGCTGCGCTGGAATCCACGTAGCCACGAGGCCCAGCAGCAGCATCGCGAGAACAACGCCGCCGAGCACCAACGGATCGCGGGGAGTTGCCTGATAGACGATGAAAGCCAGCACCCGCGCGGCAAGCAATCCCAGGATCAAACCTGCCGCCGAACCAATAGCCAGCAGCTTCAATGGCCGTCCCAAAGCTGCATGCAACACTTCCTTGCGCTGCGCGCCCAGAGCAACGCGAATGCCCAGCTCCCGCAGCCGCCTGCTCACCGAGTAGGCCGCCATGCCAAAGATTCCGGTGATCGACAGCATCGCGCCCATCAGGCCCAGAACGCCCAACGACACCGTCGCCACCAGCGCGGGAAACAGGGCTCCGCCCATCTCCTCGCTCCAGTTGTTGATCTCAACAGGCAGGCCGGCATCCAGATCATGCAGCCTGCTCCTGATCGCTGCCGCCAGTTGTTGCGGATCGCGCTCCGAGCGAACCACCAGAGTTGTCCAGTTGGAGGGCTGTTGCAGGAAAGGGAGAAACATCGCCGGCTGCGGGTTCTCGGTAAGGCTGAGATATTTTCCGTCTTCCACGATTCCCACCACTTGAATGCGCGTTCCGTCCGCCAGCTTGAAATAAGCGCCCACTGCGCTGCTCGCCGAGCCGAAGATTTTGCGCGCAAACTCCCGATTCACCACCCCAACGCGCGGCGCATCTTTGTCGTCATGCCAGGAGACGGTCCTGCCAAGCAGCATTACGGTGCCTGCGGCGTGGAAGTAGTCAGGAGAAATGGAGTACGCGTCGCAACTTGAAGCAACATTCGATGCGCTCAGATCGGTTGTCTGGTCGGAATAGACATTCCAGCCTTCCACGGCCGTGCTTAAAGGCGGGTAATTGACCAATCCCACCGATTGCACGCCGGGAATCGTCTCCACGGCTTCGACCATGCGCCTTTGCATAATGGGAATTCGGTCGAGGTTATAACTGGCCATGCGGAGAACTGAATTGACCAGCATGGTGTTGCGCGGCTCAAAGCCGAAGTTGGCGTGCAGCGAACGCGCCATTCCGCGCACCGCAACCAGTGATGAGGTGACCAGCACGGCGCAAATCGCAATCTGAAGAACGACGAGCACGTCACGCAGCGTGATCCGCCGGCCAACTCTGCCGGTCGATCCCGACTTGACCACCTCGTGAGGATTGGCGCGCAGGATTTGCCTCATGGGCACCGCACCGAAAAGGAAGCCGCTCGCTAAAGACAACAGCAATGCCACCAGATAAACAGATGCGTCCGGATTCACGGGAATATGAATACTGGAAAATTGGGGAATCGGCCGCCACGCGCTGAACTCGCGCAACAGCGCGATGCTGCCTAGGAGCCCAATAGCGCCTCCGATGAGTGAAATCAGGATGGCTTCGGTGAATACCTGCCGCAAAATGCGTGTGCGGCTCGATCCCAGAGCCAGCCGCAATGCCACTTCCCTGGAACGGTCGGCGGCGCGCGCGGCAAAGAGGCTGCCCAGGTTGGCGCAGGCGGCCAGCAGGATCAGCCCCGCCAGCAGCATGAGCCCAATGAGGAATGCCCGCGCCGGACCGCCGATGAAATCACCGAGAAGGCCTGGGCGCGTCAAGGTAAAGGACATTTGCCCATCGTCTTTGGGATAGCTCTGTTTGAGATACGATGCAACGGAGTTCAGATCGGCGACCGCCTGCGCCGGAGTAACACCAGATTTCAGATGCCCCAGCACCATCAGAATCCCGCGCAGCCCGCGCTCGTTCATGTTATTGGAGCCGTCGATCTGCTCCTGGTTCACCATCGGGATGAAGAAATCGGGAGAGAAAAACAGCAATGTTCCCTGAAATTCGGGCGGCGCCACGCCGAGGATGGTAAATGGATGCGTATTCAACCGCACTACCCGGCCCGCTACGCCGCGATCGTCCTGAAAATGGCTGTGCCAATACGCGTAGGTGAGCACGATATATGGCGCGCTGTTGGGGCCATGCTCATCGGCGCTGTGGAAGAAGCGGCCCAGATACGGCTGAATGTCCAATGCGTCGAAGTAGTTCCCGCTGGTTTCGTAGAGCCAAACGCTGGACGGATCCTTGCCTGTGTCCAGCGCCGCCTTCGACAAGGTAAAAGCCACCAGGCCATCAAAGCTGCGGGTGCGATCGCGCAGATCGAGATAGTCGGGATACGACTCCCATGCGGAATTACCGTGCTCGATTCCGTAGAGGCTCCGCGCCTGCGGCACATTCTGCGGGTTCAGGATGAGCGCATTCAAGACGGCAAAGACCACGGCGTTGGCGCCAATGGCCAAGGCCAGCGTCAAAACGGCGGCGATGGCGAATCCGGGAGATTTGCGCATCACGCGCAGGGCGAATCGCAAATCCTGCAACAGGGTAGTCATGAACGACCTCCGGAGGCATGGATCATCAGGGAAATGGAAGCAATCCAGAGCCAAATCTGTATGAATTCAACCTGATGATAACAAAGCGGTTACTGGGTCTTACAATTGCAAGTGAAGCCGATTGGGTGTCCGGTTTCACCGCGCGGTGTCCGTTAACGGACAGGAACGATTCCAGCCGAGCCACCACGGCACTCCGATCCTTCCTGATAAATTGTCTTCTATGGAGCAGCCCGACTTGCCGCTGCAAGTTACGCCAGCAATGAACCCGCTAACTCGCTAACTTGCGATCACCGCGAACCGGTGGCTAACCTGCTAAATGGTTAACCAGTCTTTGCATGTTTTGGCAAAAAGATGGAGAAGATTCGAGTCTTAATCAGTTTGTTCATGAGGAGGCGGCATGAAGGTTCTTTTCATTGGAGGCACCGGTATTATCAGCATGGCTTCGACGCGATTGGCGGCGGAACGGGGCATTGAACTAACGCTGCTGACGCGGGGACAGCACACAGTCGATCTTCCCAAGAATGTCCGTACCATCACGGCGGATATTTCAAACGAAGCGGCCGTGGCCGAGGCGCTCGCCAATCTATCCTTCGACGCGGTCGTGGACTGGACTGTCTTCACGCCAGCCGATGTGGAGCGGGACATTCGCTTGTTTCGCGGCCGTACGCGGCAGTTCATCTTCATCAGTTCGGCGAGCGCGTATCAAAAACCGGTTGGGCATTATTTGATTACCGAATCGACGCCGCTGGCCAATCCCTATTGGCAGTACTCGCGCGACAAGATCGCCTGCGAAGATCGTTTGATGAAGGCCTA
>PMTP01000158.1:0-5558 GCA_003167305.1 Acidobacteriaceae bacterium
CGCTGGGCCGGGCGATGCGCACGGAGGCCGAACTGCGGCGGCTGATGCAGAGGCGCATCGAGCCGGGAGAGCGCGGCGAGACGGCTATCGCGGCAGCGCTGGCCCGCCTGCGCGAGCACGGCTACCTGGACGACGCCGTCTTTGCCGAGACCTACGCACGCCTGCGCCAGGAGAACGAGAAGCTTGGGGTACGCCGCGTTCGCCAAGACTTGCAGCACAAAGGAGTCGGCAGCGAACTGATCGCCGAGACCCTCGAAGCCCGCTACGGCCAAACCAGCGAAGAGGCGCTGGCCCGTGAGCACCTGGAACGCAAGCGCCTGCGCAAGCCGGAGAGCGAGAAGGAGACCGCGCGCATCATGCGCCGTCTGGTCGCCGCTGGTTTTTCTCCCGGCGTGATCTACAAGATTCTCCGCCAGTGGGATGTGCCCGACGAAGCTCTGGCCGCGCTGGACAACCTCGACGACGAGCCGCACGAGGAGTAGTTTGGGCGCCCCAGATCCCGCTTCCGGAACCTGGGATGCAACCACCTTCAACCTTCCCAGAATGCGGCGCGCGGAAACATTCATCACCGGAGCGTTGTTCGGCGTTCACCCGGAAGAATCCAAAGTGCGGTATGCTGATAATGCGCGCCCGTAGCTCAGCTGGATAGAGCGAACGCCTCCGGAGCGTTAGGTCGGGAGTTCGAATCTCTCCGGGCGCACCATACTTTTACAAGCATTATGAGTAGTCGAGTTGATGATCGGATCGCCAGAGGCTCAGTTGAAGTTGGAATTCAAGGCGGCGGCCATTGCCTCCGCCTTGCGTTCCTGTCTGACTAGAACCCGGCGTGGGCCGCACTCACTTCCAGCTGGGCAACTTGCATTGCCGCCAGGTTCACCGGCTCTCCATAGTGGACGGCCACCATCGCGGCAGCCTTGCCTTCATTCATATAGGGCCGGACCGAGGCCAGCTTGATCGTCGATTGAGAGGCCATCCGCGCCACTGCGGCCTTGCTGGAGATGGACGTAACCAGCGCCAGCATCGCGCTGACTACGGTCGCCACGGCATTGATCGCGTTCAGTACCTGCTGCTGGCTGGCGGGGTTGGAGATCCTGGCCGCCTGGAGCAGCGATGCATTCACCTGCTGCTGGAAGGCCACCACGGCGGTTTGCAGTTGCTGGAGCACAGGGGCCGTCGGATTGGCCAGGTACGCCTTGGCCTGGGCCACCAGTAGGTTGGAGGCCGCATCGAAGCCCACCGTGGCCGCGGTAAAGATCGGCGCATCGAGCGGATCGAGCAGCGTCGCTGTCGAATCCACCGTAGCCACCGCAGATTGCAGCGTCGGTGTCCAGTTCACAATGTTCTGCGCCACGCTGGTGCCCGAGCAGCCGGCCGTGAAAGGCAGCAGCAGGGCAATCAGCGCCCAGACGCCGAGCTTGGCGGTAGAGTTGGTGGAATTGCCATTGGATGGGGCCGGATCGCGGGCCAGCAAACCGAGCAGCGCGGTGGCCAGGCCGCTCACCAGCGTAACCATGGTGCCGCTGCCGGCGGTGCCCAGCGTGATGCCTTGCTGCGAAAACACACTGGCGATGGTGATGACCCCAATCAACAGCCCGGTGGCCGAGGTCTTTGGGTGGTTCCAGATATTCGAAATGGGATTCATGCGGAAAGCTCCTCGCAAAGAAAAAGGCGGCCTCAGCCGCCTTGGTTACCTGAAATTTGACGCACGGGAGAGGCTCAAACCGCTTCCGCGCAAAAACAAATCGAGACCAGCGGCGGGCAGTGTTGCGTGCCGGCCGCTGGTCTCGAATTGTCGCATCTCCCCGATTTCGAGCGCCACCGTGGTTGCGGCTCAAGCTCGCGGCGGAGAGCCGCTGAAGGGAAGACCAGAGACGGCCCCAAGCCCCGGAACCATCCGCTGGGGGAGGGCGTACACATTCGCCGGGCTCGGCACTTCCGACTCTGGTCTGGCTACTTCATAGCCTAGGCGCTCTTAACCTAATTTTCGGCAAAAATTGAAAAAACTTTAATGTGAATTAGGTTTCAGAATTCGTCTTCCTTCACCGGCTGTTTTCCAGAGATTTATTTTGCCGCCGTGACCGTTGTGGCGATGGAAATGCGAGAGAAGCTGTGGTGATCAGTCAGGGCCCCTCGCGGCGCGAAAAGCAAATCCGTGCAGCCAGCAGAGCCGGCGGCAGGTTCACCGCCGCCGTCAGCCACGCGGTCCGCCAGAATCCGAAGACTGGGATGAGGTAGGCGCTCAGCAGCAGAGCGCCCGCGCAGCCGCCCAGCAGATCGACGGCGTAGAGCCAGCCCAGCCTTCGCCCTCCGCTTTCGCCGTAGAGTTGCGTCGCCAGGGGAAACTGAAGGCCGCCGAGGATGCCCGAGAGCGCAGCCAGCACCGGGAAGACGCACTGCGCGGCCAGCCAGGCTGCGGCCGTCCCAGAGAGCCTGGCGAGCAGGCTGACCACGAGCATCAGAAGAGGCGCAGCGAGCGCAAGCATAAATTGCGTGGAGGCGACGGCGCGGCAGGCAGGACGATGATTGCGGCGAATGCGGCTCAGACCATGCCAGCTTCCAACCGCCATGCCGGCCATGAACAATGCAATCAGAATGGCGAGCTGGCGGTAGAGGAAGCCGTAGAGGGATTGAAAGGCGAGCAGCAGAATGATCTCCAGCGCCATCAGCGTGAAGCCGGTCGCGGCCATCGCGCCGGCAGCGGCGAAGTGGGCGCGGCGCTCGCGAAGGGGCACAAACCCGAGCAGCGCCGCCACGGACAACAGAACGATGAGAGGGACGCCGAGCACGGCGGAGAAGCGCACGTGCGCGGCCGAGCGCAGCCAGTTGGCATAGGCTGGCTTGAATTGCGCGCTCCACAGAACCGTGTTGAAGTAGTAGGCGATAGGCGAGAAGTCGCGATTGACTTGCGTCGCAGCCAGCGGCTGCAATTCTCCGCGCGCCTGCTCCATGCGATCGGGCATCATGCGGAAGGGAATGAAGTATTCGCGCACGTAGTGCGTCTTCAAATGGCGCGCGAGCAGCCGCGCAACCAGCACTCGCGGATCGTCGGTGAGAAGACCGGGACGCGTCGCGGCAAAGAAATGAATCGTATCTCCGGGAATCGCGACGACGGATGGAAAGACTTCATGCAGCGTGCGGTTGATGCAGCGCAGGAACTCCGCCAGATCGGGGCTGATGGCCTCCTCCGATGAGCGCAGTTGCAAGGCGAGCAGCCCGCCCGGCGCCAGATGATCGTGCGCGGCGCGGAAGAATTCGGCGGTGTAGAAGCGGTTCAACTGCGCGGTCTGAGGGTCAGGAAGACTGACAATAATTACATCGAAGTTCTCGCGCGTCGCATTGAGATAAACGCGGCCATCGGCGTAATGCAGATGTACGCGGGGATCAAGAGGAGCGGAGTCAGCGGGAAGATAATCACGCGCCATGCGGATAAGCGCGGGGTCCAGCTCGACCAGGTCGATGCGCTCGACGGTGGGATGCTTGAGCGCCTGCGGGACACTGCCGCCGGCGCCGCCGCCGATGAGCAGAACTCTTTTCGGCGCGGGATGCTCNNAGCAGCGCGTAGTGAACCGATTCTTCGGCCGCGCTTTCGTCCGGCGTGCTGGCCAGGATGAGGCCGTTTTCATAGAGGCTGCGATTGTTGCCGGTTGCGATGACCGTCAGGTTGCCGTAGATCGAATCCGTCGATGCGAGCAGGTGAAAGCCGCGCCATTCCTGCGCTTGCGCTTGCCTTTCCATCCGCGGCGCGACTTCGATGAGAAGAAAAACTGCGAGCAGCGTGGCAGCCGCTACTGCGGCCGCAATCTGTTTGCAGCTCATGCGCAACCAGAGGACGGCTGCCATCAGCAGGTTCAAGGCGAGCACGATGCCGGCAATCTGGAAGGGCGAGAGGAAGCGCAGCAAGACCAGGCTGGCGACGATTCCTCCCACGGCGGAACCGGCCGCCTCCAGCAGGTAAGCCGCGCTGCTGGCGCGGCGCGCGTCAACGGCGGATTCGATGCTCATCATGCGCGCGGCGGCTACAAACAACGCGCCCGCAATCACGCAGAAGAGGCTCAGGCAGATGAGCGATGCAAGCAGCACCGGGAGCGGGCCGACCAGTTCGCCGGGTACGGTTTGAAAGAAGCTCTTGCTCCAGCGCAATGCCCAGACAGTGAGCGGCAGGCTGATTCCGAGCAGACATTTGAGTGCGGCCACCGCACTGCGCGCATGGCGTTCATGCTGCACAAGAGTGCTGCACGCAAGGCTGCCGATCGCGGTCCAGAAGAGCCATGTGGCCAGCAGAATGCCCAGCGAGATTTCGTTGCCGTTGAAGACGGACATCATCTCGCGCATGAGCACGATCTGGCCAAGAACGGCGCTGCATCCAATCAGCATCAGAGCCGCCTGGACGGCTGACGCAGAGCCTTCGTTCTTGTCTTCCGCGACGGAGTTGATCTGTTTTCTCATCCGAGCGCAATTATTCATCCGGCTGCTGTGGAATGCAAATGTGCATCGCTTACATTGCTGACAATTAACAAGACCGGCTAGGTACGAGGTTTCCCACCCTTTCGCCAAAACACGTGGGGACTGGTTAACTATTTGCAAGTTAGCCACCGCTTCGCGGTGATCGCGAGTTCGCAAGTTAGCGGATGATTCGGCTGTCTTTCTATCAGGATCTTTCGTTCATCTCCGGAGATAACGTACCATAACGCGTTTGACTGCTCAGGATGACAACGGCAAAGGTGGGGCACCCAAATGTATTTCAATTGTCGTGAATCCGGCCTTGCATGCAGCGTGCACGGGCAGGGTGACGGGTATCACTGCCGGTCGTCGTTAACGAAGCCGAGAATGAATGGTTTCAGGGATACCTTTTGTTTGCCTGATGGGAGTGGCAATGGCGAATGCGGAAAAGCAGGACCGTGGACAACTGCGGGTGGATGTGGAAGAGTGCAAGGGCTGCGGACTCTGCGTGGAGGCCTGTCCACCGAAGGTAATTGCGCTGGGCGAGCGGCTGAATCACTACGGCTATCGCACGGCGGCCTACAAAGGCACGGGCTGCACTGGCTGCGGAATCTGCTTTATGGCGTGTCCCGAGCCGGGGGCGATTACCGTATTGAGAGTTGTGAATCGAGTGCGTGAAGTGCAAGCAGTCAGCGTGGGAGCAAGCGAATGCGCAAGCAGTTGATGAAGGGAAACGAAGCGATTGTGAGGAGCGCGATCCTGGCCGGATGCCGCGCGTTCTACGGCTATCCGATCACGCCGGCCAGCGAGATTGCCGAGGCCGCTGCGCTTTATATGCCGCGGGCGGGCGGAGTCTTCCTGCAGGCTGAGAGCGAGGTCGCGGCGATCAATATGATCTACGGCGCGGCGGGGGCGGGCGTGCGCGCAATGACGGCGTCGAGCGGACCGGGGATCAGCCTGATGCAGGAAGGCATCAGCTACATGGCGGGCGCGGAACTGCCCTGCGTGATTGCCGACATCACCCGCGGCGGGCCGGGATTGGGCAACATTGCCGCCGAGCAGGGCGATTATCACCAGGTGGTGAAGGGCGGTGGCCACGGCAACTATCGCACCATCGT
>PMTP01000158.1:5593-7831 GCA_003167305.1 Acidobacteriaceae bacterium
GCGGACGCCGGACTATGCCGTAACGGGTACTCAAGGTACGCGCGGCAATCTGATCTCCTCGCTGCATCTGGACATCGATGAGATGGAGGCGCATCAGGGCCGCATGGAAGCGAAGTATCGCCACGCCGAGGAGCATGAAACGCGCGCCGAAGAATGGCGCACCGCGGATGCGGAGATTGTGCTCACCGGCTATGGAATCATGGGCAGGATTCTGAAGGCGGTGGGGGCGGAGGCGCGCGCGGGCGGGCTCAAGGTCGGCGTGCTGCGTCCCATCACGCTCTTCCCGTTTCCGAAGGTGCATTTCCAGCGGCTGGCCAAAAGCGCACGCGTCTTCGTGGTGGTGGAGATGAGCAACGGCCAGATGCTGGAAGATGTTCGGCTGGCGCTCAACGGCGCGCGGCCTGTGGAGTTTTTGAGCCGCGTGGGCGGCAATGTGCCGTCGCACGGCGAGGTGCTTGAATTTGTGCGAAAGCTGGCGCGGCAAACCCTGCCGGCCTTGGTGACGGAAGAGGAGTTGGTGGCGAATGTCTAGCGAGATGGTTGCGGAATACGAGGTTTCGCACGGCAAGGCGAAGGCCTTCTACGAGCGCTATGAGCGCAAGGATGAGTTGCAGCACCAGACGCACTTCTGCCCTGGCTGCGGGCACGGCCAGACGCACAAGATGCTGGCCAAGGCCATCGATGAACTGGGCATTCAGGACCGCACGATCCTGGTTGGCCCAGTCGGCTGCGGAGTCTTCACCTACTACTACTACGATGTGGGCAATATCTCGGCGGCGCATGGCCGCGCGACAGCAGTGGCTACAGGGGTGAAGCGGAGCAGGCCGGAGAGCATCGTGATCGACTACCAGGGCGACGGAGACCTGGCGGCCATCGGCTCGGCGGAGATTCTGCACGCGGCCAATCGCGGCGAGCACATCACGGTGATCTTCGTGAACAACGCCATTTACAGCATGACCGGCGGACAATTGGCGCCGACAACGCTGCTGGGGCAGAAGACCGCGACCTCTCCGGAGGGACGCAGCGCGGCCAACGAAGGCTATCCGCTGCACGTCTGCGAGCTGCTGGCTACACTCGAAGCTCCGGTTTACATCGAGCGCGTGAGCCTGGGAGACAATAAGCAAATCATGCAGGCCGCGCGCGCCATCAAGAAGGCCATGGAGAATCAGGTGCGCGGACTGGGCTTCTCGCTGATCGAGGTGCTCTCGCCCTGTCCGACGCTCTTCAAGATGACTCCGGTCGAGGCGCAGCATTGGGTGCGCGACGTGATGGAGAAGACATTTCCGCTGGGCGTCTTTCGCGATCGCACGAAAGAGGCGCAGCCGCGAGCGTTGCCCGATGCGGCTCCGGCGCTGGATCGGATTCCGCAGATTCTTGGCGTTGCCAGCGAAGATCTACCGGAGGGCAATCCGGCCGTGCACGATGAGACAGGCGCGGATCTGAATCTTGCCGTGCGCGTGGCGGGCTTTGGCGGGCAGGGAGTTTTGCTGCTGGGCGAGGTGCTGGCCGAGGCCGGCCTGGACGCGGGCCTGGAAGTTTCCTGGCTGCCGTCCTATGGGCCGGAGATGCGTTCGGGCACATCGAACTGCCATGTGCGCCTGTCCAGGCGCGTCATCGATTCACCGATGGTGACCAATCCCAATGTGCTGGTGGCGATGAATGAACCGGCGCTCCGCAAGTTTGTCAAGAGCGTGCCCGCGGGCGGATGGATTCTTTACAACGGCGAGGAGTTTCCCGCCGATTGCGAGCAGCCAGGCGTGCAGGTGCTGGCGCGTCCCTTCACGGAAATCGCCGATGCGCTGGGCAACGCGCGTGCGGGCAACATGGTGATGATGGGCGCGCTGCTGGAAATGACCGGAGTGTTGCGGGACGTCAACATTGACGCGGCGCTCAAGAGACTGGTGAAGAATCCGCGCTGGACGGAATTGAACCGGCGCGCGATTGAGCGGGGCCGTGAACTGATGAGAGAGTCGCGCTTATAGTGGCTTTTCTCTCAAGAAAAAGTCACTATAAGCGGACCTGTTCGACTCCACGTGCATCCGGAAAACTCTCTGGATGCGCGCCATCAACTCTGATGGCGCAATCGACCAGCCTCATGCCCGGTCAATGCTGTGGCGCCCAAATGCGGAACTCGCCGCTCAGGTGCATCATGCTCATCAGGTAAAGCATGCCGTCGTAATAGCGGCCCTGGCCTGAGGGGACTTGAGTCTTCCACAAGGCTTCGGTGAACTGCTTTGC
>PMTP01000158.1:7870-9599 GCA_003167305.1 Acidobacteriaceae bacterium
GCCGCAAAGAACTTCTGGATGCGGTCGCTCAACTCCTGCTCCGCGGGCGCCTTGCGCCACCACGACCAATCCACTGACCAGTTGCTGGCCGCGCGCCACGCATCGTAGGCGAAGACGCCCGACTGAGGATATCCGGTGACGTGCGGCGTGCCGTCGAAGTTGGCGTAGTTGGGAGCAAGGCCGGTCTGGGGGTTCGTAGTCTTCACAAAAAAGGCGCGGCTCACGTCGGCGGCGCGCGCCCAGAAGGCGCGGTCCTCCACAGGACCCCAGCGCGCCCATAGCTCGTAGAAGGCGGGCAGGTGGTAGGAGGGATCGGTGAAGGGCTGCGGCATGATTCCCGGTACAAAGAGAATCATCGCGTTCTCCTCGTTCACCTCCGCGCCCACGCTGCGCTCGCCGAACTTCGTTGGGCCTGTGATCACAGCCCGGTGGCGCATCGCGGTCAGCAGTTGCAAGGCTTCGGCATGATAGTCGTAGATGCCGTGGCCGCCCGGCCAGCGATTGCCCGCAAACAGCAGCGCCATCGCGAAGTACTCTTCGCCGTCAGGCGCCGGAGACTCATCGTTCGGCGAGCCGTCCGTTTTACACGACCAGGAAAAGAAGCCGTACGAAGGATGCTTCGGGGCGCTGATGTACATATAGGTCATCGCCCAATTCCACAGCGCGTCGAACTCGGCCTTCTTGCCCAACTGCACGGCGATCATCATGCCGTACGACATCCCCTCGGTGCGCACGTCGCGGCTATGCACGTCCGTCAGATACATCAGCGGCCCGTTGGCGTTGCTGCCCGCGGAAAAAGTCACGGCCTGCGTCTGCGGGTCGCCATGAAAGAGCTGCTGAAAGGCGGCGTCGATCTTTGCCTTAACCTCTTGGGGCGAATGGCCGGCTTCCACAAAAAGATTGCGGTACTTTCCGGTTGCATAAGCTCCGGCGCCATCCGCGGGCGCTGCCTGGGCCAGCGCAAAGGGCACCGCGGCGAAGACGGGAATGAATGCCAACGAGAGCAGGCAATTCCAGGCATGGACTGAGTACATTGTTGATTTCCTTTCGCGGCAACTGGAGAGGTCTGTGCTGCTCGTTCAAGAGTATCGCGCGTGGCCCCTGGGCGACTAACACGCGGCGCATCCGCAATTTTTTGCCGACGCGCTGGTCCTATTTCTACTCCTGCCGGACCTGCTTTTCAGCGTCTTTCCGGGCCTTCTCGGCGGCGCGCGCCTGGGCATCGAGGCCGTGCGTGGGATCCCGGTGGAGCAGCTTGCGCGAGACGTCGGGCCAGAACTCGTCGAAGATCGAGCCAACCCCGCCCTCGGCGGTCACGATAAAACCATTGGTGAAGGTCTGGCCAATCCCGGAGTTGCTGGACGGATAGTAAAGATTGGAGATTGCGCCTCCGGCGATATTGCCCAGAATATTCGAGTAGTTGGGCTCCCACTTGCCGGTGTTGTCGTGCTTGCAGATAACATTGGTGGCCACGGAATAGAGTAGCCGGTGAGTGAAGGTTCCATGACCGAGGCGGAAATAACGCGGATCCTGGTGCAGGATGGAAGGCAGGATGCCGTTGCCGAGCATGTTGCCGTCGAAAGCGTCCAGATAGGCCGCGCCCGATCGCTTCCCATAGCCCTGGAGTCCCCATCCGAATCCTTTGTCGTCGTCCATAGCCTCGTGAGAACCGGCAACCACAAATGCGGAGGCGAAGGCCACCGGGTCGGTGGTGGAGCGAAGGGCGAGC
>PMTP01000158.1:9651-25400 GCA_003167305.1 Acidobacteriaceae bacterium
TCGAACTGCGGCTGCGGCGCATCGGGGAGTTGCGTGGCCGCGGTGACGACCAGGCTGGAGCCTGTCTCCTGCGCGGATGCGCGCGAGGGCAAGGCCACCAGAGTCATTCCAGCAAGAACTGTTGCAGAAAAAAGACAAGAACCGAAGCGCATTCGTCCACCAGTCGTAGATTGGAGCCCGATCAGCCACGTCCGCCTGAAAGCGCGAATCGGCCAAGGGCTACCCTTTCAGGGTAAAACACCCCCGGCGAAGCCCTCCGTTCAACCTCCGGTTCAGGCTCCGCTCAGGGAAATCATTTCTTTGTGCGGATACAGCACTTGTTTGTTAGACGCGCTTCAGCGTTCCGTGGACACGGAAATCTTCACCAGCAGACAAGATGATGGGTGCCCCACCCTCACCGCGTTCTTGTTGCGGAAAGGGTGGGATTCTTTGCGCGCTCTATTGGATCGCCTGCCGGGTCTTGATCTCGTTGAGCAGCAACTCGATTCTGTCTTCGCTCTCCAGCGCATGAAAGCGGTCCTCGAGCGACTCGGGAACCATTACCTCGCTGGTGGCGGCGTTCTGGGCTGCCTTCAGGTGGACGCGTGTCTTCATCCGGCCCAGCGCGTGCTCCTGCCCGATGCCGACGACCTGGCGAGCCTCGGTGGCGCGGCCCACCACCTTGGCGCGGCGATGCTCGGCTACCAGCATCTCGCAATGGGCGCGCGTTTCGCCCAGCTTCTGCTCCAGCTTGCGCAGCGCCTGGCGCAGGTTGTCGGCCTCGTGCTTCTGGTCCTCGGCCTGGGTGGTGAAGCCGGCAACCAGTTGGTCGTGGCTCAGCGCGCGTTCGAGCGCCGCGCGAGCCAGGTCGTCGTGGCCCTTCTGCACGGCCAGCTCTGCCTTGCGCCGCCACTCCGCCGCCTGCTCGGTGTGCTCGGCGCGCTTCTTCTCCAGCAGGTGCTCGTCAGCGATGGCGATGGCCACCTGCGTCTTCACCTGCATCAGCTGGTTCTCCATGTCCAGCACGATCTGTTTCAACATCCGCTCCGGATCTTCGGCCTTCTCGATCAGGTCGTTCAGATTGGCGCGGAGCAATGTGCTTACTCTCTCCAGCAGTGCCATGACGTACCTCCTTGTTTCATTAGCCGTCAGTTGTCAGTTGTCAGTTGTCAGTTGCCGGGTGCACCACCCTCGCCGCTTTCTTGTTGTTGCGGCCAGGGTGGGAGACCATGCTACTTCGCGGCCGGCTTATCCGATGCCGGAGCCGCGGGCTTGGCGATTTGCTCCATCTCCTTGCTCATCTCATCCGTCAAGGGCTTCATCCGCTCCTGCATCCGCTGCATCACCAGAGGCATATACTCCTGCATGATGACCGGCGTCATCGCGACCATGTGCTGCCCTGCGGGCGTGCTGTAAAAGGCAATCATCCCGTCCACATCGGATCGGGACAGATGCTTCTGATAGATGCCCGCCATATCCGAGATCATCTCGTCGGGAGTGTAGATGTCGAAGACCCGCGCCATGAACTTGTCCATGACCATCCCGGCGGCTTGCTGCTTTTCTTCGGACATCAAAGCCATCTCCGGATGGTCTTTCCGCATCTGCTGCATGTGCGCTTTCATCTGCTGCTGCACCAGCGCAGGCATCATTTTGGTCACAGTCGCCAACTGGTCACGCACCCGCATCAGCTCGAAGAGCTTGATCAGCTGTTCCTTGGTGGGCTGTTGATCGGCAGGAATGACAGACGGCTCCGTCATAGCCGCCGCAGGCGCGGTCGAGGGTTGTGCGGCAGGGGTTTGCGCAAAGGCTGCGCAGGGCAACATCATCATTCCCAATGCCGCGGCAAAACAAATGGCTTTCTTCATACTCTCCTCGTTTCGGAACTTCTTAACAGAGCGATGATTTGGTTTGTGGCATCCCACCCTTGCGGCACCTGTACGAAACGCGGATCTTTCGACTTCGCTGCGCTTCGCTTAGGATGACAGCCGCAAGGATGGGCACCCAGCATCTATTTCTCCGCCGGCTTGCTATCCTTCTCCGGCTTCGGCTTGATGGCCTTCACGTTGGACATCAACTGCTTGATGTCCATGCCGCTCAAGGCCTCAAAGAGCGCCGGCACCTGCGCCGCGATGCGTGTCATGTCGCCGGTGATCTTGTACGCTCCGGCGGCGTCATCATTGCCGGTCGAAACGATGGTGATCTTGTCCACCTTGCTGAGCGGCTCGGCCATGGCGCGCACCACATCGGCCATATTGGTGAGCAGCTTGTCCACAACGGCGGCCTGGTTCCACTCCTGATAGGCCTCGGCCTTCACGCTCATGGCCTTGGCTTCCGCCGTTCCTTTTTGGAAGATGATGCTGGCCTCGGCCTCGCCCTGGGCGCGGATGGCGGAGGCGCGGCCCTCGGCTTCGGCGGTCAGGCGATTCTTCTCCGCGGCGGCCATGTTCTCGATGCGTTGGCGCTCGATCTCGGAGGGTTTGAGCACGGTGGCAATCAACTGCTTTTCGTTGCGTTGAATCTCCGCCTCCTGCACCTTNNATCTGGCCCTCGCGCTCCACCTGCTGCACCTTCACCTGCTCGGCGGTCACCTGCTGCAGCATGACATTGGTTTGCAGCTCGTAGGACTTGTCGGCGGTAGCCTGCTGGCGGCGGCTCTGCTCGCTGTACTCAGCTTTCTTGATGTCCAGGTCGCGCTGCGCCTCGGCCTGGCGGGTGGCGGATGCGGTCTCGGCGATCACCCGCTCCTGGTCGGCCTTGGCCTTGTTCACCGAGGAATCGCGAATCGCGTTGGCGCGCAGAATCGCCGTGTCGCGCTCCGCCTCGGCGGTGGCCACATCGGCGTCGCGCTTGATGCGCGCCACATCCGGACGGCCCATATTCGAGATGTACTCGTTCTTGTCGCGGACCTCTTTAATGGTGAAGGAGATCACTTCCAGGCCCATCTTGCTCAACTCCTCCGCGCAGGTGCCGCGCATGCGCTCGCCCACCATCTCCGGCTCCTTGACGATCTGCTCCACCGTCAACTGCCCGATGATGCCGCGCAGATGGCCTTCCATCACCAGCCGGATCAACCCCTCGCGCTCGCGCGGCTCCTTAGTTAGAAACTGCTCGGCCGCGGTCAGAATCGAGACCTGATCGCTGTGCACCTTGATCTGCGCCACTGCCTCTACGGTGACTGCAACGCCCTGCCGGGTGTAGAGATCCTGCTGCGGCGCCACGTCGAAGCTCATCAGCTCCAGGCTCAACTGGCGGCAGCTTTCCACCATGGGAAAGATCACTGTGCCATGGCCTTTGACGACACGCGGGCCGCGGAAGCCGTAGACAATCAAGGCCTCGTTGGGTCCAGCCTTGCGATAGAGCGAGGTGATCACGCCCAGCAGGAAGATCAGCGCCAGTACGCCGAGCCCCACAAACAAAACAACCGATCCGTTGAAGCCGTTCATGAAATCATTCATTGCGATCCCGGCCCTTTCATCCGGGAGGTAAGTGGTTGATGGTTTTCATTCAGTGGACAGTCGTCAGTGATCAGTTGTCCACCTTGGCATCCGGCCATTGATCACTGTTCACGGTTCACTGTTCACTGTTTAGAGCCGTCGTTGCGGCCGTTCTTGGGAAAATGCTTGGCCAAGAACCCCAGCAGGAAGATCCCTACCAGGATGGCCATGTCGATGATCAGCTCAGTCGTGTTCGTCATAACAGTCCTTAATCTTGAGTGGTCCGTGTTCAGTTTTCAGAATTCAGTTGTCTGCAGGCAGCGTCTGGCAGAGTTACTGATCACTGCCCACTGATCACTGTTCACTGTCATCCCAGCGCCGTACGTACGCGATTCCTTTTTCGTAGCGGAGGACGAAGACCTCATCCTGTTTTTCAATCGACCCGCCATCCTCGGAGCGCGCCGGAGCCGAGTGGCGCGCGCCCAGTTGTTCGTAAACAATCTCCCCGATTCCGCCTGCCCGAATGGGAGCTGAAACCCGGCCCACGACGCCGACGACATCGGTTTCGTCCGCGGTGAGTTCGTGCTCGTGGGGCAGCATCACCTTGGCCAGGAAGAAGAAGACAATGGCGCCTCCGGCCACGCCGCAAATCACGGCGAAGACCAGCACCACACTGGCCACAAAGCCGCCATGGCGCGTCATCAGAAAGCCCGCCGCGCCAAACCAGCAGAGAAAGATCATGATCGAAAAGGTATTCCACCAGGGAATGCTGGCCGTTGTCTGCCCCGCTCTCACCCCCGAGCTGCCATGCGACAGATGGCCGGCGCCGTGCAGATGCACAGCGTGCGGCGCGTGCGGCAGGTGAACATGACCGCCGAAGTGCCCCATGCAGCCCAGCAGCGAAAACGCGCTGAGGAAGAGCCCTACGAGAAAGCAAACGAAGTAGAAGGATTCCCAGGTCATTGTTGCGCTCCACGTTCTTGCGCTTGGGGGATGCGCGCTTTGGGTTCAAGTTTGGGCCGCAGGACTTCGGTCAGCCTCGGCATCAGCCCCGGCGTCTCCAGAATGGCTTCGAGCAGCAGCAGGCACTCCCGCGAGTGCTCGTGGCGGGCCAGCGTCAACAGCGCCTTCATCAACTCCGGGTCGCGGCGGAAGCGCTCGGCGCCCGCCACCAGCCACAGGTCCAGCTTGTCTTCCACCGGGCGCAGCTCGCTTTGCAGCTCCGGCGAGTAGCCCTCGGGGTCGTCCACCAGGTAGCCCGGATGCACCTTGAAAAAGCGGGCCAGAAGCTGCCGCGAAGTGTTGGTCAGGTGTGGCCGCGCGCCGCTTTCAATCTGCGAAAGGTAGCTTTGGCTCAGCTTCGAGCCGGTCTCGGCCGCCAGATCGCGCACCATCTCCTGCTGGCTCATCGCCCGGTCCAGGCCGCGCAGGCTGCCCTCCACCTCGCGCAGATAACGGATTTTTTCGCCCAGCTTCATAAGAACTCAGTGGTCAGTGAACAGTGGTCAGTGAACAGTGGCCTGTGAACATCATTCTGTGGTCAGTTATTCGATTGCTCAGTTGGGTGCCCCATCCTTTTCGCGCTCTTTGCGAAAAGGGTGGGAAACCACGAACCCAAACCGGCTCCGTACCCGATTCCCGCTGCGATGGGATTGCCGTTCNNAAAATTATTTTTTTGGTGTTTTTTCATTGGATTTTGTCCTGCGTTCACGTGTAGAGTGGGTCTCATATTGGACTCAAGAGGAGGTTCTATCCATGCCCCAAGCCAATGCGGTTGTCCATTTCGAGATTCTAGGCAAGGACCAGAAGTTGCTGGAGGCGTTCTACAAAAGCGTCTTCGACTGGCAGATCACCCCGATGATCGAAGGGTATTCGCTGGTCAAACCCGGCTCCGGCATCGCCGGTGGCATCGGCGCCATGGGAGAAGGCCGTGCACACGTCACCTTTTATGTAGCGGTGGAGGACGTAAGCGCCGCGCTGGCGCTGATTGATAGCAAGGGAGGAAAGAAGGCTTTTGGGCCGCACCCGATTCCCGATGGCGGTATCATCGCCGGCTTCCTCGATCCCGAGGGCAACCTTATCGGGTTGGTGCAAGGGCCGCCGCGGATGTGATGAGAGGATCACCGGCCGTGCGACAAGGGCGCGGCCAGCCTATTCCGAGATCAAGCTCCCTATCCAAGCCACGGCGCGAGCGATGAACCCATGCTTGGGCTGCTTCAGCTCCTCAATCAATTGCTCGGGGGCCGGTTCATCTCCGGTGACAAAGGTGGGTTTATAGGGGACATAACCTTCTTTCAGATCTTCCTGCCAATCCAGGATTTCGGCCACAATCGGGTCACTGCTCTCGCCCCGGGCCGTACTCTCGAACTCAGCGGCTATCGCTTCCCGCGCCACTGCCAGGTCCGTCAACAATTTGGCCTCTTCCAATCTGCCCTCGGCCTCTGCGCTTCTCGCGTTATCAAACATTTGCTTGGCTTCACGGTGGTGGATCTTGGCAATTTCGAGGCAGTCTTCGGCTGGCGATCTTGCCTTGAATATGTAGTTGGACTGTTGATACTTCTTCGTTTCGTCTGGCATTATCTCCTCCTGCCCGCAAATATCCGCCTACGGACCGGTCGATCAATCAAGCCTCTACGCTCTACATTATTCCTCAAAACATGAAGTTGGGAAATTTCTCATCTCGCGGGTGTAAAATCTCGCTCGTGAGCACTCCGCCCGAAGTCATTCCGATCCGCGAGAAGGAAGAACGCAACTGGCTGCCCCTGGCGGTGGCCGCTGCCGTTGTCCTGTCGATTGTTGCCGTTGCCATCCTGCTGAGCCTGAAAGACGCCCGCGGCAAGAGCGCGGTGGCACCGATCAACGCGCCTCTCGACCCTTACGCTGGCAGCCTTGCGCTGACAGGCCTGGCCATGAGTGAATCAGCCAATCTGGCCGGAGGCAAGGTCACTTACCTGGATGGCCATATCTCCAATACCGGCGCGCGCACCGTCACCTCCGTCACCATGCAGGTGCTCTTCCGCACTGTCTACAACGAAGTGGCGCAGAACGAAACCATGCCGCTCAAGCTGATCCGCGTGCGCGAACCTTATATTGATGTCGAACCGGTCTCCGCGACGCCGCTCAAGCCCGGCGATGAGCGCGAGTTCCGCCTGGTCTTCGATGCGGTTTCGGCGGACTGGAACGGCGCTTACCCGGAGATTCGCATCCTCCAAGTCGAATCGAAATAGACCACCCCCGCAGGATTTACCGGGTAGAAAATACTCTGTCCGGCAAAAATTACGCACCCGGGCCGCCGCATCCAACCCTTCTCTGTCGCCGCTCCACGCAGCAGCCGCGAGCCAAGTCAAACAATCCAAAGCACATCCAGGTATTCATACCCGGACGCCTGGTTTGGCGCGCGCCTTGCTTTCTACAAGAGCGAGCAGACACGACTGCTTACCGCGCGCAACCCTGGCGGAGAAAAACCCTGAAGGGGGTCCATAAGTGAAAGCTATCGCAACATCTCGGAACTTGTTCCCTCGCCAGCTTGCATTTGTTTTGCTGGCATCTGCAATTGCAATTCCCGCCCTTGCGCAACAGGGGCAGCCTGCGACAGACTCCCAGAACACTCCGCCTGCCACGGTCGAGCAGCAATCCTCGCCGATGGCTCCGCCGTCTGTCTCCGTCAACGCCCCGAAGGAGGGTTTCTGGGGACGGGTAAATCCCTTTGCGCGCAAGAAGTGGGTCAATAATCGGGTGGACCCCATCAAGGGCCAGCTCAGTGAGCTGGATGAAGTCAACGCCAAAAACGGGCGCGACATCAAGGACGTGGATGGCAGGTCGCAAGCGGGTATCCGCAGGGCTCAATCCACCGCGGACGCAGCCAACCAGACAGCCAGCGACGCCGGCATTCTAGCGGATAGAGCCAATGCCACGGCTTTGGGCGCGAACGGCCATGTGGATCAGTTGAACACTACCGTCTCCGGCCTGGACCAGTATCACCAGGCAAATCAGCTCGACGTAGCGTTTCACCACGGTCAGCCGATTCTGTCGGCCGCGGCCCGCAAGCAATTGGACGCCTTCGCCGCCAACCTGGCCGGTCATCAAGGATACGTGCTGGAAATTGAGGGCCATTCGCCTCAGGCCAGCACCGCCGGCATCCAGAACTCCGGGCGATTGGCCGAAGCGGTCAAGCGCTACCTCGTCACAGAAGATCAGATTCCCGTCTACCGTTTGCACACCGTAGCCCTCGGCAATGCTCCCGCCATCGGCTCGGAAGAGACCAAGCCCGCAAAGACGAGCAGCGTCAGCATCCGGTTGATGGAAAACAGTTTGGCGGCCCAGGAAGTCGCATCTCCCCATGATGTGGCTTCTTCGACCGGCGTGGAGCGGCCCTAAGAACCCGCAGCCCCGTACCCGAGGCTCCTATCCGCACCGGAGGCTCCCAGCCTTCCGGCCGCCAATCAAGCTCTCGCACTAAGAGAGAACCAAGGCAACTGGCCCCCGCTCATACCGGGGGCCGATTTTTTGTGGCCAATGCCTTACCGCACTTCGTCATGAACCTATCTCATCTCTTTCGATTGTTGAAGGACATTCGCGGACTGCTGAAATACCAGAACCGGGATCACTCAGGCACATGACTAATCCAAGCCAGTCCCGCCCGTTAAAATCAACCCAGTATGAATTCAACTGATCAACACCTGTCAGCAGACGAAACGACTCTCGTCGGCAGCCGCTTCCTCCGCGCCTGCCTGCGCCAGCCGGTCGACTGCACGCCGGTCTGGTTTCTGCGACAGGCCGGGCGCTATATGCAGGAGTACCGCGAGATCCGCAAGTACCACACTCTGGTGGAAATCTGCAAGCAGCCGGAGATCGCCGCCGAGGTCACCATCACCGCCGCGGAAAAGCTGGGCGTCGACGCGGCCATCATCTTCGCCGATCTGCTACTGCCCCTGGAGCCGATGGGCCTGGACTTCGAGTTTCAGGCCGGCGAGGGGCCGGTGGTGCATCACCCCGTCCGTAACGCTGAAGATGTCCGCGCGCTGCGCACCGATCGCGCCGCTGATCTGGCCTACGTTGCCCGCGCCATCGAGAAAGTCGCCGCGCACTTTCGCGACCGGCTAGGAATTATCGGCTTTTGCGGCGCGCCCTACACGCTGGCCAGCTACATGATCGAGGGCGGCGGCTCAAAGAATTACATTCACACCAAACAGATGATGTATTCCGACCCCACTGCGTGGCGCAGCCTCTTGGACAAGATCGTGGTGGTCCTCGAAGAGTATTGTCGCCTGCAGGTCGAGGCAGGGGCCGACGTGATTCAAATTTTCGACAGTTGGGTTGGCTCGCTCGGCCTGGCCGATTATCGCGAATACGCCTTCGAGGCCTCGCAGCGCCTCGTGCGTTCTGTTCAGCAGATGGGCGTGCCGGTGATCTACTTTGGCGTGGAAACGACAGGCCTGCTCACGCAAATGGCCGCGACCGGCGCCGACGTGATCGGCCTCGACTGGCGGCAGCCGCTCGACGAAGGCTGGCGCGCTGTCGGCCACGGCCACGCGGTGCAAGGCAATCTCGACCCCATTACCCTCTTTGCGCCACTCGAAGTTTTAGAGCAGCGCGTCCATGAAATCCTGCGCGCCGCGGGCGGTCGCCCCGGCCACATCTTCAACCTCGGCCACGGCATCGTGCCCACCACGCCGGTCGAAAATGTGCAAGCCGTCGTGCGTATGGTGCGTGAATTCCGGCTCAAGTGATTCCACCGCTGGATCGCTAAAAATGATTGGGTGCCCCATCCTTGCGCCTTCTTTCTGGCGCAAGGGTGGGAAACCTGGAACTCAACCGGCGTCTCTTCAAAAGGAGTCGATAGATGCCTAAGCAAGCCGTCCTTCTATTGGCCCACGGCACGCCCGAGACCATCGAGCAGATTCCCGAATACCTGCGCAACGTGACCGGCGGCCGGCCGCTGCCGCACGAAGTTGTCGAGGAGATTCAGCGCCGCTATGCACTCATCGGTCACAGCCCGCTGGCCGAAATCAC
The DNA here is from genome assembly GCA_003167305.1 of Acidobacteriaceae bacterium. Classification (GTDB taxonomy): domain Bacteria; phylum Acidobacteriota; class Terriglobia; order Terriglobales; family Acidobacteriaceae; genus Telmatobacter. The sequence goes on from PMTP01000158.1 coordinate 19,077, forward strand.
GCAGGAGCAAGGCCGGCTGGTTGAAGCGGAGTTAGCCGCATTTGGCAAGCGCATCCCGGTCTATGTGGCGATGCGCAACTGGTACCCTTACATTGCTGACATTGTCATCAGGATGCGCGCCGACGGAGTAGAAGAAGCCGCGGTCCTCTGCCTCGCTCCGCAGAACTCGCGCACCAGCGTTGGCCTCTATCGCAGAGCTGTCGAAGCTGAAGCAGTGGGCTTGCGCATCGACTTTACCGAAAGCTGGGCGCAGCATCCACTCCTCATCGAAGCCTTTGCCGAGCGCCTCCGCCCCGCCTGGAGCAAGCTCAGCGTTGAAGTCGGCGCGCCCGTCCCCGTCCTCTTCACCGCACACAGCGTCCCCGTTCGAACGATTGAAGCTAACACAAGCCAGCCCGCCGACCCCTATGCCGACGAGGCCCGGCGCACCGCGGAGCTGGTGGCCGCGCGTGTGCCGGAGATTCCGCAGTGGAGTTTCGCATTCCAGAGCCAGGGCGCGAGCGGAGGCGAGTGGCTCGGCCCCACCGTCGAGCGGACGCTCGAATCCATCGCTGCCTCAGGAGCAAGAACCGTTCTGCTTCAACCCATCGGCTTTCTCTGCGATCACGTCGAGATTCTTTACGACGTGGATATTTTCTTCCGCGAATTTGCAAAAAGAATCAACCTTCGCCTGGAGCGCCCGGCGTCGCTGAACGCCTCGGCAACCCTCGCGCGCGCCATCGCGGATCTGGCGCTGCAGGGACTGACGCGCCTCAACAGCATCTGAAACCGCGCTACAACTCCACTCCGCAGAGATGAACCTCCAACCCCATCGCGTGGAATATGGTTGCCTTTGCCGTCAATGCGCGGTCGGCCTTTTCGGCTGAGGGCGCGTAGGCGACATTGACGTGGTTGGAGGGATGCCGTGCCATGAACTGATTCTGATCGACGCCATGCAGTACCACGTGCATCACGGGCCACTGCGCAGTGACCTCGGCCCAGCGGCGATTGGTCTCCGCTTCCGGCAAAGATATGGCGGTGGCGCGGCCCAGATCAACCTTGAGGCTGCCATTCTCAACGAAGACGCGGCTCCAGACTACTTCGCCGGGCTTGCAGACTCCGGTCAGCGTGCCGCCGCCGAGACGGAAGTACATCGGCGGCTGGCGCTTGCTGACAGCGCCGCGATAGCCTCCTACAAGATGCGAGGCGGGCACGGCGCCGGAGATCTGGAAGAGCCAGACGAACTCATCGAAGCCATCGGCGGTGTACTGCTCGCCCCAGCGGACATCGTGCAGCGTCGTCGCCGGATCAAGGCCCATCGCAGTCCAGACGCGATTGGTCACCACCGCATCGACGCCGGCACACTCGTCCACTTCGTTGAAGTGCGGCAGCGGACCGCCGGCATAGAGTTCGCGGCCATCGCGGCTATAGGCGGGTGGACGATCAACATTGTTGAACAGGCCCTCGGCAAGATCGGATGCGGGGACCAGGTCTTTCAGGCCCTGCTGATATTGAATGCCGATGGCGTCGCAACCGAACTCATCGGCGATGCGCAAGGCGGCGATGTACATGCGGCACTGATTGAGAATCTGCGCGTCGGTCAGATCGTTGGCTTCGTCCGTGCCGGTTTCAAAATGCACTCCGCGCGCATCAAGCCAGTCGCGAATCTGCTGCACTTCCTGCGCGGTCACCTCGCGCATCGCCGCATAGAGCGCCGATTGACTGAGACGCTCCTTATAGAATCCAGCGGGATTCATCAGCGAGTCTTCGATGATCGCATTCATCATGCCCATGCAGCCTTCATCGAAGACGCCGAGCAGCGCCTTCTTGCTAATCAGTTCGCTGGCCAGCGCCATGCCGAGGGTGCGTTCAGCCTCATCCACATGGGCCGGATCGAACTCATGCACGTGCGAGGTGTCATGCACGAAGGACTTCTTGTTAATCCATTCCCGCAGGCCGCGCTTGAAGAGCGGATCGCTGAAGTCCTTGCTCCACAGAGTTGTGAAGGACACGCCGGCCTTGCGCAGGCAGCCGTTCAGATTCAACATGCCCACCAGGCCGGGCCACTGGCCGGACCAGTTGGCCACTGTGAGGATGGGACCGCGATGAGAGAGAAGCCCGGCCAGCACGTGAGCGCTGTATTGCCAGACTGCCTCGGCCACAACGATAGGCGCATCGGGATGGATCTGCTCGAAGACCTGCATGCCCATGCGCTGCGAGTGAATGAAGCCGTGCTTCAACGCGGGATCGACCAGGTGGGCGCGGCGCAACGTGATGCCCTCGGCGAGAAAGGCTTCTGCTAATTGATTCTCCAGGCCGGCCTGCGCGGGCCAGCAGACTTCATTGGCGGACTGGCGCAGATCACCGCTGGCCACTAGAAGAACTTCGTTCGCCGCGACGGGCGCGGGAGTCATCACTTCAGGAATTGCGTACGTTGCCATTTTTTGTCCTCTTTGTTTCCAGACTTTTACCCAATTCTATCTGTCACGTCTGCATGGATGCAGGCGCCGAATTCCGCCCGCGCGCAACCACGGATTTATAACGCTCAAACGCTTGCCGCCATTCATCCGCGGGCGCTGGCTCATACGTTCGAAGCTCGATGGATTGTCGAAGGGCGGCGCGGCCTTCGGCAAAACTGCTCAGGTGGCCGGTGGCCACGGCCTGCGCCATCGCGTTGCCCAGAGCGGCCGCCTCGACCGGACCCGCAATCACCTCGCGTCCGCAAGCATCGGCGGTCATCTGGCAGAGGAACTGGTTGAGGCAGCCGCCGCCGGCAACACGAATGTTGCGGAGACCGCGGCCGGTGATGCGCTCTAATTCTTCCAGCGCTTCGCGATACGCAAAACTCAGGCTCTCAAAAACGCAGCGCGCAAATTCGCCGGGGCTCTGCGGCACGTGCTGTTTGCTCTCAGCGCAAGAAAGCGCAATGGCGGCGCACATGTTGGCGGGCGACTGAAACGCGCTGACCGATGGATCGATAAAGGAGCGGAAAGCGGGCGCGCTGGCGGCTGCTTGTTCGACTTCCGGCCACGTGAAGAGGTCGCCCGCCGCCTCCCACACGCGCACACATTCTTGCAGAATCCATAATCCGGTCATGTTTTTTATCAGCAGGACTCCGCCGTCCGCCGCGCCTTCGTTGGTGAAGCCGGCGTGAAAGGCCGCGTCGCTCAAGTTGGGCTCGTCCACGGCCACGCCCATCAGGCTCCATGTTCCGCTGCTCAGGAAGGCGCTGTACTCGTTCAAATCAGGGATGGCTGCAACCGCGCTGGCCGTGTCGTGCGAAGCGACGGCAATGCAGGGCACACTGCCCGCAAAGCCGCACTCGGATTGAATCTCAGGCAAAAGTTCACCGAGCACCGTGCCCGGCAGCACAATTTCCTGAAAGATGCAGCCGGGCAGTTCGAGCCGCTGAAGAGTTTCCTGCGACCAGCAACGCGCGCGCAGGTCAAAAATCTGCGTGGTCGTGGCCTCGGTGTACTCCGCGCGCTTTTCGCCGCAGAGCAAAAATTGAAAGAAATCAGGAATCATCAGCAACGAGCAAGCGTGAATCAGCCGGCGATCGTGATGAATCGCCATTGAGGCCAGTTGAAAAACGGTGTTGATCTCCATCGTCTGCACACCGGTGGCGCGGAAGAGATCGCGGCTGCTCATCGCCGAACTCACTGCGGCAGGCACACCATTTGTGCGGGCGTCGCGATAATGATGGGGATTGCCGAGCAGCCGGTCGCGCTCATCGAGCAGGCAGTAGTCGACGCCCCAAGCATCCATGCCGATTCCGGCGGGAAGCTCGTCGTGAAGAGCATTCCACTTCCTGAGGCCGTTCTGGATTTCGGTCCAGATGCGCAGCACATCCCAATAGAGATCAGTGTCTACGCGCACGCCGGCATTGGGGAAACGGTGCGCCTCGTAGAGCGAGAAGCGATCTCCATCCCAGCGGCAATCCATCACCCGGCCGCTCGATGCGCCCAGGTCCACGGCCATGAAGCTCACACTCGCACTCATACGATTCTTCCAGAACTCCGAGAAACTTTCCGCTTCATTCTACAGCGCGGCGCTACTTGAAGGGCAACGACCTCATCGCGCCGCCATGCGCGCGTAAACTGTTCTCACCGCGCGGCAGCTTGAGGGGCGAAGCGCTGCCCAGATCGCGCTCATAAATCTCGCCATAGTTTCCCGTCGCCGCAATCACGCGCGCCACCCAATCGTCATCGAGGCTCAGCGCGCGGCCGATCTCGCGCGATCCGCCGAGCAGAAATCGCAACACAGGATCGCTGTCAGCCCGCGCGCGCACCTCATTCACATTGGCCTGCGTCAGGCCGCTTTCTTCAGCTTGAATGAGTGCCTCCATGACCCAATTCACCAGCGCCGCCCACTGCGGATCGTCCTCGCGCACCGCTGTCGCCAGTGGATCTTGAGAAATGGTCTCGGACAGCAATCGCGTTAGCCTTCCGCGCCGCGTAAACTGCGCGCGCGTCTCGGCCAGGCGCGTGCGGTCGCCTGCCACCGCGCCGCAATTGCCCGTGGCGAAGGCCACCTGCATCTCGCCTTCTTCCTGAAACGGAAAGGGGACAAACTCNNCGTGCAAACCAGGTGTGCACGCTCTCTTCCACCGTGGTCTCCACGAGAAAACAAATCTTCTTTCCGCTCAACTGCCGAGCACGCTCCACTGGGCTTCGACCCGGAACAAGAAATCCAACGCCGTCCCACAACACCGGCTGCGTGAATCGCAGATGCGTTCCCACGGAGTGAGTGAAGTCGTCGGAGAGCGTGGCCACCATCTCCACTTCGTCCGCATTGAGTCCGTGCATCGCGGCGCGATCATCCGGATACTGCGTCACGCGAGCCAGCGCATCTTTTCCCAGCACAGTCACGGCTACCGCACGGCAGAGATCGGCGTCGAAGGCCTCGCGATTGCCGTGATCGTCCGAGGTCGAGTACTCCGCTTGCTCTTGATCGATGCCGCAGCGCAGCACGCCCGCCGTGCGCACACGAGACAGCGTTGTTTCGCGTGTCGCGGAAGGCTCGGCCGCCCGCGCAACAGTGCAGGCGATCAACATCATCGCCAGCATTGCGTGAGCCATCCCGGCTCGCATTACGGCGTCCACCCGCCCGCAGTGGGCACGCCCGGCGTTGTATCCGGCCGAGGATTGAAGTCCGCCGGCACGGGATTGGGAAGCGCCCAATCGGTCGGCGTGATTTCCAGTTGTTTGCAACCCGCGCCGTTGGCGTGCGGAAAGCGCGCGATCTCCGCCGCGGGAATCGTTGCGTACTCCGCGCTAAGCGGTGCGCGCTTGCCCATCAGCCGCAGCGCGTCGAAGGCCGAACTCATGTCGCCCACGCCCTCCACCTTATCGTCCGCCGGGCCCAGGTTCACCTGGCCGAATTTATCCGCGCCAATCTGCCGCGCACGCATCTCGTCTGGCAGGTCGGCGAGCGGAATCAGACCGAACAGCTCGTCCACAAATTTGATAATTGAGCTGTGCTCCGAGGGCACGTGCGAGACGCCATGCGCCACCGCGTAAGGCGAAATCACAATCGCCGGAATGCGCGGCCCCTGCTCCAGAGGCAGCCCATTCGCGTCGCGCGAACGGATGCGTGGCTGCGCATGATCGTAGAGCCCGTCCGACTCGTCGTAGGTAATGATGATCGCGCTCTCGCTCCAATACGGACTCGCCGCGATCGCATTGATCTCCTCGGCCAGCAGCCCCTCGCTGATCTGCGTGTCCGAGTAGCCCGGATGATCGTCGTTGCCGTTGAAGACTGCGGCCAGCTTGGGGTTCGGATCCTGCGGCTTCCATCCGCGAATATTGCCGTAGCCGCCGCGCAGATAGAAGACGCCGGACTCCGGCAACTGCTTTTTCGCAATCGCGTCGAAGAACTCGCTCAACCCATGCAGATGTGTGCTGGCCAGCGGATTGTTCGCCACATAGCCGAAGTACTGCGGCGCATTGTGATGCGCCACGTAGCCTTCGTGCGAGGCCTTCCCTTGAGCGTCGTTGTTCTCGTGTTCATAGCCCTGCTGATACCATCCCCAGTTGATCGCGCTCACGCCGTGACCAGCAATTTTTTCAATGTCCTCGCGCACATCGGGCAGATCAAACGCAGGATCATAATCGGCCGCCGTGGTCTTCTTGATCTCGCTGCCCATGAAGGAGAGCGGCAGACTGGCAAAGGTCAGGTTCTTCGAGACGCCTCCAAAGGGCCGCGTGGCTTGCGGCTGTTTCAGGCGATCCGCGCGATCCAGTGGCGATCCCCAATAGGGCTGAGGATCAGAGACCAACGGCACCGTCGCTCCCTTGCCCTGGCCGCCGGAGGCCGCAGCATCCGGATGCAGCATCCACTGCG
>PMTP01000018.1 GCA_003167305.1 Acidobacteriaceae bacterium
TACTACGAGGCGCCACTGCACCTGAAGGCGCTGGGCGGCTGCTTCGTCATCGACGACTTTGGCCGCCAGAATGCGAGCCCAACCAGCCTGCTCAACCGCTGGATCGTCCCGCTGGAGGGCCGCGTCGATTTTCTGAAACTGCATACAGGAAAGAGCTTTAGCATCCCCTTCGAGGAGCTGGTCATTTTTTCTACCAACCTGGAGCCGGAAGACCTGATGGATCCTGCCTTCCTGCGCCGTCTTCCTTACAAGATAGAGGTAGGAATACCCAGCCTGGAGATTTATCGCCGCATCTTCGATGGGGAGTGCGCGCTGCAGAATTTGTCGCTGCCGGGAGAGGTCTTTGATTACATAGTCACCAAGCTCAAGACGGGAAAAGGGATGAATCTGGCTGCATTTCAGCCGAAGTTCATCGTCGATCAGGTGGTGGCGACCTGCCGCTTCATGGGGCAGTCGCCGCACTTCGAGCCGCGCTTTATCGACTATGCGCTGAATAATCTGCGGGTGCATCGGAGCGCGGCTTGAAGCAAGAGATCATCATGGCAGAAAGCAAAAAACTCTAAAATTGTAGATAGGGATATCCCACCTTAGGCGCAAAAGCTAAGACGCGCCGAAGGTGGGGCAACCAGGCTCAAGAAGTTACAGGGCGGTTTCGCCGCGCTCGTCGTTGCGGATGCGGATGGCGTCGTCGATCTTGCTGATGAAGATCTTGCCGTCGCCGATACGGCCGGTGCGAGCGGTGCTGATGATGGCCTGAAGGGTCTTCTCCTTCTGCTCATCCTTGACCACCAGCTCGATTTTGACCTTGGGCAGGAGATCGACCGTGTACTCGCGGCCGCGGTAGAACTCGGTGTGGCCCTTCTGGCGTCCATGGCCGCGGGCTTCGAGAATGGTCATGCCTTCAATGCCTGCTTCGAGCAGGGCATCCTTGACAGCGTCCAGCTTGGAGGGCTGGAGAATGGCTTCAATTTTGATCATGCGAACAATGCCTCGTTTGACAGCCTAACAGGCCAGGGGTCTGGTTGCGCCAGTCCCCCCGGAATTTTGATGATTCCCGACGGATCAAACCATGGTTTGTGGTATCCCAGGTCCGAAAATCCGGACCTGGGGCACCCAGACTTGATGTTTGGTTACGTAGCGAAGTCGTAGCCTTCCTCGTTGTGCTGCGAGAGGTCGAGTCCGGCGGCTTCCTCTTCCGGCGAAACGCGCAGTCCGACGATCCTATCGACAACGAAGAGTAGAACCAAAGTGCCCACGACGGAGATGCCCCAGGCGATTCCAACGCCGGCCAATTGGTTCATGACCTGATGCCAGTTGCCATCGATGGCGCCGACCGGCGCATCCTTGCCGAAGACGGGATTGATGACGCTGGCGGCGAAGAGGCCGGTGAGGATGGCGCCGAGGGTTCCGCCTGCGCCGTGGACACCGAAGGCGTCCAGCGAGTCGTCGTAACCGAAGAGGCCCTTCACGATGAAGACCATGAAGAAGCAAATGAAGCCGGCGAGGAGGCCTATGGCCAGAGCGCTCATCGGCTGGACAAAGCCGGAAGCAGGGGTGATGGCGACCAGTCCGGCAACCGCGCCGGAGATGGCGCCCAGGGCGGTGGGCTTGCCGTTGTGAATCCACTCGGCGATAGACCATCCGATGGCAGCGGCGGCGGCGGCGAAATGCGTATTGACGAAGGCGGAGGTGGCCAGCGAGCTGGCGGCCAGTGCGCTGCCGGCGTTGAAGCCGANNTAGCCGATGCGCTTGCCCAGGTAAAGGCAGCAAATCAGCGCCGAAACGCCGCTAGTGATGTGGACGACGGTGCCGCCGGCGAAATCCAGGCTGGGAAAGCGGCCGCCAACATTGTTGAGCAAGCCACCAACGCCCCAAACCATGTGGGCCATCGGGCAATAGACGAAGAGCGACCACAGCGATAGAAAAATCGCCATGGCGCTGAACTTCATGCGTTCGGCAAAGGCGCCCGTGATCAGCGCCGGTGTGATGATGGCGAACATCAACTGATAAATCATCAGAGTCTGTTCGGGAATCGTGGTGGCGTAATCAAGATTGGGATTGAGGCCGACACCTTTCAGGAAGAGGTGCTCAAAGCCGCCCACGAACCAGTTGCCGTGGCCGAAGGCCAGCGAGTAGCCGACGATGGCCCAGAGAACCGTGACCAGGCCCATCATCGCGAAGCTCTGCATCATGGTGCCGAGGATGTTCTTCTTGCGCACCAGGCCGCCGTAGAAGAGCGCCAGTCCGGGGCCGGTCATCAGCAGGACCAGGGCGGCGGAGGTCAGCATCCAGGCGTTATCGCCGGAAAACTGCGCGTTGATGGCGGCGGCCTGCGCCTTGGAGCTGGTGTTCTGGGCTTCTACGACGGCCTTTTGCAGGGCGTCGATCTGGGCCTGTGTGGCGGGCAGCGAGGGTGCGGGATTGATCTCCGGAGCGATGGCCAAGGCCATGGATGGAGCTGCAAGAAGAACGATGAGAAGCAGAGATTTGAGGGCGCGACGACACATGAGTTTTCACTCCCGGGAAGATGCAGAGGGCCGAGGCCATGCGATGAGGCGGGAGGCCGGCCGCCCATCCGGTAGAAGAGTCAGACGTAACTAGGCCAGCCTGTTCAGGCTAGGATCAGCTCTACGCTCGTATGATTCTCTTCAAAGAAGTTTATGGTTCTGTGTATAAGGAACGCATGAGGATTTGCCTGAATACCTGTTGAAAAGACGGGACGAAGAGATATTTCTATGGAAAGATCATAGCGATTGCGGTATAGACGAGGGACTAGGAAATAGGGAGTAAGGAGTAGGCGCCCAGGTCTCAGAAGCGAGACCTGGGGCACCCAGGTTTTTGGCGGGATTAAATGGCGGATTCGCCGCGTTCGTCGTTGCGGATGCGGATGGCATCCTCGACGNNAAGGCGTCGGCGACGATGATTTCGAGCTTGACCTTGGGGAGAAGGTCGACCGTGTATTCGCGGCCGCGATAGAACTCGGTGTGGCCCTTCTGGCGGCCGTGGCCGCGGGCTTCCAGGATGGTGATTCCCTCGATGCCCGCTTCAATCAGGGCTTCCTTGACGATGTCCAGCTTGGCGGGCTGGATGATGGCTTCGATCTTGAGCATGTGCGGATTCCTCGGTTCAGTACTGGGAGACTGCGGTTTGGGATTCGTCGTTTCCCAGGTCTCTGAATCGAGACCTGGGCACCCATAGTTCGAAGTATCCCACCCTAGCCGCAAAAACAAAAATGCGGCGAGGATGGGGCACCCAGAATATATTGCATTACGCGTTGAGGTCGTATCCTTCCTCACCGTGCTGGCTGAGGTCGAGGCCGGCGGCTTCTTCAGTGGCGGAGACGCGCAGCCCCATCGTCTTATCGACTATGAACAATAGCACCAGAGTGCCCACGATGGCCAGCGCCCAGCCGATGCTCAGGCCGACGGTCTGGTTATAAACCTGATGCCAGTTGCCGTCAATGGCGCCGGCGGGGTTGGGGTTGCCGGCGGCGTTCTTGCCGAAGACCGCGTTGATGGAGCCGGCGGCAAAGAGGCCGGTGAGCAGCGCTCCCATGGTTCCACCCACGCCGTGAACTCCAAAGGCGTCCAGTGAGTCGTCGTAGCCAAAGAACTTCTTTACCCTGAAGACCATGAAGCAGCAAACCACGCCGGCGATGCCGCCGATGGCCAGCGCGCTCATGGGCTGAACGAAGCCGGAGGCCTGGGTGATGGTGGCCAGGCCTGCAACCGCGCCGGAGATGGCGCCCAGGGCGGTGGGCTTGCGATTCTGGATCCACTCTGTGATGACCCAGGTGATGGCGGCGGCGGCGGCGGCGAACTGCGTGTTAACAAAGGCGCTGGTGGCTAACGGACCGGCGTTGAGCGCGCTGCCGGCATTAAAGCCGAACCAGCCCACCCACAGCATCCCGGCGCCGATGAAGCTGAGCACCATCGAGTGGGGCGGCATATCCTCCTGTGGATAGCCCGCACGCTTGCCCAGATAAAGGGCGCAGACCAGCGCGGAGACGCCGCTGGTGATGTGGACGACGGTGCCTCCGGCAAAGTCGAAGACCGGCCAGTGCCCGCCCGTGACGTTGAGGATGCCGCCGACGCCCCAGATCATGTGCGCCATGGGGCAATAGACGACCAGCGACCAGAGAGAAAGAAAGACGGCCATGGAACTGAATTTGACGCGCTCGGCGAAGGCCCCGGTGATCAGCGCCGGGGTGATGATGGCGAACATGAGCTGGTAAATCATGAAGCTCTGCTCGGGGATGGTGCCGCCGTAGTTGGGGTTGGGAGCAAGGCCCACGTCGCGCAGGAAGGCGTGCTCCAGGCCGCCGATGAAGCCGTTGCCTGCTCCAAAGGCCAGCGAATAGCCGACCACGGCCCAGAGAACGGTGATCAGGCCCATCATGGCGAAGCTTTGCATCATGGTGCCGAGAATGTTCTTGCGGCGGACCAAGCCCCCATAGAAGAGGACCAGACCGGGTGCGGTCATCATGAGGACCAAGGCAGCCGAGACCAGCACCCAGGCGTTGTCGCCGGAGGTCTGGGCGTCATGGATAGCCTGAGTGAGGGCGGCGACCTGGGCCTGGGTGGCGGGCGGTGAGGGGCGAAGGTCGGGGGCTACGGCCCAGGAAAGAGCAGGAACTCCCAGGCAGGCAAAGAGAATCAGCAGCGTGATTGCGCGACGGCACATACGATTCCACTCCAATAAGAAGATGAACAGCAATGCACAGAGGCGGAGGCCGGCCGCCGATCCGGAGGATGCAAAAATCATGCGCTGGCTGGGCGAGCCTCAGTGGATCGCGGTCGCTTCCAGGGCGGGAACTGCGTTTGAGAACAGCCGTACATAGCAGACACGACACCCGCTGGAAGGTGACAATGGCTCAACCTGTGTTCGGTTCTCTCGAATGCAATTATAGACTTCGGTATCATGAACCCATGAGGAATTCTAAAAAGGACGGCCAAAGCGCCGCAAGATGTGGAAATCTCTATGGAATCTTTATTCTTTCCGCGCTAACGAATGCTCCGATTACCGTGCACCGAAGGCCGTGCCAGCCAATCGGACCGGCTCGGTAGTTGAGAATTCATAGTGCTTCTGCAATGGATTGTCTTCAACCGGGACTGAAAACAGCTGCCGTGAGCAAAAGCGACCAACGCGCAGTCAGGGAAGCGGAGTTATATTAGTCGTATGGTGGCTGTGGTAGAGCGGGACCGGTATCTGTTTGGAGCACTGGAGAGCAGCGCGCGCAACCGCGTCAAGCTCCAGGAGGTGAACTACGGCTATGAAGAGCCGGAAGGCATTCTGCTGACCTCGCTGGATTATGCGGTGAACTGGATTCGCAAGAACTCGATCTGGCCGATGACCTTCGGGCTGGCCTGCTGCGCTATCGAGATGATGTCGACGGGCGCCGCGCGCTTCGACATTGCCCGTTTCGGCGCCGAGGTCTTCCGGCCCTCGCCGCGGCAGAGCGACCTGATGGTGGTGGCGGGGCGGGTTTCGCAGAAGATGGCGCCGGTGATTCGCCGGCTCTATGATCAGATGCCGGAGCCGAAGTGGGTGATCTCGATGGGCGCCTGCGCCACATCGGGCGGGGTCTTCAACAACTATGCGCTGGTACAGGGCGTCAACCAGATCATTCCGGTGGATGTGTACGTTCCGGGATGTCCTCCGCGGCCTGAGCAACTTTTGTACGCGATTACGCTTCTACAAGAGAAGATTCAGCGTGAGCCGCGCAGTTTGCTGAAAACGCTGAATTCCGCCTGAGAGGGCGGCGGACGGTGGTGCGTTATCTCTGCCGGTGCAAAGGTCATGGATGCAGGTTGCAAGAAGGGNNNNGTCTTGGCACGGAGATGGCGCGCTACAGCAAACCATTTCATCAAATTTCAGTTCGATCGTGGAGGAGAAGCAAATGGATTTTCGCAATGCGAGGTTTGTAAGTCTGGTTCTGGTTTCGGCGTGCTTAGCTTTGTTGCCAATGGGGTGCAAGCAGCCGCCGCCTATTACGCTGACGGCCGAGGCCGCCCCGCCAGCCATCTTCCCCGGCGAACCGGTCACCGTGACCGCGACTGCCGGCTCGGTGGATCCCAACAAGAAGAACAATGTGGTTTACGGATGGACCGGGACCGGCGTGACGGGAAACGGAGCGTCGGCCACGGTGGCCACGGCAGCGCTTGCGCCCGGCAGCTATACGGTTCAGGCTCAGGTGAAGGAAGGCAAAGCCGGCAAGGAAGGCCTCAAGCCCGGTCAGAAAGCGGAAGCCTCGGCCAGCTATACGGTGAAGCCGTTTGAACCGCCGACGATCACTTGCTCGGTCAGCCCCACGGTTATCAAGCCGGGCGAGAGCAGCACCGTTACCGCAGTCGGAGTCAGTCCGCAGAATCGCCCGCTGACCTACAGCTACACGGCCACGGCCGGCACGATTACGGGCACCGGAAATACAGCGACCTACTCCTCGGCGGGCGCGGCGACCGGCCCGGTGACCATTACCTGCACCGTGACCGACGACAAGGGGCAGAGCGCAACAGCAACCATCTCGGCAGCAAACAGCGTGACCATCACAGCTCCGTATGTGGCGCCGATTCCGCACACGCAGACGCTCTCTCCGATCAGCTTTGCCGCCGACAAGGAGCGCCCGACGCGGGTGAACAACGAATCTAAAGCGGATTTGGATGAGGTTGCTATCGACCTGCAGAAGCAGCCGGATGCCAAGATCGTTTTGGTAGGCGATTCGGATGCCAAGGAGAAGGCGAAGATCGCTAAGGAAGAAGCGGCGGCCAAGAGGAACAAGCACCTCAAGGTCGAGGATCCAGCCGCCGAGCGCGCCGTCAACACCAAGGCGTACCTGGTGACCGAGAAGGGCATTGACGTCTCGCGCATCAGCGTGGCGACCGGCACATCGGATGGCAAGACGGTGGAAGTCTACCTGGTGCCGGCGGGCGCCGATTTCGCGGCCGATGTTCAGGGAACCACTCCGGTGGATGAGTCCGTGGTCAAGGCGCAGGCACGCAAGCCTCTGGCGGTTGCCAAGAAGCATACTCACAAGAAAGCCGCATCCGAATAGTTTGTCCAGCCCGTGGAAGCAGGCCTTTTGGCCTGCCTGGGTTGTTTATTAGGTTGTCTAACTGATCATTCCGGCCCTCGCAGCGCAAACTGCGGGGGCCGGAAGTCGTATTGCTGACGGTTCCGCCAATGCGGCTTCCATACACTTCTCGACGAAAAGAATCTGAAGCCCCGCATGGCGATCGAGCGTTAAGGTATCGTGTGCCTGGAAATCGGCGCCGGACCATACTTTGTATACTCTTGATATGAGCATAGGGAGTTTTTTGCCAGCATGAATCGCCCGCGAGTTTTCCTGGATTCATTCTTCCGGCCCGGATTGATTGTGCTGATTTCTCTGCTGGTTCTATTTTTATTCGCAGTTCCCGGCATGAAGGCACAGGCGTATTGGAGCGCGATTGGCCCGGCAGGCGGCGACGCGCGCGCCTTTGCGGCTGTTCCCGGCCAGCCCCATCATGTGTATCTCGGCACCACCAACAGTTGGCTCTACGAATCTTTGGATGGCGGCTTGTCATGGCATAGGCTCTCGAAGCTGGACTCGGCCGACGACCTGATTCTGGACCACATCGTCGTGGACGAAGCGAACCCAGCCACCATCTATGTGGCGACGTGGAGGGTGGACCAGGCCGACGGCGGGCTGCGGTTGAGCCGTGACGGAGGACGGAGCTGGAGTGTCGTTGCGGGGCTGCGCGGGCAGTCGATCCGCGCCTTTGCACAGGCGCCTTCTGCCCCGGAAATCCTCTATGCGGGAACGCTGGACGGCGTCTTTCGCAGCAGTGATGCCGGAGCCTCATGGACGCTGATCAGTCCGCCGGGCAGCCAGGAGATTCACGAGGTGGAGTCGCTGGCGATCGATCCCCTGGACCCCGATGTGGTCTACGCCGGCACATGGCATCTGCCCTGGAAGACGACCGACGGCGGCAAGAACTGGCAAAGCATCAAGGAGGGCATCGTTGACGACTCCGATGTCTTCTCGATCATCATCGATCCGGCGAGCCCGAACATGGTTTTCGCCAGCGCGTGCAGCGGCATTTACAAGAGCGCAGACGGCGGCGGATTGTTTCACGCCGTCGAAGGGATTCCCTCGGCCGCGCGGCGAACGCGTGTGCTGAAGCAGGATCCGCTGAATTACAGCGTAGTATATGCCGGAACCACGGAGGGGCTTTACAAGTCGGTAGACGGCGGCAACAGCTTTGCGCTGATGACCGAGCCGGATGTGATCGTGAACGATGTATATGTCGATCCGCAGGACACGAATCATGTGCTGCTGGCCACCGACCGCGGCGGAGTTCTGCGGAGCGAGGACGCGGCATCCAGTTTTACGGCTGCGAATCAGGGTTTTTCCGGGCGCAAGGTCGAGGCACTGCTAGTGGATAGCGGCAATCCCGCCCGGCTGTATGCCGGGGTGGTGAACGACAAGAAGTATGGCGGTGTTTTTGTTTCCAGCAATGGCGGAGAGCGTTGGGAGCAGATCGCCGATGGCCTCGATGGGCGTGATGTCTTTGCGCTGGCCGAATCGCCGGAGGAAACGATCCTGGCGGGAACCAATCACGGCATTTTTGTGCTGGAGTCCGATGCGACAGGCGCGAGTTGGAGCCCGCGCAGCACAATTCAAAACAGGCAGGCGAAGACGGCCATTGAGATGATCCCGGCCGCCAAGATGCATCAGCCCGCCAAGACTCACACGACCACGAAGGCGCGCCACGGCAAGAGCGTACCTGAGGAAAAGCCTGTTGCGGAGCCTGTGCATGACCAACTAGACCGCGTTCAGGCGCTCGATCTCAGCGGCGACGCGTGGCTGGCATCAACCGGCGGAGGCCTGTTCACCAGCAAGGACCAGGGCGCGAGTTGGCAGGGCGGCCCGGTGATGGGCTGGGTGGATTATCTTTCGGTTGCCGCGCATGGATCGCAACTGGCCGCTGCTCAGCAGGAGGAAGTGGTGCTTTCCACGGACGCCGGCCAGAGTTGGAGGTTCATGGGGGTTCCGGCAACGCTGACTCGGATTCATAGCGTAGCTTTCTCCGCGGATGGGACGATATGGCTGGGCGCGCGCGAAGGCGTGTACTTCTCGCGCGACCTGGGCAGCACATGGATGTGGGTAAATCGCTTTCCGTTGGGGGATGTGGACGACCTGAGCTATGACGCGCACCTGGGCAAGATTCTTGTCAGCTCGCGGGCCAGCGATCAGATTTACGTGATCGACACCCAGACGCTGGAGTGGAAGTGGGCACAGACCGGCTACCGCATCGCGCATGTGCGCGCGGCTGCTGGGCGGCTGCTGGCGGCTTCGCTGTTTGACGGTGTGCTGGTGGAGCCGCAGGCGGCCGGAGTGGAAGCAGGGCAGCGGTAATCGTCGGGAGATTGACGCGCGCAAAGAAGTAAAGCACGCAGCGGAAGCTGAGATAGGGCCTTTTCGGTTTACCGTTTGCTGTTTTTCACCGCGTACATGGCGGCATCGGCGGCGTTCAGCAGGCTGTCTTTTGTGAAGCCATCCTCCGGGTAGAGAGCAATGCCGATGCTCGCCCAGCCGTGCAGTGAGCAGTCCTCCACGGCAAACGGGGCGTCGAAGCATCGTTCCAGGCGACGGGCGGCCTCTTCCACATCGGCGCGGCTACGCACGACGGAAACCAGGGCGGCGAATTCGTCGCCGCCCAGCCGGGCCAGCATATCGCCTCCGCGCAACTGCCGCGTCATGCGCACGGCTACCTCCTGGAGATAAAGGTCTCCAATGTGGTGGCCGTAGCGGTCGTTAACCTGTTTGAACTCGTCGAGGTCGATGTAAATCAACCCGAAGATGCCGGAGTTCTGGCGCGCCTCTTCAATCAGAATGTCCATCCGCTTCTCCATCGCGAAGCGATTGGGAATCTCGGTAAGCTGATCGAACTCCGAGCGGTGCCGCAGGTCGCTGTAGAGCCGCCGGGTTTCGATGGCCAGCGAGGCCAGCCGCACCCCATCGGCAAGCGCCTCTGTTCTGCGGGCGGCCGGCGGAGACTCAGGACCAAACGCGGCCAGCAGCGCGCCCAGCGCCGGACCGGATCGGGCATCGATCTTCGCGCGAACGATCTCCAGGCTGTGCGGCTCCCGAGGACAATTCCCCACCTTCGTTCCATCGGCGAGCTCGCACCAGCAGGTCGCGCCATCCAGCATCGCGGAGACCATCCCCACGATCTTTTCGAGAATTTCGGCCACTGGCCGCGATCCGTTGATGTCTTCAAGGATGCGGCCGCGCTGCTGTTCGAGGGCCGCGGTCGCGGCCGAATGGCGATGCATTTTGTGCTCGAGCTTCCATCCCCAGCCGCCGACTATGGCCACGATCGCAAGCAGCAAGCAGACGAGGAGCACCAGATTGCGAATGTTCAGCAAAGGGGGATCCTTGATGACTTCAATGTCGTCGAAGGAGCGCAGCAGAATATCGAAGGCCACCGGACCGCTGAATGGGTTGGAATTGTGTACAGAGCAGATTCCGGTAACGCGCACCCTTGAACCCAGCGGAACCTGCTTCATCGCCACCAGCGGACCGCTCGGGTGCCGGTAAATGGCTGTGAACGGGTGGCCCTCCGCAACCAGGGTGTATTCGTCCTGTGCGCCCCCACGCGCCTGCACTGCGACCTGTCCGTCGATGGATACCAGATCGAAGTGGTGCCCGCTTCCCAGGTCGCCGATCACCGCCAGTTGTTGCCAGGTCACATGAAGTGGCGTGACCGGCGCTTGCACTCGGCTATCTTTGATTTCGCTGTGAGAGAGTGTCAAAAAGCCATCGTTCGCGCTCCGCGACTGATCGGTAACCAAGACATCGGGAAAACCCGTTGCGTCCGCCAGGTCACCGATGCGCAGGGGGATGTCGGTATTGGTCCTGATCCAAAGGCTCCTGCCGCCTCCCTGCAGCACAACCGCCGAACCGGGCTGATAGTAGGTGATGGCGCCCTGAACTCTGATTCTCGATGTCAAATCCTTGACGCGATAGCCGCCCATTATCCGATGCATTGGCGTGACAGGAAGATCCCATAAGTTGCTACTGGTGCTTTTGAGGACACGAATGTCTGTAAATGTGGAAACATGGAGCACAATGCCGGTCTGCTGCATCTTGTCATCGAACTCCCCGCCGGCTGTCCCGGTGATCTCCACCTCATCGTCCAGCAGGGTATTCAGCGCCTCCTGATTGTCGCTGTCTAGAACCGCCTCAACATAGCCTCCGTCGGTGAGCACTTGCAGAGTGGCGCTGTGAATGGGGGCCTGCGTACTCCAGACCAGGTCGGCGGCGTGGACAACACCGCGCATATTGACCAGAAGGCAGTCGTGCTGCCCGAGGATCAGATCGCCGAAGCTGACGGGAAGCGCTTCGGGCAGGGCTCCGTGATGGAGAACCCGCACATCATGGCTCTCGATGATGAGGCCATAGCTTTTGCGCGTCGTTCCTTTGACCAGTACGCGATCGCCGGGGAGCAGTTTGGCGTTCGTGGTGACGCGCACAAAAACGGCGAGGTCGTCATCCTGCACAAAGAGCTGATGTTCATACCCGCGGAAGTAAGTGACCGTCCCTTCGAAGATGACTGGAATAACCTTGCTGGCCTGGTCGTTGCTGAGGGCGGAAAGATCGCGCAGTGTGGTCAGCGTGCCGGGCGGCTCTGCCCAGGCTGCCGCGGCCCAGCCAAGAAGGATCGCGAAGATGGAAATCAGTTTCTTCATCGGGGGGCGTACAGGACAACCGGCAACCGTGCTTTTGGCTCCTGAGAGTACTTATCGGCGAAAATTGCGAATCTCTTACTCTGGCTAGAAGAATACACTTTTGGCGGACCAGCCGTGCGCCGTCTACTCAGATCCCGTTTTGGGACCTGATTGCACGATGTTTGCTCATGTACCGGAGTGCTATGGGAACCTGATGAATTGGATGCCGGTGAAATCCTTTTCGTTGTCTGTTACAACGATACGTTGGCTACGGCGACGGCGGCAAGGATCATGTCCCGCGCGCTGCGTGGGCGTCCGGCTCTTGCGCCTTCGGCCATCAGTCGCGCCCAGATCAGGCTGGCATTTGTGGCATCCGATTTTACCGCGACTTGCAGCCGTCCGAATCGTCTATCTAGTCAGCGCCTGAATCCGCCGCATTGGTATACTATCGGTTGGTGATGCTGGTTTGAGGGCTCCGTTTTCTGGGGGCTTTGCTGGGCTGCCCGGCACTTTTCCGGGAAAGGAAGACGATGGGAACGCTGCTTGAATCGATTCACTCGCCCGCCGATCTGAAGCGCTTGAATTTTGCGCAGATGGCGGAGCTGGCCGAGGAGATTCGCGTATTCCTGATTCAGACGCTCTCCAAGACCGGCGGCCACCTGGGGCCGAATCTGGGCGTGGTCGAGCTGACGCTGGCGCTGCACACGGTCTTCAATACCCCGGCGGACAAGCTTCTCTTCGACGTGAGCCATCAGGCTTACATCCACAAGATGCTTACCGGGCGGCTGGAGCGTATGGAGACGATTCGCCAGCCGGGCGGACTGAACGGCTTCATGCTGCGCACCGAGAGCGAGCACGACTGCTACGGAGCGGGGCACGCGGGGACGGCTCTTTCCGCGGCACTGGGCATGGCCGTGGCGCGCGATCTGGCAGGCGGCAAGGAGCACGTGATCGCCGTGGCCGGCGACGCGGCCTTTACCAATGGAATCTCCTTCGAGGCGCTGAACAATATCGCCGAGCAGACCAAGCGGCTGATCGTGGTGCTCAACGATAACGAGTGGTCCATCGACCGCAATGTAGGCGCTATTGCGCGCTACTTCCACAAGATCGTCACCAACGAACACTACAAGAGCCTGCACGATTCGGCCCATCGCATCATCGAGCGGGTGGGCGGCAAAACGGCGGCGGAGGTGGCGCGCCGCGCCGAAGAGGCTGCCAAGAGCCTGCTCTGGCCCTCCATCCTCTTCGAGGAGTTCGGGCTGCAATACTATGGCCCCATCGACGGGCACAACCTGCCGCTGCTGGTGGAGACCTTCAAGTTTCTCAAGGCGGAGACCAACCACCCGGTGCTGCTGCACGTGCTGACGCAGAAGGGCCGCGGCTTTCAGCCCGCGCTTGACCTGCAAAAGAAGTTTCACGGCCTTGGTCCCTTTGACCCGGAAACCGGCGAGACCAAGCCCGTCGGCCAGCTCACCTATGCCGAGGTCTTCGCCAAAACGCTGGTAGGTCTGGCGAACCACGACGAGCGCATTGTGGCCATCACCGCCGCGATGCCCAGCGGCACGGGATTGGACCTATTCCGGCCGCACCATCCCAAGCGCTACTTCGATGTGGGCATCGCCGAGGAGCACGCGGTGGTCTTCGCCGCCGGCATGGCCACGCGCGGCTTCAGGCCGGTCTGCGCCATCTACTCGACTTTTCTTCAACGCGCCTTCGATTGCATCGTTCATGACGTGGCGCTGCAAAAGCTACCGGTTCTCTTCTGCATGGACCGCGCAGGACTCTCCGGCGACGATGGACCGACGCATCACGGCTTGTTCGACATTGCCTACCTGCGCGGCGTTCCGGAGATGGTCCTGATGGCGCCCAAGGACGAGGACGAACTGGCCGACATGATGGCGACCGCCCTCCAGCTTCCGGGGCCGAGCGCCATCCGCTATCCGCGCGGCGTGGGGCCGGGCGTGGCGCGCAAGGCGGAGCCGCAGTTGATTCCCGTGGGCAAGGCTGAGGTGCTCAAGGATGGCTCCGACGTGGCTATTCTCGGCCTCGGCCCCATGACCACCCTGGCGCAGGAGTTAGCTGCCCGCCTGGAGCGCGAAGGCCTCTCCGCGGCGGTCATCAATCCGCGCTTCATTAAACCTCTCGACCGCGAGATGCTCGCCGAATACGCCGACCGCGTCGTCGCTTTCGTGACGTTTGAGGACCACGTGAAGATGGGCGGCTTCGGCTCGGCGGTCATTGAGGCGCTTGGGGAGTTGGGCAGCGCGGTCCCGGTGGTGCGGATCGGCTGGCCTGACCATTTCATTGAGCACGGCAAGGTCGATGACCTGCGCGCCAAGTACGGCCTTACCGTCGATGAGGCAGAGGCCCAGGTGCTGCCTCTACTTGTGCATCGCCAGCGGCCCGTGCTGGTGGCGCGATAGAAAGCAGGCCTGATCATCGTGGCGTTTTGGCTCCCACGCTGCTGCCGTCAGCTATTTATCGCCGGAGGCCGGGCGCGTTTGACCGCGGGCGCGGAATCCCTTTATGATGAGCTAGTTGGTTTTNNTTGCCCACTCGTTCAATGGTAGGACAGCTGCCTCTGGAGCAGCATATTGGGGTTCGAATCCCTGGTGGGCAGCCACACAAACCAGCCGTTTGCTGGATTCTGGATTCTGGCTTCCCGCCCGTTGCCTCTCCGCTTGCAGCCTTCCTTTGCGACTCTTTTGGCCAAGCTGCGTCTATAAGGTTGGGACGGTTCCATTATCGCCGGCCGGAGTTCAAGGGTTCAGGCGTGCGGATTCCGCGAGCCAGACGGGGTTGCCCGCCACTGGCTATACTGAGTTTTGGTGTAATCAACACTAAGAACAACCCAGCCGCAAGGCTGGTTACGTGACGAGGTCAACGAATCCATGAAATCTCTCTTTGAACGGCTGCGCGCGCGCCGTCTCGCTTCCGTGTTTGTCTTGCTTGCCACGCTCTCGGCCGCCATTGTGGGCGGTTCTTTTGCCGCGCACGGGGTTCGCGGACAAGAGACGCAGATCTCAAGCGCCGATGCCACTCCATTGAAAGTGGTCAATTCCACGGTTCTTCCCAACGAGTTTGTGAAGATTGCCAAAGAAGTTGGGCCAGCGGTGGTAAACATCAATACCCGGACCCTGCCCAAGCAGGTCGCGGGCAAGGGCCGGCGCAGCTTTCACGGCCACGTTCAGCCCGTTCCTCAGCAGCCCGGCGACGAGGATGAGGACCAGGATCAGCAAGGCCAGCAACAGGGGCAGGGCGACCTCCCGGATATGCTCAGACGCTTCTTTGGCGGGCAGATGCCCGACATGGAGGGCGGGGACGACGGCCAGGTCCGCCAGTCTCTGGGCTCCGGTTTTATTGTCGACCCCAAGGGCTACATCATCACCAATTATCACGTGATCGACAAGGCCGACCAGATTTACGTGAAACTCTCAACCGATCCGGACAACCAGGACATGGGCCGTACGGCGCACGTCATCGGCTTCGACAAGTCCACGGATCTGGCGGTCATCAAGATTGACACCAGCACGCCGCTTCCGACGGTGAAACTGGGCAACTCCGAGACGGCGCAGGTGGGCGACTGGGTGGAAGCTATCGGCAGCCCCTTCGCGCTGGCTCAGACCGTCACCGCGGGGATCATCTCAGCCAAGAACCGGACCATCGAGCAGGGCGCCAACGGCCAGTTTCAGCACTTCATCCAGACCGATGCGGCCATCAATCCGGGCAACTCGGGCGGACCGCTGCTGAACATGAACGGCGAGGTAATCGGCGTCAATACGGCCATCTTCACTCAGTCGGGCGGCTACCAGGGCCTGGGCTTCGCCATGCCCTCCAATACCGTGGTCGAGGTCTACAACGATCTGATCAGCCCCAGCCATAAGGTGACGCGCGGCTCCATCGGCATCATGTTCCGGCCGGATCTCTCCGGCGCGGTCAATCGCGTCTACGGCTTCAAGAACGGCGTCCTGGTGCAGGAGATTACGCCAGGTGGTCCGGCGGAGAAGGCGGGATTGAAGGCGGGTGACATCATTACCACGATTGACGGCCGATCGATCAAAGACGGCGACGATCTGGTCAACGAGATTGCCAGCCGCAGGCCGGGCTCGAGCATTCGCCTGGGCCTTATGAGAGAAGGCAAGCCGACCGACGCCACAGTCACCATTGGCGACCGCGACAAGGTCTTCGCCGACCTGGGCAACCAACAGACCGAGAAGGACAACGAGGAAAAGGGCGATCCGGGCGAGGCCAAGCTTGGCATCGTGGTCCGCGAGGTTACTCCGGCCACCGCCGCCAAGCTGCACGCCTCCGGGATGGTTATCCAGTCGGTGCGCTCCGGCTCATTCGCTGACCTGCAAGGACTGGAGCCCGGCTCGGTGATCATCCGTGTCAATAAGCAGCCCACCGGCAACAAGGAACAGTTCGATGCGGTGGTGGGCAAGCTCAAAACCGGCGATGACGTAGTCTTCGAAATCATGGACCCGCGCCATCCTGACCAAGGCATCAACTACGTGGGCGGAACGCTGTAGTAGCGAATGGAGTGGGCGACCCGCCCTGGCCGCGTTTTGTTCTAGCGGCCAGGGTGGGAGACCACACGCCCATTCCGGCATACCGCTGGATTCCCTATTGCAAATTGGTTTTGTCTTGCCACCATGCGGGACAATTCGTTAGAATTTACCCATAAGGTCCGGCCAAATCTGATGACCCAGAGGTGAAGCAGCGTGCTTTCTCTTCGAGCAAGCCTGGCAGTTGCGCTGTTCGTGGCTCTGGCTGCATCCCCGGCCTTAGGAACCACAGCTCATCCCGCCCCGGCCAGCAAGACCGCAAAACACCACGCCCACAAGAAAGCCGCGCCCAAATTGCGAGGCCAGCAGGCCATTGATCCAGCCCGGGTGATGGAGATTCAGCAGGCCCTC
>PMTP01000205.1 GCA_003167305.1 Acidobacteriaceae bacterium
GAGCTGGAAGGTCTGTCCGCGCCGAGTCAGGAGACGCTCTATGCCAAAGCCGACGCAGTCGTCAGCACCGAATTCCGGCTCAACGGCCTTACCTTTCATTTCGACGCCAACTCCGGACAGAAGACCGGCGCATTCCTCGACCAGCGGGCCAACTACGCCGCCGCCGCCGAGTGGGCTCGAAGGATGGGTTTTGCCAGCCGGGACGCAGGCGGACGGGCGCTGGACGTCTGCTGCTATCAGGGCGGCTTTGCCCTGCATCTGGCCCAGGTCTGCGCCCAGGTTACGGGCATCGACGCCTCCCGCGCATCGCTGGAAGTGGCGGAGAGAAATCTCCTGGCCAACCGCTCGCGCCTCGCCGCCCAGGTCGACTGGGTGGAGGGAGACGCCTTTCAAATCCTGCGCGACTGGTCCGACGCCGGCGAGAGCTTCGACGCCATCGTGCTCGATCCACCCGCCTTCGCCAAGAGCCTGCGCGCCGTCGAGGGCGCGCTGCGCGGATACAAGGAACTCAATCTGCGCGCGCTCAAAATGATGCGCCCCGGCGGCCTGCTGGTCACCTGCTCCTGCTCGCATCATGTGGGCTGGAGTGAACTCGAATCCAGCGTGGCCTCGGCCGCCGCCGATGCGCGCAGGCGCGTGCGGCTGCTGGAACGGCGTGGAGCCGCTCCCGATCATCCCGTGGTGCTGAACCTGCCGGAAACCGAGTACCTGAAGTGCCTGGTGCTGGAAGTGGAGTAAGAACCACGCCCGCAACGATTGTCGCGCAGGATAATTAGTGACAATGCCGCTGAAAAGGTTTATATGTATTTCCAGCGGTTTAGCGTCCGTTAAGAGTCGCATGAACCTGTGAAAGTTATTTTTTGAGGTCGTATGATGAGACGGTTCAGCAATCTATTCTGCTCGGTTATTACACTCCTCCTTGCTTTGAGCGCATTTTCAGCGGCGATGGCTCAGCAAGGTCAGTATCACTTTAACAATGTGCCTTTCAGCCTCGCCACACTGAAGGCAGGGGGCGGTCTCGCCACCTATTCTCCAATCAGTTCAGTTGATGGCCAGACGCTCCAGTTGCGGGATGATGACGGCGTCGTGTTCACGTTCACACTCGACTCTGAGACCGTCTACTGCCAGGGCGACAAAAGGGCCGCGAATTGGGTTTACTTGAGGACGCTAAAGAAGAAGACCACAGTGACCGTCCTGACAAAGGATAATGAGAACACGAAGGCCCTCGTCGTCTGGGACAAGGCGCCTTCGATTTCCGCGTCCAGCGGGCCGCTTGTCTTTACTCTCCCTCCGATGTGCAAATAGAGCGGTTGGAATGCGATGGCGCGGTCAGGCGCGGGCGACGCGCTGTCTGCTGTGCCAACTCCAAAATAGAACCTACCCGTTGTCTGTCCTGGGAAGAAATGAGCTGGCGCTCTCTTCTGCACGGAAATCCCCACCCCTGGAAGCAGCGCGGAGATCCGCAGGGATCAGGCGCAAACGAGTTCGGCTAATTCGGGGTCCGGGAGGATCCGGCCGGGGAGCCTCAACAGATCGGTGACGGCTTCGGCGGTCATGGGGCGGGCGAAGAGATAGCCCTGGCCGTAGCGGCAGTGCATCTCGCGCAACAGGCGATATTGCTCGCAGGTTTCAATCCCCTCGGCCACCACGTCCATGCCCATCACACGGGCCAATTCGATGATGGTGCGAACGATCTGTAGCGGTTGATCGCCCTCGGTCATGCGGGTCACGAAAGAGCGGTCGATCTTGAGCACGTCAAAGGGAAAGGATTGGAGGTTATTGAGGGAGTTGTAGCCTGTGCCAAAGTCGTCCATCAGCAACGAGACGCCCAGCCTGCGCAGGCTGCTGAGGACTTCCATGGCGATGCGGACGTTGGGGATCAGGCTGGACTCGGTCATCTCCAGGCCGAGCTGGCGGCTGGAGATGCCGGCATTGACCAGGAGGGCCTCGACATGGTCGGCCAGGCCTTCGCGCGAGAACTGGCGGGCGGAGAGGTTGACGCCGACCCGCAGAGAGACGTGGCGTGGATCCTCTTTGCACCACCTTTGAATCTGGCTGCAGGCCTGGGAGAGTACCCAGTCGCCGATGGGCAGGATCAGTCCGCTTTCTTCGGCCAGCGGTATGAACTCCATAGGGGGGATCACTCCCCTCTCGGGGTGAACCCAGCGGATGAGTGCTTCAAGGCCGACAATCCTGCGCGTGGCAAGGTCGACCTCCGGCTGGTAATAGAGCACAAACTGGCCCAGGTCGAGGGCGTGGCGCAGATCGGCCTTGCTCGGCCTGCTTTCGTTGACGGTTGCCACAGAGTGGGCGCGCCTGTGCCCGCTCCCGTTCCCATGCAGGGTCTTGTGCAGCTGGCGCAGCTCCAACTGGCTGGAGACCATATCGGCCAGGCTCTCCAGGGTGCGAATCGACTCCGGTCGCATCTCCGGGCGGGGTTCATGGTAGAAGACGGTCAGGATTCCCAGAATCCTTCCGTCGGTCGAGCGCACGGGAACGCTGGCAAAAGAAGCTACGCCGATGTGTTTGAAGCGCGGCAGCAGCGTATCGCGTTGCGGATGCCTGGAGATGTCCGCGACCACTACCGGACCGTCTTCGGCAATTACCATATCGCAGATCGAGTTCTTGCGCGGCAGCTCGCGGACCATCTGGCGCCAGCAGGACTTCATCCAGACGCGGCCCTCGTCGGCAAAGCCGATAGTGGCCGAATCGGCCTGGAAGTACTCGCCGGCCAGCCGGGTTACGGTATGGTAGCTGGGCTCGGGTGGAGTGTCGAGTATCCCGGTTGAAATCAGCGCAGCCAGCCGTGTAGCCTCCTGCTCCCGATTTATTTCGCGAATCTCCGATACGGCGAGTGGCATTTTGACTCCTGTCCCCGCGGCGCTCCGGCAACCGGCCTTCAGCCAGAGACGGACTCCCTGTGTGCCTGCAAGGCTACGCAAAGAATGTATAGAGGTATCCTGGCCGCCTCGGCGTCCGATTTGCGCGGTCACAGCCTGCGGAACGTTCCCCGCGAGAACGTCCCGTTCGACTCTCTCTTTCCCTTATCGGATGGAACCACCGCGGCATGAGGGTACCGCGGAACTTTTCGAATAAGTACCGATCCTGCACCAGGCACAGCGGAAGAACGGCACACTGTTCCCTTTCCGTACACGCAACGCGAATCGAGGATTGTCACTTCACTGCCGGGATGGATGGCTATACTGTTGCGTGGTGCGCCGCGATGCCCGGACGCGCCAGACGGCAGGAGCAATGCGCCATGAAGCAGGCTCGGATCAAACCGTTCTTTCAGCAAGTTGCCGAGACGGCGCGGCGCCGGGAGCAGTTGCGAGCCTACCGGCGCAACCAGGTCTTCGGGCTTGTGCTGGTGGCGGCGGCGATCCTGCTCTGGTGTCTCCTGCGCACCAATCCCAGGTGGATCTTTCCGCCGGGATGGTGGCGGCCATGACTCCTGCGCGTACGACTGCGTCGAGCAGCCCTTTGGATGAGAACCAGGCGCCTCTGGCTGTTCTCTTGCTGGGGCCAACCGGCAGCGGCAAAACGGCGCTGTCTCTCGCGCTGGGCGAGCGCTTCGGGGGCGAGATCGTCAGTTGCGATTCGGTGGCCGTCTATCGCGGCATGGAGCTGGGCACCGCCAAACCAACCATTGAAGAGCGGGCGCGCCTGCCGCATCACCTGATTGACGTGGCCGACCCGGACCAGCCTTTCACCGCGGGCGAATACAGCCGTCAGGCGCGGACGGCTCTCTCGGAGATCGCCAGCCGCAACCGGCTGCCCATCGTCACCGGCGGCACTGGCCTCTATTTGCGCGCGCTCACCGAGGGGCTCTTCGCCGGGCCGGAGCGTCAGCAGGCGCTTCGTCAGCGCTTGCAATTGAGCAGTCAGAAGCGCGGAAGCGCCTGGCTGCACCGGCTGCTCCAGCGCCTCGACCCCGTCTCGGCCGAGCGCATCCACGCGAATGACGCGGCCAAGCTGATGCGCGCCATCGAGGTCTGCCTGGCTCTTCGCAAACCGCTTTCGCAGATTCTGGGAGACCAGGAAAAAGCCCGCAACCCGCTCACCGGCTTCCGGCTCTTGCGCATCGGCCTCAACCCGCCGCGGCAGGCGCTTTATGACAGGCTCAACCGGCGGGCGGCGGCCATGTTTGCTGCCGGACTTGTCGAAGAGACGCGCAGCCTGCTCCACCGTTACGGGCCGGTCAAGGCGCTCGACTCTCTCGGCTATCGCCAGGCGCTGGCCGTCCAGGCGGGGACTTTGAGTGTTGATGCTGCAATAGAAGCCGCCCAGCAAAGCCATCGCAACTACGCCAAGCGGCAATTGACCTGGTTTCGCCGCGAGCCGGAGGTGCATTGGATTGCCGGCTTCGGCGACGAGCCGGAGACGCTGCGTGTGGCAAGCGAGCTGATTCAGGACCACCGCTAAGAATATCTTCCGCAATGCGGGCGGCGCCAAAGCGGAAGCGAAGCTGGCCTCACGCGCATCTATTAAACTGGACGATGGAATGAAGTGCTTACGGCTCCCGTGCAGCGCCCCG
Organism: Acidobacteriaceae bacterium; assembly: GCA_003167305.1. Taxonomy (GTDB): domain Bacteria; phylum Acidobacteriota; class Terriglobia; order Terriglobales; family Acidobacteriaceae; genus Telmatobacter. Next base: position 4,535 of record PMTP01000205.1, read on the forward strand.
GAACGGAGTTTTTCTTGAATAAGAAAACGGCAAAGACGATTAAGGAAAAGGACAATCTGACCTACGGCAGCGTGAACAATATGCTGCCCGATGATATGAGTTCAACGTCTGACGACCTGGACGATCTGATCACCACTATCGGCACCCAAGGCATCGACCTTCTGGATGGTCCAATCTACGATGTGGCAATCATAGGCGGCGGGCCGGCCGGCTACACGGCGGCGATTCGCGCGACGGAGTACGGCCTGAAGGTGGCGCTGATCGAGCAGTCCGACAAGCTGGGCGGTACCTGCCTGCACGTGGGCTGCATCCCTACCAAGGCGCTGCTCTTCAATGCCGAGATCTGGGAGCATATGCAACACGCTGCAGACTTCGGGATAGAAGGCATCGGCGCACCGACGCTGAACTGGGCCGCGGTGCAGCGGCGCAAGAACGCCATCATCGCGAAGCACGCCAACGGCCTCGACTTCCTGATGAAGAAGCACAAGATTGCCCGCATTGAGGGTAATGGCCGCCTCACCGGCCCCTCGCAGGACGGCGTTCATTCCGTCGAGGTTACGGCCGCGAGCGGCGAAGTTAGCCCGGTCAAGGCAAAAAACGTTATTCTCGCCACCGGCTCGGAAGCCAAAATGCTGCCCGGCCTGGAGGCTGGCGGCCGCATGCTGACGAACATCGAAATCCTCGCCATCGACGAACTTCCCAAGTCGCTGATCGTCATCGGCGCGGGCGCGGTGGGCATGGAGTTCGGCTCGCTCTTCCGCAGCTTCGGCGCAGAGGTGACGATCCTCGAGTTCCTGCCGCGCGTGGTTCCGGTCGAGGACGAGGAGATCTCCAGGGAGATCACGCGCCTCTTCAAGAAGCGCGGCATCGAGGTGAACACCGGCGCCAAAGTCGAGAAGGCCGAAGAGACTGAAACCGGCGTCAAGGTCACCTTCACCGACACTAACGGCAAGACCCAGGTTCGTGAGGCCGAGAAGGTGCTGGTGGCCGTCGGCCGGGCCGGACGGACGGGCGGGATCGGCGTGGAGAAGACGCGCATCGAACTGGATCGCGGATTCATCAGGGTCAATGAGGCTCAGGAGACGGCCGAGCCGGGCGTCTTCGCCATCGGCGACATTGTGGCCGCGCTGCCGCAACTGGCGCATGTGGGCGCGATGAGCGGCATGATCGCCGCGGCCAGGATTGCCGGCAAGCCATTCCGCCCGGTGCGCCGCGACCGCATCCCCGCCTGCACCTACACCGAGCCGCAGATCGGGTCGGTGGGTTTGACGGAGACCCAGGCCAAAGAAAAAGGCTACACCGTCAAGGTTGGAAAATTTCCCTTCGCGGGCAACTCCAAGGCCACCATCCTGGGCAATCACGACGGCTTCGTGAAGGTGGTCGCCGAGCAGAAGTACGGCGAGATTCTCGGCGTCCACATCCTCGGTCCGCAGGCTACCGAGCTGATCGCCGAAGCGGTCGCTGTGCTGGAGCTGGAAGGCACGGTGGAGGAGCTGATGTTTACGATCCACGCGCATCCCACGCTGGCGGAATCGCTGCTCGACGCTTACGGGGCGGCGGAGGGGATGGCGATTAACGCGTGAAGTGCGTGTCAGTCGTCCACCGGCGTTGCCGACCCACGGAGTATGAAACTGTAGCGCCGGCCTCCCGGCCGGCTGTAGCGTGGACCTCCCGGTCCACGCTTGTTTCTTTTTAGCGGAGCCGAAAGGAAGAGGGCGCAGTCACAGACTGCGCCCTCTTCGAAATACCGGTTGAAAAAAGTGTTTCCTAGAAGGTCGTCGACACCGTGAACCGGAAGGTCTTGCGTGGCTCCCGGAATATATTCCGCGCTCCGTAAGCCGCCGTCACCTCGCTGTAGGTGTAGTCGCCCGCGCCGCCCGTCGGGAACATACTGCGGGTGATCAACTCGCCGGAACAACTGTCCTTGTTGCTTCCCAGTCCAAGGTTACAGTAGGGCTGCTCATACAACCGGAGAGGGTTGTAGGCATAGTAGAAGCGGAAGGGCGCATTGATGACCGGCATGAGGACCGACAACTCCCCGCCGATGGACATGCGCGGAACCACGTTGGTGCCGGAGATGGGGTGGATGTTGCGCAGGAAGCCGACCTGCGAACCCGGTATCCCGCCCTGGCAGGCGCCGTTATTCCACACCGGGCAGCCATAGAGCGGCGCCGTCAGCGAGGCGAAGCCTTCGGGACTCTGCTTCAACTGCCCCTTGTTGAGAGCCGCGTCGATGCCGAAGTCGTCGAAGAACGCTATGGTCACCGGGCCGACGATGGGAATGCGGTATTCGACATTGGTGGTGAGATTTGAGTCGCCGCCGATAGAAGATATGCCGTAGATCGGCAGCGGAATCTGGATGCACTGGTTCAACTGCGGCTGGGTTGGGTCGCGCGGCACGCAAGAGCCATCCGGATTGGTCAACTGCACGTTGACGCGCGTGGGAACGTAGCCGTAAGGCGTGGCGCTGCGAATGTCGAAGCCGCGCAACTCCCCCTCGCCGCCGGAGTAGGTGCGATTCTGGGGTGGGGCCACAGCGCCGCCATAGCCCTGTATATAGTTCAACTGCGCGCGCACGCCCAGCACGTTGCGCCCGCTGGGCGATGGCATCAGGTAGTGCATCGACCGGAACTGCTTGTAGGCCACCATGGGAGCGAAATAGCGTACATTGCCCCAGATGCCGGAGCTCTGAAACACCGCCGAGTATTCCTTGCCGCTGCGCGGGCGAATGGGGTTGTTGATGGTGTTGTAGGTGTAGCTGAATGAGGCCAGGCTGTTGATGATGCCGTCCAGCGCATTGGCTCCCTGCACGCCCGAACGAAAGCTGATGGTCTGGAAAAAGGTCTGCGAGGCGGTACTGAATGCGGTAATCGTGGACTTGCTCAGCGAATAAGTGAAACCCACGCGCTGGAAGGCGTGCCGCTTTAGCGGATAGCTGAGCGAGAAGGTCAAACCGGTTGCGGCCTGGTTGTAGTTCTGTGTCAGCGATTGTTGCGCGGAGTTCAGATTCGCCGACTGGCCGGTTTGGGCCTGGTAGTTCTTGGCCGCGTTGAAGTCCTGCTTGTTGTTGAATAACTGGAAGCCCACATTGAGCGGGCGGTTGTGAATGTAGGGCTGTGAGAAGCCGAAGGTGAACTGACGGCTGACGCTGCCCAGGTTGCCTTGCAGGCTGAGCGTCTCTCCCAGGCCGAGGAAGTTGTTGGTCTGGTAATTCAAGCCCAGAAACGCGCCCGACTGGCCGCTCACGCCGCCATTCAGCCCGATCGAGTTCTTGCCCTTCTCTTTCACCTTTAGCAGCAGGTCCACCGTGCCCGCCTCGGCATCCTGATGGGCCTCCGAGTCCTGTTCCACCTTCAGGGGTTCAAAGTACTCCAGCTGGTTCAACCGCAGCAGGCTGTACTCCCACAGTTGCGAGTTGTAGACCTGGCCTTCCTCCAGCATCAGTTCGCGGCGAATCACCTTGTCGCGGGTGATGACGTTGCCCTGGAACTCGATGCGCGAGACGTAAAACGGCTTGCCCTCGTCGATATCGATATTCATCGAAACAGTCTTCTTCTCTTCGTCGTAGACCGGCTTGGGGATGGCGCCGAAGTTGATGTATCCCAACTGCCCGTAGGCCTTCTTGAGGTTCTCCAGGCCCTTGCCGATCAGCGTGGCGTTGAACCAGTCGCCATCCCGCACCGCAAAAGTAGCGCGCAACGCCTTCACATTGGACACGGCCTTGTTGCCAGTGAAGGTGATCGTGCCCAGCCGGTAGCGCTCACCCTCTTCGATGGGGATGAGGATGTCGATGCGCTTGCCCTTGTTGGGCCGGAAGGTGAACCAGTTCAGCCCGCCTTCGTCACGAATCTGCGTCCGGGGCTGTTCGATGGCGGCGTTGTAGTAGCCCTTGTCCCGGTAAGCAAAGCGAACCCGCTCGGTGTCATCCTCCAGCTTGGTGGCGTCGAAGGTCTGAGCAAACAAATTCTCGAAGAAGATCGAATACGGAATGCCGATGGGCTTCAGATTCTTCATCGAGCGGCGCAGTTGAAGTGAGCTGATGTGCGGGTTGCCGGTGAATTTAATCTGGCCCACCTTCACGGTGGGGCCTTCCTTGATGTTGAAGTTCACCTGCACGGAGGCCGGCGGAATCGTCTTCACCTCGGTCTTGATGGTGGCAAACTGATGCCCGTGTTCCGACAGCAGATCCTTGATGACCTGCTCCACCCGCTTGATCTTGGCCGGATCGTACTGGCTCTCAACCGAAAACCCGACTTTTTCCTTCTTGAGCCTGTCCAGGATGTCGGAAGTGGAAACCGAGTTGTTGCCCTTGTAGTTGATCTCGCGGATCGTGGGCTTCTCCCGGACAAAGACGTTCAGGATGATGCCCTTCTCCGTGTCCTCACGCTCAATGCGCAGATCGTCGAAGTACGCCGTGTTCCACAGCGAGTTGAAGTCGCGCTCGATTGACACTGGGTCGTAGGTGTCGCCAGGATGCGTAAAGAGGCGCGCCAGGATCGTCTCCTTGGGGATGCGCCGGTTGCCGATCACCCGGATCGAATCAATGGATTGCGACTGCTGGGCCAAGGCTGAGCCGGCAGTGAGAGCCACAAGGGCCACGATCGCCATCCGCGCCAGACGGGAGATGCGAGTGCGCCTTGTCTTCACCGGGCTGGAGCCATGCGGCGAGCAAAAGTACTGGTGCGGTCCATCGTTCGGCTTCACGGGAAGAATATCGCCACCCTCACTGCTGAAAAATTGATGCTGCATCAAGGAAAGATTGATTATATTGGACCGCGGCCACCCCGCCCAAACCGCCCGCCCAAACCGCCGGGCCGCGTCTCGGCTCGGAAACCCTGTCTTTCCCGGAATTCCCTGCCGCGCTTGCCGCCTTCGGACGAGGGCAGGATTCGATTAGGAACCCATCCACAGTCTAACGGACTCCAGCGGGTTGGGAGGCATTTTCCTCCCGCCGGCCAGCGCAACATGATTTATAGACGCAGGGCGAGCGAACAGGACATCCAACCATATGGAGGCATTTCCCCGATGAAGAACTCTACGGAGACGGTTTATGAGTTTTCCGCCACATTGCTGGACGGCAGCACGATCGGCCTGGACCAGTTTCATGGCCAGGTTCTGCTGATCGTCAACACCGCCAGCAAATGCGGCTTTACCCCCCAGTACGCTGCTTTGGAGCTGCTTTACCGCACCTACAAAGAACGCGGATTCGCAGTGCTGGGCTTCCCCTGCAACCAGTTCGGCGCGCAGGAATCCGGCTCGGAGGCCGAAATCGGCGCCTTTTGCGAGAAGAATTTCGGCGTCAGCTTTCCTCTCTTCGCCAAAATCGAGGTCAACGGACCCCAGGCCCATCCCCTTTACCGCTTCCTGAAAAATTCCAAACGCGGCATCCTCGGCTCTGGAAATATCAAGTGGAACTTCACCAAATTTCTCGTTGGCCGCCAAGGCAACGTCGTTGGCCGCTATGCGCCGACAACCAAACCCGAAGCCCTCTCTGCCTCTATCGAGAGCCTGCTCCACTGCACGGATGGCCTTTCGCGCCCTCCATCCTCCCCGGTATAAGCCCACTTTCCCCGATTCGTTCGCAAGTTTTCCTCTTTTTTTCCCAAGTCTTTGGCCCTTGCGGTATGCTTTTTCTTATCAGGCAGGCAAGCAAGCAGGCCCGGTTCCGAAAATCTACCGCCCCGCTCGATGCAGCCGCGAATGGAGGACGTGGTGCGCCAAAATCTTCCCATGATCCTCATCCGGGTGATTGTGGGCCTGGTCTTTCTTCTGGAAGGCATCCTCAAGTTAGTCCGGCCCGAGGAGATGGGCGCCGGGCGCTTTGCCGCCATCGGCCTGCCCTTCCCCCAGGTTTTGGCTCCGCTGGTGGGCGGCGTCGAGATCGGCGGCGCCGCGGCCATCCTGCTGAACTTCTATGCCGGAGATGCCGCGCTCGCGCTGCTCGTGGTCATCCTCACTGCCCTCATCGCCACAAAGTTTCCCGTCCTGCTGGGCAGGCCCCTGGGGCCATTCGCGCTTCCCAGGCTCACGAGTTACGGCTGGCTGAGCTTTTTCCACGAGGCACGCACTGACCTGTGCATGGTCTTCGGTCTCGTGGCCATCATCATCGACTCCGGCATCCGCATCGGCCGCAGGAGACGCTGGTACCAGAGCGGAAGCTAGACTCTGACTTCGAGGCGCGGGAACTGCGCAGCGCGGTTTCTTCGCGGATCAGCAGCCGCCCTCGTGCGCCGCAAGATCACGGCAACTCCCAAACCAAGAGGCTGATTAGAAAAGAATGGCTTCCCCCACCAAGTCTTCCCTGGGTGAGATATTCCGGCTCTTCCTGCGCCTGGGCCTGACCGCCTTTGGGGGCCCGGCAGCGCACATCGTCCTGATGGAGCGCGAGGCCGTCGAGCGGCGGGGATGGATGAGCCGCGCCCAGTTCCTTGATCTTGTAGGCGCATGCAACCTGTTGCCCGGCCCTGGTTCCACCCAAGTGGTCATGGCCCTGGGTTATCGCCGCGCCGGCTGGGTGGGCCTCGCCGTCGCGGGTGCCTGCTTCATTCTGCCCGCCTCGCTGGCCACATTGGCCCTGGCCTGGGCCTATGTGCGCTACGGCAGCCTGCCCCAGGCGCAGGGACTGCTCTACGGAGCCAAGCCGGTGATGGTCGCCATCATTGTTCAAGCCATCTGGAAGCTGGGACGCACGGCCTTTCGCCGCTGGCCACTGGCTTTGGCGGGGCTCGCCTGTTTTGCAGCCGCGCTGCTGGGCGCGCCTCCGATAGCCGTGCTCCTCGCCGCCGGAGGCCTTGCGCTGCTGACGGCATGGCCCAGTTCCAAGCGTGGCGCGGCGATGGGCCTTGCCACACTGCCCGCGACGGCGGGCGCAGGAGCGGCGGGCGCAGTTGGAGCAACGGGCTTGGCGCCGCTCTTCCTGGTCTTTCTCAAGCTGGGGGTGGTTGTCTTCGGCTCCGGCTATGTGCTTCTCGCGTTTCTAAAATCCGATCTTGTGGACCGCCTCCATTGGATCACCACACCGCAGTTGCTCGACGCCATCACCGCCGGTCAGGTGACGCCGGGGCCGGTCTTCGCTACGGCCACCTTTCTCGGCTACCTGCTACGCGGGTGGGCCGGAGCCGTAGTAGCCACGGTCGCCATCTTTCTGCCCTCATTTTTCATGGCCGGCCTGGTGGGCGCGCTGGCCGGCCGCATTCGCCAATCCTTACTGGCCTCGGCCTTCCTGGATGGCGTGAATGCTGCCGCCGTAGCCCTGATGGCTACCGTGGCCCTCACCCTGGGCCGCGCCACTCTGCTGGACGGCTGGACCTGGGCGCTGGGTCTGGCGAGCGTCGCGCTGCTGCTGCGCTTCCGGGTCAACGCCACCTGGCTGATCCTGGGCGGAGCTGGCTTGGACGTCCTGCTGCGTGGGCTTGGCTGACAATTCGGACACCCCATCCTTGCGGCGTTCTTGCTTTTGCCGCAAGAGTGGGAGACCGCAAGCCCCCGCGCCGCTACTCCAAAGGTGCGGCCATAAAGTAGACATAAACCAACAGAGCCACGCCCACAAAGGCGGGGATCAGGCCGACCATATAGGGAGCACCCGGATCCGTCGCGGTTTGCACCTTCAAGAAGATCACCATCGCCGCGCCTACGCCGATGCAGACCAAGCCGCCAATCTTCATTCCCTCGCGCCCCTTCTGCCGCTCAAACCGGCTCTGCTGCTGGAGCAACTCAAGGGCCGCCTTGGCGCCTTCGCCGGAGGCTTCGGCCACGCGCCGGATGGTCTCGGCCTTATAAAAGGCCTCACGCTCCTTGTGCTGCTTGTCGATCCAGGTCACGGTCGGAATGAAGATCGCAAAGAGCGATACCGCGCCGATGGAAAGAAAAATCCACAAACCGGCATTCCCGACGACTTCGGGGTTAAAGAAGAGCAAAAATGCTAGAGATGTCATAGAATCCTCCTGATTGATTTGCCGCGAATTTCTTGCTTGCATCCGGTGGGACAGTATGTTGCAGAATGTGGTTGCATTTTCTCGGAGTTTTTCTTTTTGCAACAAAATGCAACCTGCCAGCCAGAATAGCAGTCCCACAGNNCGCCTACGAGGAGATTGTCCGCCGCTGGCAGGCGCCGCTGGTCAACATGGCCTGGCGCTACTCACGCGACCGGAGCCGTGCCGAAGAGATGGCTCAGGAGGCCTTTCTGCGCGCCTGGCGCGGATTGGCCCACTGGCGGCGCGAGTCCAGCTTCTCCACCTGGCTCTTTGCGCTGGCTGCCAACGTCTATCGCTCCGAGTTGAAGCGCTTTCCCACCCAGACGCTGCCTCTGGACGCCGCCCCAGAACCCTCCGGCCCCGCCTCGCAACACAGCGAGCTGGCGGTAAAATTGAGCAATGAGGCAGTCAGGCGCGCCGTGCTGGCTCTGCCTCTGCGCTACCGCGAGCCGGTCGTTTTGTTCTATTTTCATGAGATGGACGTGGCCGCCGCCGCCGCGACGATGGGGCTGCCCGAAGGAACCCTTAAGGCCCGCCTGTCGCGCGCGCGGGCTCTCCTCCGACAGCGCTTCCCGCACCTCGAAGGTGAGCACGCTAACCTGGAGTTTTCTTCTCAGGTTGCAGGAAAGGAGGCCGCACGATGAATCAAGCCAAGATCGATCACAGTGCGATGCTCGATGCAAAGATTGAAGCCATCCTGGCCAGCAAAGAGGATCTGATTCCCTCTTCGGGCTTCCTGGCCTCGGTCATGGAGCGTGTCCAGGAAGAGGCCGTTGCCCCGCGACCCATCCCTTTTCCGTGGAAGCGGGCCATCCCCGGCATTTTGGCAATCTCCGGAGTCTTCGCCTGGGGCGCGGTCAAATTCTTTCGTCAGGGCCTGCCCATCCTGAATTCGACTACACTCCCCCTGCCGCATCTTCCCGCCGCCCTCGATATTCCGGTCGAGTCAGCCGGCTGGGTCGCTCTGGCGCTCGCCGTCACGTTACTCTCCTGGCTCCTCTCGCGCCGCCTCGCCGGACATGGCGGGCTGCTGTAAGCCGCGCTTCGGCCGCGCTATACTCGGAGCATCTCCTCCGAGGCGTTGCTCCTTCCCGTTTCGCGGATGCTCGCCACGCCGGAAGGCTCTCTTGAGCCGCCTCGCGGAGGGCACACCCTGAGCGTGAGATTCACGCGGAGAAACAGACTTTGACGATGCCGCATAAGCGCTGGCTTTACGCCCTCTGGCTGCTCTTCATCGGCTGCTTCGCCCTGCTGCACGCCCTTCATCTCAGTGCCGACTTTCCCAACCACACGCCGTGGACCGGCGACTGGGCCAAGTACACCGACGAGGGCTGGTACGGCAACGCCGCCATCCGCGCCCACCTCTTCGGCAACTGGCATCTCGCGGGAGACCTTAACCCCGCTCCAGCCTTGCCGGTGTGGCCGTTCCTCGAGTGGGTGCTCTTCTTTTTTACCGGGGTTTCCGTCCAGGCGGCGCGCGGGCTGGCCGTCGCTTTCTTCTTTTGCAATCTGCTGTTGAGTTACCTGCTGCTCCGCGCGAGAGGGCCGCGCTGGACGGCGCTGCTGGCTGTGACGTTGATCGTCACCAGCCCCTTTCTCTACTGCTTCAGCCGGCTGGCTATTCTGGAGCCGCTGATGATGACCTTCACGCTGACGGCGCTGAATCTCGCTGTCAGGCTGCCCCGGATGCGTCGCCCGCTGGCCACTTCGGCCGCCATCGGCCTGCTCTGCACGCTGATGGTGCTCACCAAGACCACCGCCGTCTTTCTGCTGCCGGCGTTGCTCTGGGCGATGATCGTGTCGCTCTGGCACAGCATCCGGTTGGCCTTGCGCTGCCTTTTGACCGCGGCCATCGCCTTTGTCGTCGCCTTTGGCCTTTGGATGGCGCTGGTTATCCACTCGGGCTTCTTCGCCGACTACACATATTTCTTTGCGTCGAATCAATACATCAAGCCCAGGGAGTTCTATTGGCCGTTCGTCAGCTTATGGTGGTCTTTCCACGGCGGACTGTGGGTGGACCACATTCTGATTCCTCTGGCCGGGCTGATTGTGTTGGGCGCGGCCCTGGCCTGGTGGAATGCCGGGGTCCCCGCGGACAGGTCTTCGTCCGTGCGGTGGAACGCCGGTGCCCGCAAGCTGCTGCTCAACCCGGTCTTCGGCGCCTCCGTCCTGGCCGTCTCCGGCATCATTATCTTCATGGCCTGCCAGAACCATCCCCAGCCCCGCTACTTTGCCGTGGCGGCCTTCTTCTGCTTCTTCGTGGTGGCGAAGGGGGCTGGGGCGCTGCTGGATACGCCCAACGATATTCGGCCGCCCCGCTCCCCGCAACGCATCTTAGGCTGGGCCGTAGTTGCGCTCGCCGTTCTGGCCGCGGCCTTCAATGGCCTGCAGACCTTGAGCTACGCCGCTCATCCGGAGTACACCTTTGTCGATGCGGCCCGGCGGCTCACCCAGTACATCGATGCCCACCCCAACGGCAAGCGGCTCCTGGTCTCGTCCAGCGGCGACGAGATCACGCTCATCACCCGCCTGCCTGCCNNCTGGCCCGCTACCAGCCCGGATGGTTCGCCGCCTGGAACGACCTCGACCCCGGCACCCTTGAGGACATCCACACACATTATTCGCTCGAACAGGTAGCCTCCTTCCGCGCCTTCGACGACACGGATCGCAATCTCCTGGTGCTCTTCAAGCTGCACCCGCTGCCCGGCGGCCAGGTGCGCAGCCCGGGCCGGCAGAACCTGCAAATCCCGCTCCCCGACGACAAGATCGACATCAATGTCGAGTAGCTGGACAGTGCCCCCCTGCGCTGCCGATTTGGACAATGTTCCCGCTCCCGGAGGCCTCATCGCAACGCTGTGACTGCAATCACTCGACAGTGTTACTTTCGGGTGATAGCCTTCATATGACCATTTCCCGGAAATTTTCGTAGCGTTTTTCCGGTTCCGTTCGTGATCAACCATCAAAATCCCGTTTGGAGGAATTGTGACTGCACAGTATTGGGTGTATTTCTTCCTGGCCGTCAGCGCGCTTTCGCTCGTTGTGGCCTTTTTCTTTGCGCGCTTTGCCGCCGGAACCATCAAGGCAGGCGCTGAGGCCTTCTTGAAGCGTCCCTACAGGACCATGGCGGCCCTTTTGGGCCTGCTGCTGCTTCCCACATTCGCCAGCGCGCAGGAATCTGCGGGCGGAGGCGAAGCCAACCTGATTCTGCCGGATTTGCGGTCCGTGCATTTCGTGAATTTCTTCGGCATGAACGGACATGACCTGCTGACCTGGGGATTGCTCTTCTGCGCCGGCGGCCTGTTATTCGGCCTGGTGATCTATCAGAAGTTGAAGAACCTTCCGGTTCATCACTCCATGCGCGAAATCTCCGAAATGATCTATGAAACCTGCAAAACGTATCTGATCACGCAGGGCAAGTTCATTCTTCTGCTCTGGGCCTTCATCGCGGTCATCATCTCGCTGTACTTCGGCGTTCTGGCGCCGGTGCCAAATAAACCGATCTGGGTTACGCTGCCGATCATTTTGTTGTTTTCGCTCATCGGCATCGCGGGCAGCTACGGGGTGGCATGGTTCGGAATTCGCGTCAACACCTTCGCGAACTCACGGACGGCATTCGCGGGATTGCGCGGCAAACCCTATCTGATCTCTGAGATTCCGCTGAAGGCTGGCATGAGCATCGGCATGTTGCTGATCTCGGTCGAGCTGCTCATCATGCTCTTCATCCTGTTGTTCATCCCGGCCGATTATGCGGGCCCATGCTTCATTGGCTTCGCGATTGGCGAAAGCCTGGGCGCAGCGGCCCTGCGTATTGCCGGAGGCATCTTCACCAAGATCGCCGACATCGGCGCCGACCTGATGAAGATCGTATTCAAGATCAAGGAAGACGATGCCCGCAACCCGGGTGTCATCGCTGATTGTACCGGTGACAACGCGGGCGACTCCGTCGGCCCCAGCGCCGATGGCTTCGAGACCTACGGCGTCACCGGCGTGGCCCTGATCACCTTCATCTTGCTGGCGGTCCCAAATCCCACCACGCAAGCGCAACTGCTGGTCTGGATCTTCGTCATGCGCGTGGCCATGCTGGTTTCCAGCTCGGCTGCCTACTTCCTCAATGGCGCAATCGCCAAGGCGAAATACGGGAACTCGGATGAAATGGACTTTGAGGCGCCGCTGACCTCGCTGGTATGGATCACCTCCATCGTTTCCATCGCCCTGACCTACATCGTCTCCTACCTGATGATCCCCACCCTCGGGGACGGAACGCTGTGGTGGAAGCTGGCTTCCATCATCTCCTGCGGAACCCTGGCGGGCGCGATCATCCCCGAATTGGTCAAGGTCTTCACTTCCACCAACTCGGCTCACGTGCAGGAAGTCGTCACATCAGCCAAGGAGGGCGGAGCCTCCCTGGGGATCTTGTCGGGACTCGTAGCTGGCAATTTTTCCGCCTACTGGCTGGGATTGAGCATGGTTGCTCTCATGGGAATGGGCTATTTCTTCAGTAGCCTGGGTGGGTCCATGGATCTCATGATGCTCGCTCCTGCTGTCTTTGCCTTTGGCCTGGTCGCCTTCGGCTTCCTGGGCATGGGTCCGGTCACGATTGCCGTCGATTCCTACGGTCCAGTAACCGACAATGCTCAATCCGTCTATGAGTTGTCGCTGATCGAAACCATTCCCGGCATCGCAGCCGAGTTGAAGAAGGACTTCGGCTTCGACGCCAAGTTTGAACGCGCAAAAGACCTGCTGGAAGCCAATGATGGAGCCGGCAATACCTTCAAGGCTTCTGCAAAGCCGGTGCTGATCGGCACAGCCGTGGTCGGCGCAACCACCATGACTTTCTCGATTATCATGGCCCTGACCCACGGACTGACCCAGGACGTAAATAAACTCTCTCTGCTGCACGCGCCCTTCATGCTGGGGCTGATCTGCGGCGGCGCGGTGATCTTCTGGTTCGCAGGCGCTTCCATGCAGGCGGTCACCACCGGCGCTTACCGCGCCGTCGAGTTCATCAAGGCGAACATCAAACTGGAAGGCGCGGAGAAGGCCTCGGTCACGGACAGCAAGAAGGTGGTGGAGATCTGCACCAAGTACGCGCAGAAGGGAATGTTCAACATTTTCCTCGCTGTCTTCTTCGCCACACTTTCGTTCGCGTTCATGGAGCCGTTCTTGTTTATCGGCTATCTGTTCTCGATTGCGATCTTCGGCCTCTACCAGGCGATCTTCATGGCCAATGCCGGCGGCGCATGGGACAATGCGAAGAAAGTCGTCGAGGTCGATCTGAAACAAAAAGGGACGCCTTTGCACGACGCAACCGTGATCGGAGACACCGTCGGCGATCCCTTCAAGGACACCTCGTCGGTGGCCATGAACCCGATTATCAAGTTCACTACCTTGTTCGGACTGCTTGCTGTCGAGCTGGCAGTGACGCTCAGTGCCAGCAACCCGATGCTCACACACGTGCTGACAGTCGTATTCTTCCTGGTGTCGATGTTCTTCGTGCACAAATCGTTCTATGGCATGAGAATTGAAACCAAGGAAAGCAACTGATTCCTGTCTTGTAAACCGCTGCTGGCTGGCGGACAACCGAACCACAAAGCGGCCCCACGCACTCTCGCGTGGGGCCGCTTTGTTTTGCGCTGGCCAGGCAAGGCCGGTTGGGTCTATGATGGCTGGCGACATCAATACTCCTTTTGCGATTCATTCTTTTGTGGTTTATTGCGCGGTCACCCGTGCGGAAAAGGAAGGCTTTTCATGCGTATTCACCTTTGTGCAGGCGTGGCTCTGATGCTGGCTGCCTTATCTTTGCCGCCGGCGTGCGCGGCTCAGAAGTTTCAGGAACCGACAAAAGAAGAGCTGCAGATGACCTCGGATCCCAAGGCGCCCGGCGCTCCTGCGGTCTTTCTCTATCTCCAGTCGGAGACCGACAACCGCAACCACTATCAGAGCATGTATGCGCGCATCAAGGTGCTCACCGAGAAGGGCAAGGAGTGGGCCACGGTCGAGGTTCCCTATATCCCCGGATATATGGATCCTCCCATCATCGAGGGCCGCACCATCCATGCCGACGGCACCGTGATTCCGCTGGCCGGCAAAGCCTCCGACCTGCTGGTCTACAAGAATCACAATAACCATGTACACGCCGCGGTCTTCAATCTGCCCAGCGTCGAGGTGGGCAGCATCCTGGAGTACAAGTGGAGCCTTCCCATGACCGGTGGTGGTGGTAATGTGACTGGCATCGTGGACCAGGCGGATGAAGGTTACTATGCCTCTGCGGTGGCTGGCGTATCCGATCCCGTGTGGGATGTGCAGCAGCCGATCTACGTCCGCAAGGCGCATTTCTATTGGAATCCCTACAATGACCTGGAGACGGACGTCCTGGGTAGCGAGCTCGATCATTACGTCGATGGAGAAAGGGCCCACTATATCCTTTTCACGCAGCGCCTGCCCGCCGGATTCACGACCACCCGCAGTCCCAAGGGCGACTTCACGCTGGACATTCACGATGTGCCCGCCTTCGTGCGCGAGGCCAACGCTCCTCCGGATGCCGCCTTGCGTTACCAGGTGCGCTTCTTTCGCTCTGCGTACATCTCTGCGGATGTCTACTGGGACAACCAGAACAAGCGCTGGTCAAAGAAGGTGAACGATTTCGCCAGCCAGAGTTCGGCGATCAGGGACGCGGCCAGCCAGATCACCGCCGGGGCGGCGACGCCCGCGGACAAGGCGCGCAAGCTCTACGATGCCGTGCAGGCGCTGGATAACACCAACTTTACGCGCGCCAAGACCGAAGAAGAGCGCAAGGCGCTGCATCTCAAGAAGGAAGTGAAGAATGCCCAGGATGTGTGGACCGAGAAGAGCGGCTCGGGCAATGCCCTCGCGGCGCTCTATCTGGCGTTGGCCCGCGCGGCGGGACTGAATGCTGACGGGTTGCAGGTGTCGGATCGCGACACACGCATCTTCGACCCCAGCTATCTCTCGCTCGATCAGCTCGACTCGCTGCTAGTGGTGCTGCACATCGATGGCAAGGACATTTATCTCGATCCCGGCGAGAAGCTCTGCCCCTTCGGCCAGTTGCAGTGGACGCATATTATGGCGGGCGGCATCCAGCAGAACGCCAAGGGGCCCGTCTACACGCCGCCCAACGCCACCAAGGACGCCAT
>PMTP01000095.1:0-30803 GCA_003167305.1 Acidobacteriaceae bacterium
CCACGCAACAATGCACGAGCGCCATCGAAGCCTGGATTCGGCGCTATCCTGACCAGTGGCTGTGGATTCACCGCCGCTGGAAGACAAGGCCGGCCGGTGAGCCGGGGCTGTATTGAAGGAGGCAACCATGACGCTGGGCGAACTGGTTGAAGTGCTGGGCGGTAAGCTGGCGCAGGGCAACCCGGAATGGGAGGTCGAAGGTGTGAGTTCTTCCGCGCGGGCTTGCTCCTTTCATCTGGTCTTTGCCGAAGACGCCGCCTCGGCTGCAAAGGCATTGGCCCGCAGCTCAGGAATTGTCGTCTTGCAGGCCGGGCTTGTCGATTCGTATCCGCCGGATTATTGCATCGTGGAAGCCGACCAGCCGCGGTTGTGGTTTGCGCGAGCGGCCCTGTTGCTCAAGCCTGTGCTGCCCACCATAGGGGTGCACCCAACAGCGGTCATTGGAGAAGGCGCGGAACTCGGCGAGAATGTCACGGTCGGCCCTTGCGCGGTCATAGGGGAATACGCGCAGATCGGCGCGGGAACCCGCATTGAAGCCGGAGCGATCATTGGCGAGGGCGTGCGGATTGGCGACAACTGCCGCATCTATCCCCGCGCCGTTCTCTATCCCGGAACCAAGCTCGGCAACCGCGTCATCGTCCACGCCGGAGCAGTGCTGGGCGCGGACGGCTTCGGCTATGTGCGCGACAGTGCTACTGGCGCTTATACACAATTTCCGCAGCAAGGCACGCTGTTGATCGAGGACGATGTGGAGATCGGCGCCAACTCGACCATCGACCGCGGCGCGCTGAAGCAGACAAAGATCGGCCGGGGAACCAAGATGGACGACCTGGTCCACGTCGGCCATAACTGCGAGATCGGCGAAGACGTGATTCTGGTTACAGGTGTGGGCATCAGCGGCTCCTGCACGGTGGGCAATGGTGCAGTGATCGCCGGCCAGGTGGGCATCGGCGACCACGCACACATCGGTCCCGGCGTCATACTGGGTGGCCAGGCAGGCGTCTTGAGCGGCAAGACCGTCACCAACGAAGGCCTGGGCGTCAAGCCGGGAACCGTGCTGTGGGGCACGCCGGCGCGTCCGCTCAAGCAGGTTCTGCGCGAGCTTGCCGTGCTGGCGCGGCTGGCGAAGAAAGGGTCTGGGGTCAGGGATCAGGGATCAGGGAACAGGGATTAGGGCCGAGCTAAGGACTAGAGCAGTTTGCCTGTTGGTATAGAGTGGATCTCCTGCTTGGCTCAAGGTTGCCGGTCGCTGCAAGAAAAGATAGCGCCGGCCTCCTGGCCGGCTGTCGCGTGGACCTCCAAGTCCACGCCGGACTCTACACCAGCAGGAAAACGCTCTAATAATCTGACTGTGAGAGTTTTAATGTTAGCAAAGGAGAGAAGAGCTATGCGGCAAGGGCGGGGAATGGGGATGTTTTCAGGAGCATTGGTAGGGCTGATCCTGGTTGCGGGGCTGGCGCGTGCGGCCTCGGCGCAGACGGATTACCCCTTCAGGGACACCCGGTTGACCGATGACCAGCGCATCAATGATCTGCTGGGACGGTTGACGCTCGATGAGAAGATCCAACTGATGTCGAGCAATCCGAAGTATCCCCGGCTGGGGCTGGCTTTTTCCGGCCAGGTGGAGGGCCTGCATGGGCTGGCGCTGGGCGGGCCGGGCGGATGGGGCGGCAGGGGAAAGCTGGCGCTGCCAACTACGACCTTTCCCCAGGAAAAAGGCCTCGGCGCTATGTGGGATCCGGAGTTGCTCCAGAAGATAGCCGCCTTGGAGGGCTACGAGGCCCGCTACGACTATCAGAGCCAGGAATACGACCGGGGCGGAGTCGTGGTGCGCGCGCCCAACGCCGACCTGAGCCGCGATCCGCGCTGGGGCCGGACTGAAGAATCGTACGGCGAGGACCCGTTCCTGGTTGGTGCGCTCACCGTCGCATTCGCCCGCGGGCTGCAAGGCCCCGATCCCAAGCATTGGCAGGCCGCCTCGCTGATGAAGCATTTCCTGGCCAATGAGAACGAAGACACCCGCTCCTTTTCTTCGTCGGACTTTGATGAGCGGCTCTTCCGCGAGTACTATTCCGTGCCCTTNNCGCATGGGCTTCGAGCAGGGCGGTTCGCGGGCGGTGATGGCCGCCTACAACTCCTGGAACGGCACGCCGATGCTGATTCATCCAGTGCTGAAAGACGTGATGATCAAGGAGTGGGGCAACGACGGGCTGATCTGCTCAGACGGCGGCGCGCTGGGCCTGCTGATTACCGCCCACAAGAGCTTTGTCGATAAGGAGCACGGATCGGCGGCGGCGGTGAAGGCCGGTGTTAACAACTTTCTCGATACGTTTAAGGACGATCTTGCCAAGGCGCTGAAGGACGGTCTTGTTACTGAAGCGGAGATGGACGCTGCGCTGCACAACGAACTGCGCGTCTTTCTGCGGCTGGGCGAGTTCGATCCGCCCGGAGTGGACCCCTACGCCAGCATCGGCCGGGACAGCGACGGAGAGCTGCCGCCCTGGGAGCGCGACTCCAGCAAGGCGCTGGCGCGGCTGGCCACCGACGAGTCCATTGTCCTGCTCAAGAATGAAGCCGGCACGCTCCCCCTCAACCGCTCCAGACTGAAATCCATTGCCGTGATCGGTCCCTTTGCCGACCAGGTGCTGCTGGATTGGTACAGCGGAACGCCGCCCTATGCGGTAAGCGCTTTGGAAGGGATTCGTGACGGGGCAGGCAAGGGAATCAAAGTGCTCTTCAACGACGGCTCAGACCCCGCGCAGGCTGCGGCTCTGGCCGCCAAAGCCGATGTGGCGATTGTGGTGGTCGGGAACCACCCGGAGTGCAATGCCGGCTGGAACGTTTGCCCCACTCCCTCCAACGGCAAGGAGAGCGTGGACCGCAAGACCATCGTGCTGGAGCAAGAGGAACTGGTCAAGAAGATCTTCGCCGCCAATCCCCGGACCATCGAAGTGCTGCGCGCCAGCTTTCCCTATGCCATCGTCTGGAGCCAGCAGAATCTGCCCGCGATTGTGCATATAACCCATAACAGCCAGGAGGAGGGCCATGGATTGGCCGATGTGCTCTTTGGCGACTACTCCCCGGCCGGACGGCTCACCCAGACCTGGCCCACCGGCGACGCGCAACTGCTGCCCATCATGGACTACAACCTGCTCCATGGGCGCACCTACCTCTACAGCAAGGACAAGCCGCTCTATGCTTTCGGCTATGGACTCAGCTATACGAGTTTTGCCTATGAAGCCCTGAGCCTGAGCGCGCCTTCGGTGGCCGCGGATGGCAGCCTCCAGGTGACCGTGAAGGTCAGGAATACCGGCAAACGGGCGGGCGACGAGGTGGTCCAGCTCTATGTGCAGCATCTGGGCTCGGCTGTTGTTCGCCCTCAGTTGGAACTGAAGGGCTTCAAGCGCGTAAGGATCGAGGCCGGGGCGGAACAAGAGGTAAAGCTGGAGCTGAAACCGCGCGATCTGGCCTACTGGGACACGGCGCGCCACGCCTGGCGGGTGGAAAAGGAACAGGTGCGTGTGCTGGCGGGCGGATCGAGCGACAAGCTGCCCGTCCAGGCTACCTTAGAGGTGACGACCAGCCAGGAATTCAAGCCGTAGGGGGAGGGGGATACGGCGGTTGCGTTTGTCAACGGTCTTTGCCGTTCTGGATGAGAACCCCAGGAAAAGAATGAGGCCTCGGAACAGTACAGAGTGAGGATTGTATGGTGCGCCCGGAGAGAGTCGAACTCCCGACCTACTGGTTCGTAGCCAGTCGCTCTATCCAGCTGAGCTACGGGCGCGCACGGGTGATTTCAAGTGAAACCATAGACAGAATATCAGGGTTTTTCCGGCTGTGCAATCGAGAAAACTAGGCTGCGGGCGCCTGCTCCGAGGCCGGTTGCGGCGCAGTCAGCGGAGGTTCGGCCTCAATCTCCAGTCCCGCCTGGCGAACGAGCTTGGCGACGGCCGCTGCATTGAGCCGGGTAGCGTCATACTCCACGCGCAGTGTTTGCGCGGCGCGGTCAAAGGTGAGCCGCCGAATGCCGTAGACCTCGCGGATGTTGGCCAGCGCGCGAGTCACCGCATCGATACTGGAGGGCTGCGCGGCCGTACGAAAGAGTATTTCCACCGATGTCATAGGAGAATGATAGCAAGAATCTACAGGCTCTTCAGATAGGCCCGTATCTCCGGGCTGCTCCAGTCCTGTGCGCCGATAAACTTGCGCCGGATCACGCCCTGGCGGTCGATCACGTAGGTCTCCGGCCACATCTCGGTGCGGTAGAGCTGGGCGGCCCTCTGGCCGGGGTCGCGGACGGTGATCAGGTCCACGTGGCGGCGGACAAGGAAGCGGCTGTATGCGTCGGCGTCTTCGTCGATGCTGACGGCAATCACGGCCAGGGCCGGCTGGTCGTGATGCAGCGCCAGCAGCGAGGGCATCTCTTCGATGCAGGGCGCACACCAGGTCGCCCAGAAGTTCAGCAGCACCACCTGGCCCCGGTAGCTGGACAGGTGAACGCTGGTCGAGCCATCGGAGACGGTAAAATCGGGAGCAAACTGGCCGGTCTGGGCCGGATGCGCGCCACGGTCGCAGCCCAGCGCGAGGGTCAACGGCACAAGCAAAGCGAGTGAGAAGAAACGAGGGAGCCGCACATCCCTATAATACGGAGCGAAGGGGCGCAAAGTCATGGCGAACGATAGAGCGGAGAGAAACGGGACAGGCGGAAGATTCAAACCGGTGCTTGGACTCTCCGAGACGCCCGGCGAGCCGGCAGCGTTGGGCGTGCCGTGGGGCACTGTCTTTGACCAGCCCGAGCCGGAGGAGCTACTGGAGCTGACCGTCATCGTTCCCGCGCGCAACGAGGAAGACTGCCTCGCCGCCTGCCTGGAATCGCTGACGAGCCAGTCAGAGAAAGTCTTTGAGCTGGGCCGCGACTGGGAGCTGATCGTGGTGGACGACCACTCGTCCGACCGGACGGCGGAGATTGCCCGCGGCTTTGCCGGCGTCACCGTGATCGGGGCAGGGAAGCTGGAGCAGGGCTGGACCGGCAAGAACAATGCCGTTTGGACGGCGGCCCGGCGGGCGCGAGGCCGCTGGCTGCTCTTCACCGACGCCGATACCATCCACGAGCCGGGCAATCTGCACCGCGCCCTGCATGAGGTCGCCCGCTACAAGGTGGGCGTCTTGAGCTACTCGCCGCGGCAGATTGTGAGCGGCCTCGCGCAGCGCTCGCTGATGCCGCTGGTCTTTTCCGAACTTGCCCTGGCCTATCCGCCGGCCAAGGTCTCCGACCCCGCCCAGCGCATTGCCGCGGCCAACGGGCAGTTTCTGCTCTTCGAGCGCGAGGCCTATCGCCGGCTGGGCGGTCACGCAATGGTGGCCGAAAAGGTTCTTGAAGACGTGGAGCTGGCCTTCCTGGCCAAGCGCCGCCGCATTGGCCTGCGCTTCCGCTACGCCGCCGATGCCGTCTCCACGAGGATGTACCGCACAACCGCGGCGATGATCGAGGGCTGGACCAAGAACCTGGCGCTGCTCTTCGCGAACTGCCTGGCGCTGGCCCTCTGGCGCGTCCTCGACATTCTGCTGCTGTTCGCGTTGCCGATACTGGCCGTCGAGCTGTGGAACGTGCATTTCGCTCCGCACCTGATGCCCTGGGTCTACGACGGCTGGCTGATCGTCCTCTTGTGGGTGCGCAATCTCTTCCGCTTCTATGGCCGTGTCGCCAAATCCAACTTTCCCTTCCTCGATTGCGCCATTACGCCGCTGGGGTTGCCGCTGTTCGTCGTGCTGCTCTACCGTAGTTGGTACCAGCATCGCATCCTGAAGCGCGTAAGCTGGAAGGGCAGAAACTACAAGGCGTGAACATTTGCGGCATCACCAAGCCCGGCAATCGTAGTTGCGGCAAAACCTGAGCTGCAGAACAACTTCCCCTTGAACCGTCCTTCGCGCATGTAGCCGGCTAGTGGATATAATGGCGACTATGTCATGCAAACCTTTTTTCTATGTGCCAGTTTTCGGCGCGATCTGTTTGGTTTCCTCGCACTGCCCTTTGGCTCTAACGCAGACCGTTTCGCCTGTTCAGGAAGACGCGCCAGTGATGGTGCTGCATGTCGAGACCCGCGAAGTTGTGCTTGACGTGGTGGCGCGCGACCGCCGCGATCTGCCAATCACGGATTTAGCCGCTAACGAATTCTATGTCTACGAGATTCCCGAACGCGGCGCCAGGATTGCCCGCCGCGTTTTATACCTTCGCACCATCGACCCGGAGCGCAAGGACCAGGAGGAAGGTGCAACGAGCGGCTTTCACGTCAGTTCGGGCGCGGTCTGCGCGCTGGACTCCGCGGTTCATTACCAGATCGCCATACCGGCATCTTCCCAGCCCGGCTATCACACCGTTCTGGTGAAGACCACCCGGCCTCACGTCTATCTAACTTTCCGGCAGCGCTACTATGTCGGTCTTACCAGGGAAAACGCTACGCCGAAAGACCTGAAGAAGCTCGTCACTCCAGAGGCGTTGAAGGAAGCAGCCTGCTATCACCCGCTCACACCGCCCACGCTTGCGATTACCGCCAAAGTGCTTGACGTCGGCGGTGGAAGAGCCACTCGTTACGCGGCCGTGATCAAGCCGGAGTCCCTGAGCCAGATCGGAATCAACGGCGCCGTCCCGCATGTTCAGCTCGACTTCGGCATGTGCATCTTCGACGCCGACGGGGAAGTGGCTGACTATCTGCACTCCACTGTGGACCACCAAATGAACAATGCCGAAATTGCGCGCCTGCAAAACCATGGCTTTGTCAGTTTGCTGGATGCTCCGGGAAAGGAACCTCCCGTTCTGGCGCGTTTGGCCGTACTGGATCGCAACACCGGCAATCTGGGCATTGTGGATGTCTCGCGTCCCCTTCCGATCGCTGCTCAAACGGGCCATGCGAAGAAGAAGCTCCCCCTCATCGGCGATATTCGTGCGTTCGGCTCGGTTACACCGAGCGAAAACACATTCTGCGGTGATGTTTACGAACTTCCGATCGGCACAGCATTTATTTCCGATTTTCTTCGGGTCCTCGACCCCGTTGGCTCGATTTACACGAGCACCCTCGACGTTCCCAACCAGAACATTACGCGGATGGGGGGCATTCCCGGCATCACTCACAGCAGCGTCTGGTTTGGTGTCGACTATTACGGCAAGTTCTATGTCACCAGGCCGGGCGTATACTTCTTCGATCTTCAATCCGACGATGGTTCGCATCTGGAAATCGATAACCGCCTTCTTATCAATTCGGATGGACAGCACCCAGTGACCGAGCGAACCGCCGCGACCATGCTTGCGGCAGGATGGCATTCGATCCATGTTCCCTACTTTCAAGGCCCTCCAGTTGCGCTGGCACTCGTCCTCCGCATTCAGCCGCCCGGTGAATCCATACGCCCGTTCAACCTCAACGAGTTCGTACCTCCGGCGACAAAGCCATGAGAGCTGTTGAGTAGTTCACTCCACAGAAACGTGCAATCGGCGCTTATTGAAGCCTAACAAGGTCTCAAGCATCTTCTCTTATGAGGGGTCGCAATGATCTATCTNNGGACGTGATCGAGCGCGAGGTACTCGCCGCCTGGGACCATCGCCACCTCAATCTCGATGTCCCCGAGTTTGCCGCGACAGAGTCTGCCGCGCTGATTCCGACCACGGAGAACCTGGCCATCGCCGCATGGAAGCGCCTCGACCCCGCAGTGAAAGCAGCGGGCGGTGCCCACCTCAGCCGCGTCCGCGTCTACGAGACGCCGGAGATCTTCGCGGAATACCGAGGTGAGGCATGAGGGCATACTTTGGCCGTCGCACCACCATCTCCGCCAGCCACCGGCTGCACAGCGGCGCGCTCTCGGCGGAGGAGAATCGCGCCACCTACGGCAAGTGCAACAATCCCCACGGCCACGGCCACAATTACGTGGTGGAAGTGCTGGTCGGCGGCACAGTGCACCTTGAAACCGGTATGGTCATCAACATGGTGGCACTGGACGAGGTGGTGNNTGAAGCCTGCGCTGCCGGCCGGCGAGTTGGTGCGGGTGCGCGTGGAAGAGACAGAGAACAACTTTTTTGAGTGCGAGGGCGAGTGAACGGCGCCCGATTCCCCAGGGCGGAAGGATGAGGACCATGGCACAGCCAATTGCGATGAGCAAGGCGATTCATCGGGCAGCGGAGATCGACGAAGGCATCAGCGGATTCAGCACCGAGGAGATCATCCGCGAGATTCTGCGCCGCCTGGGCGAAGACCCCAGCCGCGACGGCCTGCAGGCCACGCCGGAGCGCGTCGAGAAGTCGATGGGCTTCCTCACCAAGGGCTACCGCGAGAATCCGGCCGAAATCCTGCGCGGTGCGCTCTTTGACGAGGACTACGACGAGATGGTCATCGTAAAGGACATCGAGATCTTCTCGCTCTGCGAGCATCATATGCTGCCCTTCTTCGGCAAGGTGCATGTGGCCTATGTCCCCAAAGGCAAAGTGATTGGTCTCAGCAAGATACCGCGATTAGTTGAAGTCTTTGCTCGCCGTTTGCAGATTCAAGAGCGGCTCACCCGGCAGATCGCCGACGCCATTCAGGATGCAATCAAGCCGCAGGGCGTCGGAGTGGTGATCGAGGCGCGCCACCTGTGCATGATGATGCGCGGCATCGAGAAGCAGCACTCATCCACAGTGACCTCGGCGATGCTAGGCTGCTTCCGCCAGAAGGAAACTCGCCTGGAGTTCTTATCGCTGGTCCGCCAGCCAGCTAACGGTGGTATATAAGCTCCGTGTGGTGGTGTGTAAGTTGGGTGCCCCATCCTTTCGCGTTCTTGGCGAACGGTGGGAGACCACGAACCTCAACTGGCCTGGTCAGATAAAGTGAAGTAGTGAACGGGCTTCTCGTCATCGACAAACCGGCCGGCATGACCAGCCACGATGTGGTCTATCGCCTGCGCAAGATCACCGGCGAGCGATCCATCGGCCATCTGGGCACGCTGGACCCCATGGCCACCGGCGTTTTGCCCATGCTGCTGGGCAAGTTCACCCGCCTGGCGCAGTACTTCTCCTCGGCGGAAAAATCCTACATCGGAACGATCCGCTTCGGCTTCGCCACCGACACCTACGACGCCGAGGGCGAGCCTGCCGGGCCCGACCGCTCCGCGGTTTTGGACCCTCCGTTGTCGTTGGAGAGGATACAGGCTGCAGCCGCCCGCTTTCACGGCGAGATGGAGCAGATGCCGCCGTCGTTTTCCGCCAAGAAAATTGCCGGCAAGCCCGCCTACAAGCTGGCCCGCGAGGGCAAGCCGGTGGAGCTGAAGGTCGCCACGGTCTATATTGCCTCGTTTGAAATCACCGCGCTGGACGGGGCCGAAGCCAGCTTCACAATGAGCATCAGCGCCGGGGGTTATGTGCGCTCGGTGGCTCACGAGCTGGGCCAGGATTTGGGCTGTGGTGCGCACCTGAGCAGCCTGCGCCGCACCCAGGCCGGAGTCTTCACGCTGGACGGCGCGCATACGCTGGAAGAATTAGCCCCACTCACTGGCAACGTCGAAGCGCTGGAGGCACTCTGCCTCCATCCGCGCAACCTGCTGCCGGAGATGCCCTCCGTCACCGGCGACGAGCTGGCCCTCGGACGGCTGCGCAACGGCGCGCAGGCCAACCTGCCGGAGTTTTCCTCGGCGTCGCTGGTCAAAGTCTTTGCCGGCCAGCGCGAGCTGGTGGGAATCGCCAAACGCGTAGCCGGAACGCTCTTTCAGCCGGTCGTAGTGATGGGTTGAAGGCTGCCTAATTTCCCGCCTTGGATTGGTTGACGCGGACCGCCGGAAACTCCCTGCCGCCCATTTTTATCAGGATCTGGTTCACGCCGCCCTTTTCGTCAACGATGAATCGGACCTCGGGGATCGTGTCGTTGAAGTAGAATTCCGTCTCCGATGTAGCAATCATGCCGAACGGCGTCGGCTGCCCGGTGCTTAACATATACAGCTTGCCGTTGCGCAGGGTGATCTTGATTGCCATCGGACCTAGCTGGTAATCGCCCACATAGCGAGCCAATACATTTTCGGCCGGATGTACAATCGCGCGCTCCACGGGAACCGCGTACGTCGCTCCGAACAGGATCGCGGTCACGTCCTGCGCCACGGCGTCCGTGTTCAGTGTTTCGAAGTTGCCGAGCACGATCACCGTTGCGTCGTCATCCGGATAGCGCTCGAATTTGGAAACGAAGCCGCCGATCCATCCTCCATGGCCCACATATTTGTGCCCGAACTTATCCCCAATCATCCATCCGTAGCCGTACTCCGCCTCAAGCGGGAAGGGCGGCGGTGCGCTCCAATGGCCGTAGGCGGTCCAGGCCTTGGCCTTGATGGCGGCTGAGAACAGCTTGTCCGACTTGAGGGCGCGGTCGAACTTGTAGAGGTCGTCCACGGTGGAGCGTAAGGCCCCAGCGGCGCCTGCTCCCGCTGCGTCTTCCTGGCCGGCGTTGATGATCGTCTCGCCGTCGAATTTATAGCCATTGGCGCGGTGAGGAACCAGCGGCGTCGCGTGGTCGAAGGCTGTGTTCGTCATGCCCGCCGGCCCAAGGATATTTTTCTGAAGATAATCCTCGTAGGATTGTTCGCTGACCTTTTCAATCACCCTGCCCAGCAGGATGTATCCGGAGTTGCTATAGCGCAATACCTCGCCGGGCTGGCTTACCAGCGGCTTATCGGCGTATTCCTTGAGGGCATTCTCCACATGCAGTGGGTTGTCCAGCTCGCCGTAGGCTTTGGCGTTGGTAAACTCCGGCATGCCGGATTTATGGCAAAGCAACTGATGGATGGTGATGGCATTCCAGGCCTGCGGAAAGTCGGGAATGTACTTGACCACCGGATCACCGACTTTGAGCAGACCCCGCTCTTCCAGTTGCAGAATGCTGAGCGCGGTAAACGATTTGGTGATGGATCCAATGCGGAAGACGGTCTCCGGGGTGTTGGGCGCACTCAGCTCGAAGTTTGCCATGCCGTAGCCCTTGCGCAGGAGAATCTTGTCATCCTTGGCGATCAGCACAGCTCCGGAAAAGCGGCCCTGTTTTGCCCAGGTGCTCAAATAAGCATCGGCCTTAGCGGCCACATCCTGGCCTGCCGCCAAACCAGTCACACACAGCATCAAAGCGGCGCTTGCAAGCAAAAGTCGTCCTATACGCATCATGGTCTTGCCCCACATTCTTGAAGTGGTAGAGGATACGGAGAGGCCAGCCGTTTGGTTCCTATTAGTTTGCCGGAATGGTCATTTTGTTGTTTTCTTCAACAAGGGGGTGAGAACCGGCAGCAGCGTCCGCGCGATGATCTCGGACCCTTTGGCGGTGGGATGGATGCCGTCGGGCTGAATCGTGCCGGGGACGTTGATCAGGTCCTTGTAGAGCATGGGCACGAAGGCGACGTGGTGTTTCGCCGTCAGGTCGCGGAAGAGCTGCTCGAAGGCTTGAATGTACTCCCGGCCGTAATTCGGCGGCAGAGTGATTCCGGCCAGCACAACATTGAGGTGGGCGTTTTCGAGCGCTGTCAACACGGCGTCGAGGTTGCGGCGGGTCTGCTCCAGGGGAAGTCCGCGCAGGCCGTCGTTGCCGCCGAATTCGACGATGACCACCGCGGGATGCAGCTCCAGAATGGCACGCAAACCGGCGACGGCGTCCTTGGTGGTGGCGCCGCTGGTTCCCTGGTTGTTCACCTGGAAGTGGTAGCCGCGCGCGTCCAGGTCGCGTTGCAGCGCGTCGGGAAAGGATTGGCCTGCGTCGAGGCCGTGGCCGGCGGTGATGCTGTCGCCGTAGCAGACAAGGAGCGGCCGGCTGGCGGCCCAAAGCGGGCCACCGGCCAGAAGAATCAATCCCAGCGAAACAAACAGAGAGCGGCGAACGTACACATGGATAGTGTAGCGAAAAACAGGGAACAGGGATCAGGGGTCAGGGTGATTGAGTTGCTTAGAATCTGCGCAGCTTGACTGGCCGCGAAATAGCACGATCCGGAGGGAGGCGGGGGTTTCAACCCCCGCACAATGCCGACAGAATCAATGTGGGGCTTTAGCCCCGGAGAGAATCACATTAGGGGTCAGGGAGGCCGGGATTGATCGAGGTTCGGGATGCGAAGAAGTGGATTCAAAACGGCGCGCGGCGGGTGGAGATTCTGAAGGGGATCACCCTGACCATTCCCGCCGGTCAGTTTATCGCCATCGTCGGTGCGAGCGGCAGCGGCAAAAGCACGCTGCTGGGCCTGCTGGCGGGCCTCGACACGCCCAACTCCGGCGAAATTTACCTCGACGGTGTGCCCATCCACAATCTGGCCGAGACGGAACTGGCCGCTGTGCGCGGCAGCAAGATCGGCTTCGTCTTCCAGTCCTACCAACTGATCGCCACGCTGACGGCTCTGGAAAACGTTCTGCTGCCCTATGAACTCAATCTGGAAGGCAGCGGGCTCGCTCAGGCGCGGCGGCTATTGGACGAGGTTGGCCTCACCGAGCGCGTGGACCATTACCCGGTGCAGCTCTCCGGCGGCGAGCAGCAGCGGGTGGCGCTGGCCCGCGCTTTTGTCGTCGAGCCGCCCATCGTGATGGCCGATGAGCCGACCGGCAATCTCGACTCCGCCAATGGGAAGCTCGTGCTGGACCTGCTGTTGGAGCGCAATAAGCGCGCTGGGACGACGCTGGTGCTGGTCACGCACGACCCCGAAGTGGCCAGCCGCGCCGACCGCAAGATTGTGCTGCGCGACGGGCTGATTGTGGAAGATAGCCTGCCTTACTCGGAGCCTGTCTCCGGCTCCAGCGAGATTCTCGTCCAAAACGAGGAAGAGAATGGCTAAGCGCGCATTGAGTTGGAAGCGGGCCGGGGCCATCGGCTGGCGTGATCTGCGCTCCGCTCCGGGCAAGTTCGGCTTTGTCGTGCTCTCGGTAGCCGTGGGAGTGGCGGCGCTGGTGGGCGTGCGCGGCTTCAGCGACAGCTTTCGACGGACTCTGGGCACGGAGGCTCGCTCGCTGATGGCCGGCGATCTGAGCGCGCGCATCTTTCATGAGCCGACGGCCGAGGAAAGCGGCAAAATTGCGGCGATTGCCAGGCAGGGCGGACTGCGCACAACTTGGGTGACGGAAACGGTTTCGATGGCTTCAGCGCCGCCTGACCCGGTTCCATTGCTGGTTTCGCTCAAAGCCGTGGACCCAGCCGAATACCCGTACTACGGCGCGGCCGAACTGGAGCCAGCGATGAGCCTGCCGCAGGCTTTGGACGGCGACTCGGCGGTGGTGGCCGAGGAGTTTCTCATCCGGCTGAATGCGCGGGTGGGGCAGACGTTGCGGCTGGGCGGTAGGGATTTCAGAATTGCCGCAGTGCTGCGCCAGGAGCCGGACCGCCTCAATGCGGCGGCGGCGATCGGGCCGAGGGTGATGATCTCGCAGGCGGCGTTGCAGCGCACCGGCCTGATCGTTACCGGCAGCCGGGCCACCCAGCGGCTGCTGATGAAGCTGCCGCCGCAAGCCGATCCCGTCGCTCTGCGCAAGCAGGTGGAGGCGGCGCTGCCCGACGCGCAGGTGATGGACTACCGCGAGGGCAATCCGGGGCTGAGCCAGGGGCTGGACAACGCCACCGCGATTCTCAGCCTGATCTGCCTCGTGGCGATGGTGCTGGGAGCGATTGGCGTGGCCATGGCCATGCACGCCCACCTCGAACAGCGCATGGACATGCTGGCCATTTTGAAGGCCGTGGGCGCAAGTTCCGGCGATCTGCTGCGCATCTTCTTGTTGCAAACATTAGGTCTGGGCTTGGCCGGAGGTCTCGTCGGAGTGGCCGCCGGCGTGGGCGTGATGGCCGCGCTGCCGACTGTCTTCGGCCATCTGCTGCCGGTTCAGGCGCAGCTCGAATTTCCCTGGCGCTCGGTCGCGGCGGGGCTGGGAACGGGCCTGCTGACCACGTTGCTCTTCTGCCTGCCTCCGTTGTTGGACGTACGCGCGATCCGCCCTGTACTGGTGCTGCGCAGGCTCGTCGAGCAGGGGCCGGAGGGCTTCGTCGCCTGGCTGGCGAGCTGGTGGGCGCGCCGCCTGCAACTCGGCCTTGCAGCTTTGGTCGTCGCCGCGCTGGGCGGAATCGCCTGGGCGCTCTCGGATTCGGCCAAAGTGGGTGGCTGGTTCGCTCTTCTTTTCTCGATTGCCTTAGTCGTTCTGTTGATCATGGCCGCCATAACGCTATGGGTTCTGCGCTTTCTGCTCAACCGCGTGCGCCTGCGCCTGCCTTCGTTCCTGCGCCACGGGCTGGCAAATCTCTATCGTCCCGGCAACCAGTCGGCCGCGGTCATGGCTGCGCTGGGCACCGGCGTCATGCTCATTCTGACGGTTTATCTGATGCAGGCGTCGCTCTTGCGCGATCTGCGCGAGACCGCCTCGCCCAAGCTGCCCAATGTCTTTCTGATCGACGTGACGACCGATGAGGTTGCCGGCATCAAGGACTTCTTTGCGCGTCAGTCCGGAGTGAGCCAGGCCTTGGAGTTGATGCCGGTGGTGACCGGGCGTTTTGTCTCTCTCAACGGCAAGCCGCTGGACCAACTGAAGGAGCAGCATTTTCCCCGGCGAATGCTGGAGAATGCCCAGATGACCTGGGCCGACGCGCCTCCATCGGGCGATAAAGTGACGCAGGGCAAGTGGTGGACCGCGGCGGACGCATCCGAGTTGGCCATCGGCGAAGGCGTAGCCCAGCGGCTGCATCTGGGCCTGGGCTCGGCGGTCGAACTGGAAGTGGGCGGTGTTACGCGCGCGCTGAAGGTGGCCGCCATCTACCGCGCCGACGGAAATCATCTGGGCGGGCGCATCGAGTTTGTGATGCCTTCCGGCCTGCTCCAGAACCAGACAGCCACCTGGTACGGCGGCGCGCACGTCGATCCCCGTCAGGTGGCGGCGATGGAGCGGGCGCTCTTCGCGGCTTATCCCACGGTCACGGTGATCAATCTGGCCGACGTGCTGGGGCGCATTGAGAGCGTCGTCGATCAGGTCACCTTTGTCGTGCGCTTCCTGGCCGGCTTCTCCATCTTCGCCGGGCTGATGATCCTTGCCTCCAGTATCGCCAGCACGCGCTTCCGCCGGATGCGCGAGGCGGTCGTGCTGAAGACGCTCGGTGCCACGCGGATGCGGATCGTCCGCACCTTCAGCGTCGAGTTCAGCGTCCTCGGCCTGCTGGCCGGCTCGGTCGGCGTCCTCTTCGCCAATCTGCTCACGCGGGTACTGCTGCGCAAACTGGAAGTCGGCTTCCATATCGAATGGCGCGCCACCATGATTGCGCTCATCGGCACGGCGCTTCTGGCCACGGCCACCGGCTGGATCGCCAGCTACCGCATCCTTGGCCTGCGCCCGCTGGAAGTGCTGCGCGAGGAATAGAAACGGCCCTTATGAGAAAATAGAAGAGTGGAACCTCTCCGGGGCTGTGCGCACGCATGCGCCCCAAACCTTTGATTCAACCCCAGCTTCACTTCGCCCGCGCGGCTGTACCCTCGCCGCGCCTTAAATAGGAACAAGAAAAAGAATGATCAGTGTCAGCAATGTGACCATGCGCTACGGCGCCAAGGTGCTCTTCGAGGACGTGAGCGTCGCCTTTATCCCCGGCCGCCGCTACGGCCTCACCGGCCCCAACGGCTCCGGCAAAACCACCTTCATGAAAATCCTCACCGGCGAGCTCGACGCGCAGAAGGGCAACGTCGTCCGCCCGCGCAAGCTCGGAGTGCTCCGCCAAGACCAGTTTGCCTTTGACGCCTATCGCGTCATCGACACCGTCATCATGGGCAACAAGCCCCTCTGGGCTGCCCTCGAAGAACGAGATCGGATTTATGAGAAGCCTGAGCTTTCTGACGCCGACGGCATGCGCCTCGGCGAGCTCGAAGGCGTCATCGGCGACGAGGACGGCTACACCGCCGAGTCCGACGCCGCCGTCCTCCTCGACGGCCTCGACATTCCTGAAGCCCTCCACGAGCGCCGCATGGGCGAGGTGCAGGGCGGCCAGAAGATGCGTGTCCTGCTCGCCCAGGCTCTCTTCGGCAAGCCGCAGGCCTTGCTCCTCGACGAGCCCACCAACTACCTCGATCTCGACTCCGTCCACTGGCTCCAGGACTTCCTCCAGAGCTACGACGGCACGCTGATCGCCATCTCCCACGACCGCCACTTCCTCAATAGCGTCACCACCCACACCGCCGACATCGATTACGAAACCATCATCACCTATACAGGCGGTTACGACGAGATGGTGATGGCCAAGACGCAGATCCGCTCCACCCTCGAATCGCAGAGCGCCCAGCGCGAAAAGAAGATCGCCCAGCTCAACGACTTCATCGCCCGCTTCTCCGCCGGAACCCGCTCCTCCCAGGTCACCAGCCGCCGCAAGGAGGTCGAGCGCCTGCAAACAAACGACCTCGCCCGCTCCAACATCGCCCGCCCCTACATCCGTTTCGACCAGGTGCGCCCCAGCGGCAAGCACGTCCTCGAATTCAAGCACATCACCAAAATCTACGGCGGCCACAAGGTCATTGACGCCTTCAGCGCCAACCTCCTGCGCGGCGAACACATCTGCCTGATGGGCCGCAACGGGGCAGGGAAGACCACGCTTCTCAAGAGCCTCCTCGCGAACTATCCCGGCCTCGCCGACAAGGACTTCGAGTTAGACTCGGGTTCCGTCTTCTGGGGCCACGAGGCGCAGATCGGCTACTTCCCCCAGGACGTAGGCGCAACCCTAAGTAGTTCGAAAAATGACAACGGCCTTACCGTTTGCGAGTGGCTCCATCGCTGGAAGCCCGACGCCCACGTGGAAGACATCCGAGGCATTTTGGGCCAGATGCTCTTCAGCGGCGAAGAGGGCGACAAGCAAACCAAAGCTCTCAGCGGCGGCGAACAGGCCCGCCTCGCCTTCTGCAAGCTCATCCTCACCAAGCCCAACATCCTGATCTTTGACGAGCCCACCAACCACCTGGACCTGGAAGCCATCAACGCCCTGAACATAGCCCTCCAGCGCTACGAAGGCACGGTCCTGTTAGTCACCCACGACCACGATTTAATTGACGAAGTAGCCACCCGCCTCTGGGTCTTCCACGAAGACGGCATCGAAGACTTCCAAGGCCCATACGCTGAGTGGAAAGGCAAGCATAACTGATCCATTGTGTTCGTGGATTATGATTGAATGTGACAGCCAAGGGGCGGAATGAGAGACAGCTTGGCCCAACAACGGAGGCATCAGGAGCTGCATCCCGCACTATGCCAGGACTCCGACCGATGCATGGAGCATACGCAGCAATGAAGAATCAATGGCCCTCTATCGATGTTCGCCTCGGAGTGCCGGGGTCAGAGCGGGAGATCGCGACACGCGGCCAACTGGTCAATGCTGTGCTTGACACAGGATCAAGTATGACCTGCATTAAGGAGGCGCTAGCCAGGCAAATCTATAGTTCCAGCGGATCTGCATATACACCAATTTGGAATGTGCCGATTGCTGTCCCAGGTGGCTCGCTCGAAACCCACGCGGTTCCGTTACTGATCGCCCTCGACTTGGAAGACGGAGAAGCCGTTCACTCACTAATCAATTGTGTCATTATGGAGGGATCCTTTTCTCAGTTACTAATAGGAAACGATATTCTATCGAATTTGGCGCTTGACCTAAAGATCGATTACAAAAATCGGACGCTATCCCTTAAGCGATACACGTGGGACCGTTTCGAAGACGATGTAGCCTCCGCTTATCGAGCACTTGGCGCAACTGTCAGTCGAAATCTCAACTTGGCGGGATTTCAGATCGACCTGCTCGCCCAAGAAGAAACGCAATCAAAGCAGAAACTTCGCTTGGCAGTTGAATGTAAAATACTACAAGGACCCAATAGGGAATCGAATCGTCAACGATTTTGCACGGGTAGTTGCAACACTCAAGCAAGCGAACCTAGCTGATCGAGGTGTAATAATCTCCCATGCAGGGTTCACGCAGGATGCCACACTGGTCGCGACGGCATCGGGCGTTGACCTCCTTACTCTCGATGACCTTCGCCAACAGTCTGCAGGGTCATCTAAGCAGAACCCACCCCAATCCCTCCCGGAGCCAGCTACAACCCTCACTACCCCGAAAGCAAAAGAAGCCTACCAGTGCTTTGTTCTAATGCCATTCGAGCCTGAACTCGACGACGTGTACCATCTCGGGATTCGTGAGGCGGTCAACTCATTAGGCGGGGTCTGCCAAAGGGCCGATGAGATCCAGTACTTGGGCGGAATCATTGAGAAGATTTATGACGCGATCCGCAGTGCGGATGTCATCGTTGCTGAAGTGACGCGACCAAACCCCAACGTGTTTTATGAGGTTGGCTTTGCTCACGCATTATCGAAGCCGGTCGTTCTGATTACCCGCGACATTCAGACTTCCCCCTTCGATCTTCGTGGGCACAATCACATCATCTACAAGAGCATCGTCGATCTGCGAGGCCAACTTGGCGCAATGCTAACTCAGCTTTTCCGCTAAGCTTTCAGTCAACACGCGACGGGCGGGTGGCCCAGGTCTGGATTTTCAGACCGGGGATACCACGAACCTCCGTCTCCCTTTTCCCAACCAGCCGAAGTTTCGGCACCGCAAGAGACAGAGCTACTTGCCGCCGCGTTGAACCGTGCGCAGAGAGGTCTTCAATTCCGCAACCTTTTCCGCGCACCAAAGTTTGATTAGAGACTGGTAGGGCACATCCAGTCTCCGCGCATGGTGGCGAATGGTGTTCAGAACATCTTCAGGCATGCGCAGAGAGATGGTTTCGGTGGAGGGCCGCAACTTGGGCGGGTGGCCACATTTGACCAGTCCCAGGTCTCAGAATCGAGANNTCATAATACTCCCGCTGCCAGAACGCGCCGCCGCGACCGAGGATTTCGTTTGCCTTCCTGGCTGTAAAGGACTTCCAGCCTTGCAGCACCTTGCTCAATTCATGCCCTGGCAGCAATCGGCAAACAACATGCACGTGATTGGGCATGACACACCAGGCCACGAGCCGATACCGCTTTCCCTGCCAGAAATGCAGAGCGTTGGCCACCAGTTCGCCAATGCGTGGATCGCGCAGGAAACATCCACCCAAGCCGCGATCAAAATACTCTTCCAGTTTTGCAGTGCTGAATTCGGCGACCAGCACCTCCTGGGACGGCGACAGATGAGCGCCCACGCGCTTCGCCGCGATCAGAATGCGGTGACGTTCCGATATCTTCTCCAGGACCGGCGGCGGCAGGGAGTCCGCCAGATGAAATGTAAGGAAATACAGGCCTGCGTCCTTTTCCCAATGGGGCAGGCGTCCGCGCTGCCGAATGCGCACTTCACCGAACTGAGGTTGCACCGCACCCTGAACGACGGCAGCGGTTGCAGGCTGGGGACCAGCGATTGGCTTGATCATAACTGCGAATTCTACGCCTGAAGGATGGGTGCGGGCGAGACGCCCGCACGACAGCCGGTCTGGAGACCGGCGCTACCGTGTCAGCCTGGGCTGGGGCGGGGGTCCCAGGTCTGGATTTTCAGACCTGGGAATCCTCGAACCCGCCGTGTACCCCATCCTTGACGCAGTTTTCGAGGAAGACATCGTGGCAAAGGCATGAGTTCGGGAACGGCAAACCGCCTCACAGCCCCGTTATTTCCGTTTCCGGGCCCGGAACCGGCGGGGCATGGACGGTCAGGCGCATTTCAGCGGAGGCGGCTTCGATTTCACTGTTGATCTCAGCGCCCAGAAGAAGCATCAGACCGGTGATATAGAACCAGGTCAGCAGAATAATCACTGCGCCAAGAGACCCGTAAGTAAGAGAATAGGTATCGAAGTAATGAAGGTAGACACGTAGGCCGAGGGAAGCCAGGAGCCATCCGAGCAGGCCCAGGGCCCCGCCGGGCGTGAGCCAGTGCCAGCGGCGTTTCTTCGAATCTGGAGCCCAATAGTAGATGACGGCGAAGGAGAAGTCGAGAAGCGCGGCTGCTATGACCCAGGCCATAACTCTCGCCGCGACAGTTGCGGCCACGACCAGAAGACGATGATGGAGTTCGACCTGAGCCAGCGCGGCGATAAAGTCTCCGCCCAAAAGACAGGCAAGGCCTAAGCCGACGATGATCGTTAGAACGACAGTAAGGCCAATGGCGTGAAGCCGTGCGATGAAATATGAGCGCGAGTCCTCGATCTTGTAAACGATATTGAGAGTGTCCTGGATAGCCGAAATGCCGACGGATGCGGACCAAATGGCGGCAACGAGTCCAAGAGTCACCTTGCCAGAGGAGGCGGCCGCCGTCGTCTCGTTAAAAGTATCGAGGACGGCGCCGAGGGCAGAAGTGGGAATGACAAGCGCGAGATAATCCAGCAGCTTATCGAAAACCTGCGGCGCCGATCGAGCGGACAGGCCGAGAATCGAACTGGCGCAAAACAGAGTGGGAAACAGAGCGAACAGGAAGTAAAAGCCCAGTTCCGCGGCATGACCGAAGAGACGATCGGCGTTCACGGCCTTCCATGTGCGCCGGGCCACCACGCGGACGGGAACACGTTGCAGGCTCCAAAGCGACTCAAGAGGAGAATGGGACACAATCTCCCAGATACGCCGCTGACGGCGATTCAATCGCTGGTCCACGTTGGAACTCGCGCCCGTCATGAGGGCTCCTTGACTCCTGCAGCCGCCCGCGACCCGATTGTAGACGGGTAGCCCACTTCTAGACCAACTATAATCGCATGGGCGGGTGGCCCAGGTCTGACAACCCATAAAGTGGGGTGGCCCAGGTCTGGATTCTCAGACCTGGGAATCCTCGAACCCCAACTCGCCGGACGCCTCACCCTGAAACTGCTGCTACCGCCCGCAAATTTGGCCAGTTTTACGCAAGAATATCTCTGGTTGTACGTAAAGCCTTTTTCGCGCGTCTCCCGCACCTTTAAACGACTTCCACGCCGAGTAAAAGGGCAATCACTTTCCGCTGCGCTTGCCGGCGCGGATGCGACGAATCTCTTCCATACGCTGGGCTAATAGCTTTTCGCGGCCCTCCTGTGTGGGGTGGTAGTAGCTGCGGCCCTTGAGCGAGTCGGGAAGGCAATCCATATCGGCCACGCGGCCCTCTTCGTTGTGGGCGTAGCGGTAGCCCTTGCCGTAGTCGAGTTCCTTCATCAGCTTGGTCGGCGCGTTGCGCAGGTGCAGAGGTACCGGTTCCTGGCGGGTCTCTTCGACCTCCCGCTGCACCGCGCCATACGCGGTGTAGACCGAGTTCGACTTGGGCGCAAGGCACAGATAAACCACCGCCTCGGCCAGCGCCAGATCGCCCTCCGGCGAGCCGAGAAAGTCGATGGCCTCCTTGGCGGATAGCGTCAGATTGAGCGCCTCGGGAGCGGCCAGGCCGATGTCCTCGACGGCCATGCGGACAACGCGGCGGGCAAGATAGAGCGGATCTTCGCCGGCGGCGAACATCCGCGCCAGCCAGTAGAGCGCGGCGTCGGGGTCGCTGTTGCGCACGCTTTTGTGCAGCGCCGAGATCAGGTTGTAGTGCTCCTCGCCCGACTTGTCGTACATCAGCACGCGCTGCTGCACGGCATCACTGGCCAGTGCCCGATCAATGCGCTTCGCGCTCGCCTGAGCCGGATCCTGAGCCAGTTGCGCGGCGACCTCCAGCGTGTTGTAAGCGCTGCGGCAGTCGCCGCTGGAGTAGCTGGCAATCATTTCGAGCGCATCGTCGTCAGCGGTCAACTCCAGCGAGCCGAGAC
The DNA here is from genome assembly GCA_003167305.1 of Acidobacteriaceae bacterium. Taxonomy (GTDB): domain Bacteria; phylum Acidobacteriota; class Terriglobia; order Terriglobales; family Acidobacteriaceae; genus Telmatobacter. The sequence continues at coordinate 21,688 of PMTP01000095.1, forward strand.
CGCGCTCACGGTCTTCCAGGGCGCGGCGCAAGAGCGCCGTGATTTGCTCCTCACTGAGCGGCTCGAGCACGTAGACGCGGCAGCGGGAGAGCAGCGCGGAAATAATCTCGAAGGAGGGATTCTCGGTGGTCGCGCCGATCAGCCGGATGGAGCCGCGCTCGACGTAGGGCAGAAAGGCGTCCTGCTGCGCCTTGTTGAAGCGGTGAATCTCATCGATGAAGAGGATGGTGCGCGAGTGCATCTGCGCGGCCTGGGCGGCGGCGACCATCACCTGCTTGATCTCCTTGATGCCGCTCATCACGGCGGAGAACTCGATGAAGGTGGCCTTGGTGGTCTCGGCGATGATCTTGGCCAGCGTGGTCTTGCCCACTCCAGGCGGACCCCATAAAATCATCGAGCCGGACCCCGATCCGTCGAGTTGGTCGCGCTCAATCTGCACGCGCAACGGTTTGCCGGGGCCGACCAGGTGCTCCTGGCCGCTCAATTCATCCAGAGAGCGCGGGCGCATCCGCTCAGCCAAGGGCGCGGTGCGCAACGGGCCTTGGGGGCCTTCCGGTTCGCCGTCAAAGAGACTCATNNTTGGCGAAGGGTGGGATGCAAGTGCCGCCCGCTGCCGGGAAGCCTCGTAGAGCAGCACGCTCACCGCAGCCGCCGCGTTCAGGCTTTCCACTGGACCGGGGCAGGGAATCGTCACCGCTCCATTGGCCTGTGCAGCTAGCTCTTCTGGCACGCCGTTGCCTTCATTGCCAATCACGAGCGCCACCGGCCCGGCAAGGTCGATGTGACTAGCCGCTTCGGATACAACTTCGGCGGTGGGCGCGGCGGTGGTCCAAATCTTCACGCCGGCCTCCCGCAAGCGGGCAAAGCACTCTACCGCGCTGACGGAAAGCAATGGAAGGCGAAAGACGCTGCCCGCCGAGGCGCGCACCGCCTTGGGATTCCAGGCGCTCACGGTTCCGGGCAGGCTGACGACGGCCTGAGCGCCAAAGGCCTCGGCGGAGCGCAGAATCGTTCCCAGGTTGCCAGGATCCTGCATACCGGCCAGCACAACAAGAAGCGGGGCGGCCTTCGACTGTCCTCCAAGAATGTCGGCCCAATCCCAGCGTGGCGGCTCAACCAGCGCCGCAACCGGCTGCGGCGTCTCGGTGGCCAGCGCCGACTCCAGTAGTTCCCTGGGCACGAGCAGCACCTCGGTCTCCGCCGGCAAGGGCAATCCTTCCAGCAGGCGTTCCGCGCCCTGCGCAACAAAGACACAATCGATGCGCAGGCCCGCGCGCAGAGCCTCTTCCAGCAGCTTCGGCCCCTCAATTCCCGCCAAACTGCGGCTGTCACGGCCTGCCAGACCGCGCGCGCCTTGACCGGGGTGGGCCAGCGCGCTGCGCAACTCTTTCAGGCGGGAATTCTGTTTACTCTGTACAATGCGAAAAGGCATAGGTGCAAATCCAGTTGCCGCTTAGCCGATTCTAAGCCGTTTTGCCGGACGGGGGCAGGGCGATCTTCTCGTTCAGCCTGACCCAAGCTGGCGTAGAACCGGCGCCGTGCTGGTTTTCGCTTTTGCGGCATCCCATGAACTGAGGTTGACCTGCGTGTTCGCGGAGATCTTGCGCGTCCATCCCGATGAACCAGAGCCGGACCGGATCGACTATATCGTCTCCTGCCTGCGCAAAGGCGATGTCGTAGCACTGCCGACAGACACCTTCTACGGTCTGGCCGTTGATCCGGTGAATCTTCGCGCAGTCGAGCAGATTTACCAGATCAAGACTCGCCAGAAGCAAAAGCCCTTATCGCTGCTGATCGGTTCGCTGGCCCAGGCGTATGAGCTGGCCCGCGACACCAATACCATGCTGGACAAGCTGGCGGAGCGCTTCTGGCCCGGTCCGCTGACGATTATCGTGAGGGCCGGCGGCAAGCTGCCGCTGCGCTCCACGGCGAATACCGGCAACGTGGCACTGCGCGTGCCCGACTCCGCCATTCCGCGCGCGGTGGTGGAGCGATTCGGGCTGCCCATAACCGCGACCTCGGCCAACCTGCAGGGAGCCTCCGAGTGTACCAATGCAGCCTGCGTCCGCGACCAGATCGGCGACCGCATTCCGCTCATCATTGACGGCGGTCCCACCGGCCACACGCTGCCCACCACCATCGTCGATCTCTCGCTGGGACCGGGACGCTGGGAGATTTTGCGCGTGGGCGCCATCGCCACCCACGAGATTGTCATGGCTTTGCAGAGATGACGGAAAACAGGGAATAGGGAATAGGGAACAGAAAAACCTCGCTCCATCAGCGTGCAATCTTCCCAAAGCCGTCTTGATGCGAGACAATACCGGCATCGCGGAAATTGGGAGAATCGCCATGCGCAATTGGAAATTGGTGGTTGCAAGTCTTGTATTTTTGCTGATCGCGGGCGCGTTTGGTGCATGGCGTCTCCGCATTGCTCCTCTCCCAACGATAGGCCAGAGTGCAAATCGGCTACCGGTATTGAAGCGGGATTCTGTTCTTCTTCCAGTGAGCGAAACGGATGCCTATATCAAGTTTTATTTGGGAGATGCGAAGGCCGCTGTGCAGAGTTGGCAGCCTAGTCAGGTTGATCTCGATGGTTTGGAAGAGAACCTGCCGCAAATTTCCAACTTGAGAGAAAATGTGCCCGGTCCAGCCAGACGTATCGACAACCCCAACATGTATTTCCACCAATATCTGGCGATTGTGCAATCCGGGAAAAAACAGATTTTTGTCAATGCGATGTGCAGAACAGCAGGAGATGATACAGACGATTGGCGTCATCACCTCCAAATCGTTTACGACGGAGGGGATTGTTTCTGGCAGGCTTTTTATGACCCCGCCACGCAGAAGTTTTCAAATCTCATGATCAACGGGCGCGCCTGAGCAATTTCTACGGATATAAAGCCAACTGATTCCTGATCCCTGTTCCCTGTATGTGAAAGGTTCCCATGAAGCGCCGAAGCAGCCCAAAAACTCGCAACTGGATTCCGCGCGCCGCGCTCTGGCTGCTGCTGGCGCTGGCGGTGGGGGCTTTAGGCTGGAGTTATTGGGTTTACGCGCAGATTGAGCGCTATGCCGTCGAGGATCATGCGGCACCGTCGGACGCCATCGGCGTCTTTGGCGCGGCGGAGTACGACGGCCGGCCCTCGCCGGTCTACCGCGCCCGTCTGGACCACGCGCTTGCGCTGTATCACCACGGCATCGCCCCGCTCCTCATCACCCTGGGTGGAAACGGCGGCGACCAGTACAACGAAGGTGCCGTGGGCCGCGAGTACCTGGTGGGCATGGGTGTACCGGAGAGCGACATCATCGCCGAAACCGAGAGCCGCAACACCGAGGAGTCGGCCCGCCGCATCGCCGTGATTGCCCGCGCCAACGGCCTGCGGCGGCTGGTCATCGTCAGCGACGGAACGCATCTCTTCCGCATTCATGAAATCTGCGCCGCCGACGGCCTGGACGTGCTCACCTCGCCCCGGCCTCGTGTGGCTGTCGAGGGCGGCTCAAAAGAGGCTGAGCGTATCGAGCATGAGATTCTCAGCTACACGGCCTGGCGGCTCGATTTGCACTGAAATGGAACTGCCAATGCTCATCTATCGTATCTTCAACTGATCGTGGTTTCGTACATCAGAGGGAGGCATCGACAATGGCCCTATTCTGTCAACGCTGTGGGACCGGGTTGCCGCCGGGCGCGCGTTTCTGTTCAAGTTGCGGCGAGGTCGTTTCCGCTGCCCCATTCATTTCCGGCAGTCCGCTCTTCCGCCCGATTGTGGGCCGCAAGATTGCCGGGGTCTGCATCGGCCTGGCGCAGACCTACGGTTGGGACGTCTCGCTGGTCCGCATCTTAGCGGTGATCGGGTTCTTCTTCTCCGGCGGGCTGGTGGCCGTGGCCTACCTGGCCTGTTGGGTCGGCATTCCCGAAGAGACCATGCCGCTGCCATAAGCGAATTCTAGGTTGGTATGAACGCAACTTATAGATCCGACGCGGCTACGCTGGCCTTTCGCGACTCAGGGGCTGGCTTGCCCGTGGTTTTTCTTCATCCCACGCCGCTCGATGGAGAATACTGGCGGCCGCTCATCGACGAGTTGGCCGGCGTGCGCGCCCTCGTTCCCGATCTGCGCGGCCACGGCGGCTCAGAGTTGGGCATCCTGCCTGTGGGCGGATTTGCCTTGGTGAGCGACGCGCCTGTGCTGTCCATGGCCCGGCTGGCCGCAGATGTTTTGGCCCTCCTTGACCATTTAGAAGTGCCCGCGGCACTTTTCGCCGGCTGCTCCATCGGCGGCTACGTACTGCTGGAGCTTTGGCGACAGGCTCCGGAGCGGGTGCGCGGGTTGGCCTTCGTATGCTCCAAGCCGCAGCCGGACGCGGCGGCGAACCTCTCCCGGCGCACCGCCACCATCGCCCAGGCGCGAGCTGGCAGCAGCGCGGCGCTCTTTGACGGCATGGCCCAGACCCTGATCGGCGCAACCGCTCGCGAGCGCCATCCCGAGGTAGTAACTGAATTGCGCGGGCGCATGACGCTGACCACGGAGGCTCTCGTCGCCGTACAGGCCGGCCTCGCCACCCGCCCTGACTCCGTGCCCACTGTGGCCACCATCACCGCTCCCATCCTTGCCATCGCCGGTGGCGAGGATACAGCGATTGCTCCCGCCGAGATGGAAGCCTTCTACTCCGCTCCCGGCGGATGTGAGTTCCATCTACTGCCTGACGCTGGCCACTTCGCCGCCTATGAACAGCCGCAAGAGGTGGCTGTGCTGCTGTCCGCGTGGCTGCGGCAGTTTGCATAACAATAAGCGCGTAGGATGAAGCGTGGAGGCTCATATGTTCACGCCGCGGCCGATTGGATTTGCTCGCACTCCTTTCAAGGATGCATCCGCGATTCCCAAGGGGCTTGGCGCTCAGCACCCGGAAGAGGGCGTGCTCGATATTCTGCCGGAGTTTGCCCTCGGCCTCACCGGCATCGAGGGCTTTTCACATCTGATCGTGCTGTGGGCCTTCGACCGTTCCGACGGCTTCGATCTTCTGGTCACGCCGCCCACGGATGACCGCCCCCACGGCGTCTTCACCACGCGATCGCCGCGCCGCCCTAACCCCCTCGCCCTGACCATCGTCGAGTTGCTGCGCCGCGAAGATAGCCTTCTCCATGTGCGTGGGGTCGATATGCTCGACGGAACGCCGATCCTCGACATCAAGCCCTACCTCTCCAGCATCCCCGTGGAGAAACTGCGCCGGGGCTGGCTGGCCGAGGCCGAAGCGCGAAGAAGCTGAGTCATTAGCTTGTTTTACCCACTCACCCGGCGCCTACACCGCAGTAAAATACTGTAGGCTCAAAAGAGAATTCTTTTCTCCGGAAGCACATTTTGACGACATCTTCGACCCCATCATCGCGTCCTTTTTATCACCCGCAACCGGCGAGTGCCCTGCACTGCGGCGAAGTTTCGCTGGAAATGCTGGCCAAGCTCCACGGCACGCCGCTCTACGTTTACTCCGCCGACCAGATTCTGGAACGGCTCGCGCTTTTTCAGCAGGCGTTCGCCAGCCGCGATCACCTGGTCTGCTACTCGATCAAGGTCAATTCGGCGCTGGCCATCGTCAAGCTGCTCACCGAGCGCGGAGCGGGGGTTGATATTGTCTCCGGTGGCGAACTGGAGCGTGTGCTGGCCGCCGCGCCTGAGTCCGTAGGCCGGGTGGTCTTCTCCGGAGTGGGCAAGACGGCTGCGGAGATTGACCTTGCATTGACAGCGGGCATCCTGCAATTCAACGTGGAGAGCGCGGCGGAGCTGGAGCTGCTGGCCGCGCGCGCCGCCAGGTTGAGGAAGAAGGCGCGCTTCGCCCTGCGCGTCAATCCCGACGTCTTCGCCGAGACGCATCCCTACATCTCCACCGGCCTGCGCGAGCACAAATTCGGCGTCGATATTCGCCAGGCGCTGGCGATCTACAAGAGCGCGGCCGGCAATCGCTGGCTTGATGCTTATGGCGTGAGCTTCCATATCGGCTCGCAGATTCGCGCTGCAGAGCCTTTTGGCGCGGCGATGGAGCGTGTGAGCAAGCTGCTGCGCCAACTCCAGCGCGCGGGCATCAATCTCCAGACCGTCGATGCCGGCGGAGGCCTGGGCATTGATTACCACGCGGGCAGCTTTGACGCCGCTGCCAAGGTGCGCGAGTACGCCACGGCCGTTGAAAGCGCTCTCGGAGCCTTCGCGGGCCGTCTGCTGCTGGAGCCGGGACGCTTCCTGGTCGCGCAGGCCGGCGCTCTTCTGGCGCGTGTGCTTTATGTCAAGCGCAACGGCAGGAAAACCTTCGTGATTACCGACGCCGCGATGAACGACCTCATCCGTCCCGCGCTCTACCAGGCTTATCACGAGATTGTTCCGGTGCGGCCCAGGGAAGGGAAGCCGCGCATCGTGGACGTGGTGGGGCCGATCTGCGAGTCGGGGGACTTTTTCGCCCACGGGCGCAAGCTCCCGCCCGTCGAACCGGGAGACCTCGTCGCGATTCTCGACGCCGGAGCTTACGGCATGGCGCAAAGCTCGAACTACAACACCCGCCTGCGCGCCGCCGAGGTGCTGGTGAAAGGCGCGCAGGCCAGGCTGATCCGCCGCCGCGAGACAATGGCCGACTTGCTCAGGCCGGAGATTTGCTGATTGAGGACGGATCTCAGCTCTAATCAGATGCTATATTTTTCGTGGTCTTCGAAGCATGACAGATGCAAGAATGACAGATGGAGGATTCGCATGGCGAAAGTCACATTGGTTTTTGCAGTTCTATTGATTGCCCTGGGCGTGGCTGGCTTTCTGGGTACCGGAAGTACGCATTACACCGCGCTGATTCCCGCTTGGATCGGCCTTGCGTTGGGCATTGGCGGCCTACTTGCGATCAGTCCCGATGAGCGCCGGCGCAAGCTCTTCATGCACATCAACGTGACCATCGGCCTGGTCGGCTTTTTGGGAACATTCGCCGAAATCATCCGCAGTTGCGCCTCCGCCAAACCGCTGGACCTGACGGCTATGGCCGCGAAGCTGGCACTGGTCTGGCTGCTGTTGATTTATGTCTTCCTCTGTGTGAGCTCCTTCCTCGTCGCGCGGCGCTCGGGGAAGGTTTAGCGCATGGGGACGATGCGACCCGGCGGGATGAATATGGGAGCGCGCGCCGAGCGCACGCCGCGCGGACGCAGCGCGCGCGCGGGCCATGACGATCTGCCCAAGCGCAAGCCTGACCTCAAGAAGCTCTGGCCGCAGGTCAAAGCGCTGGTCAAACCGCGCCTCGGGCTGCTGCTGGCCGGCATGGGGCTGATGATAATCAACCGTGTGGCTCTGCTGGTCATGCCCTATATTTCCAAGCCGCTCATGGATAAAGTGCTCAATCAGGATCACCCGCATCCAGAGCTATTGCCGGGAATCATCGCAGTGGTTTTCACTGCCATGGTGGTGCAGGCGATTACCTCGTTCGCGTTGACCCAACTGCTCTCCAAGGCCGGCCAGCGGCTGATCGCCGAGATGCGCCGTCATGTCCAGCGCCATGTCGGCCTGCTCTCCGTTAGCTACTACGACGAAAACCGGACCGGCACGCTCGTTGCCCGCATCATGACCGATGTCGAAGGCGTGCGCAACCTGGTCGGCACCGGACTTGTGGAGTTTGTCGGCGGCCTGTTCACGGCTATTTTGGCCTTTATCTATCTGATGCATCTCAGCGCGGCGGTGACATTGACTGCCTTTGCTGTGATGGGCGCTTTCGTCTTTGCCCTGCAATACGCCTTCAGGATTATCCGTCCAATCTTCCGCGAACGCGGCAAGATCAACGCCGAGGTCACCGGCCGGCTCACCGAGTCGCTGGGCGGCGTGCGCGTCATCAAGGGCTACCACGCCGAAGATCGCGAGGCAGGTGTCTTTGCCGTGGGTGTTGGCCGCTTGCTGGACAACGTAATGAAGTCACTGACCATGACCAGCGCTCTCTCAGCTACTGCGACCACGGCTGTGGGCCTGCTGACTGCAATTGTGATGAGCATGGGCGGACATCTGATCATGGCCCACCGCTGGACCTTTGGCGACTATCTGAGTTACAACATGTTTCTGGTCTTCATGACTGCGCCGATCTTCCAGATTGTGGCTATCGGCACGCAGTTGACCGAGGCCTTCGCCGGACTTGACCGCACCAACGAACTCATGTCGGAGCTGGAGGAGAACCAGAGTACCGGCCGCACGGTGAAGATTCCGCCGATTCAGGGCACGGTGCGCTTTGAGAATGTCGAGTTTGCCTACGACGCGGACAAGACAGTCCTGCATGGCGTCAGCTTTCTCGCCGAGCCGGGAACGGTGACCGCGCTGGTCGGCTCTTCAGGCTCGGGTAAATCCACCATCATCAGCCTGCTCTGCGCCTTCCACACGCCGTCCAAAGGCCGCGTGCTGGTGGATGATGTGGACCTTGCGCACGTGGACTTGAACACCTTTCGCTCGCAGTTGGGCGTTGTGCTGCAGGATTCGTTTCTCTTTGACGGCACCATCCGCGAGAACATTTTGTTTTCGCGCCCCAATGCCACCGAGGAGGAGTTTCTCTTTGCCTGCCGCACGGCGCGCGTGGACGAGTTTGCCGAGCGCTACGAGGAGGCCTATGACACCATTGTGGGTGAACGCGGCGTGAAGCTCTCCGGAGGCCAGCGCCAGCGGCTGTCGATCGCGCGCGCCCTGCTGGCCGAGCCGCGCATCCTGATTCTCGATGAGGCCACCAGCTCGCTCGACTCCGAGTCGGAAGCGATGATTCAGACCGGGTTGAGCCAACTGATGCAGGGGCGGACGACGTTTGTGATAGCCCACCGCCTCTCGACGATCCGCCGCGCCGACCAGATTCTCGTCGTCGAGGGCGGGCTCATCGTCGAACGAGGCAACCACGCGGCGCTCTTCGCCATGCGTGGCCGCTACTATGACCTCTACACGCGCCAGCACGGCCTCGAAGCCAATCTCTTCCTCGCGCCCGGCGAGGGAGATTCTACAGACGAGGTCAGCGAATGAGCTCGAGAGACTCGTCTATGATGTCGTCCTTTACATAGACTCCGCAATTCGTCCGACTACAGCATTTTCGATTCTGGTGTTTACAGAATCTATACAGCAAAGTGGCTTTTTCCTCA
>PMTP01000095.1:30862-31988 GCA_003167305.1 Acidobacteriaceae bacterium
CATGGGCTGCGGAAGCGGCTTCAAGGTTCAACAGAATCGAAGAGGAGAATTAAATGAAAACATCACTGTGTATTGGTACATCACTGTGTATTGGTATCGGTTTAACCTCGGTCATGTTGCTATGCGGCGGTTGCCAGACAGCGCCACAGCAGGCAGCACCGGCAGCGCAGGGACAGCCTGGACCGTCCGGACAAAATGGCGCGCAAGGGCAGCCCGGCCAACAGGGACAACAGGGAATGCAGGGACAAACGGGGGATACAGGCCAAGCTGGTAACCCGGGGCAAACAGGCGACACCGGACGACCGGGTGACAAGGGTTATACGGGAGATACGGGACAAAAGGGCAACACCGGACGACCGGGTGACAAGGGTTATACGGGAGATACGGGACAAAAGGGCGACACCGGCGATCGAGGCAAGCCCGGTTCATGCCCCGACGGACAGCATCACTCTACTGATCCTGACGGAAAGGTACACTGCGTGGAAAATAACCAGTAAAACAGCAAGCTAATCATGTCGGGGGGCGCAGAACAGGGCAGCTCTGCGCTCCCAAGGGCAGAAACGGTGGATATTCGCAACCGAGTCCGTGGAGTGTGTCGAGGACGCTGCCGACCACCCAGAGCAGACCCGTGCTGGGGCGGCAAATTGGGATAGTCTGGGATCGATGGAGTGTCCAAAGTGGTCTCGTGCCCTGGCCTTCCGTTGACATACGCTTTCTCCGTTGACATGCAAAACGGCCCTACAGAGCCAAATTGGACGGAAACTGCGGAGAATCCGGACAGCGCGGAAATCAACTAACCGGCCCAGTGTCTATAGATTACCAATGGAATCAACGATTTGTCCTGTTGGCGAGTCTAGAGGGCACGGCTTTAGCTGTGCCACAAATGCGACAAAACAAACGTTAGGCTTTAGCCCCTGAGGGTATGTTTGATCACAGGAAAGACTTATTCAGAGCTTTCCTGGGTGGTTTCTTCTCACGAGATCACGACAAAGTTCTCCGCTCCATCCGCTCCGGCAAACGCCGCATGACCCAACGGCGCCAACGCAGGCGCCCACTCGCGCGCAGCAAGCTCCGGCATCGGCTTCGCCCGGAAGAGCTTCTTGCACTGATGCGCCGTCCACTTGGC
>PMTP01000162.1:0-2527 GCA_003167305.1 Acidobacteriaceae bacterium
CCCCGATTCGCTACCATACAACCATGCCGCAATTCCCTCCAGGCCAGACGCTGCTGATCGACGCCGACGATACGCTGTGGGAGAACAACGTCTACTTCGAGCGCGCCATCGCCGCGTTTATCAGCTACCTGAACCACCACGAGTACTCGCCCGCCGAGGTGCGCCGGGCGCTGAATGAGGTTGAGCGCGAGACCATCCTCACCCACGGCTATGGCCTGCCGAGCTTCACCCATTCGCTGCTGCTGTGCTTTGAGCGGCTCAGCCCCGCGGTGTTCGGCGAAGAATCACGCCGCCAGGTTGAGAGCTTCGCCCGCGCTATTGCCGAGCAGGAGATCGAGCTGCTCCCCGGCGTGGCCGAGACGCTGGCCGAGCTGGCAATGCGCCACCGGCTCATTCTCATGACCAAGGGCAACCACGCGGAACAGGCCGACAAGCTGACTCGCTCCGGCCTTGCGAGTTACTTCTCGGCGGTTGAGATTGTCGCTGAAAAAGACCCCGCCACTTATCGCGAAGTAATTCAACGCCACGAGTCAGCGCCTGATGCGCCTTGCGCCCAGAGTTACTGGATGATCGGCAACAGCCCCCGGAGCGACATCAACCCCGCCCTCGCCGCCGGACTCAACGCCGTCTTTCTCTTCCACAAAGACACCTGGGTGCTCGAACACGCTACGCTCGATGCCGCGCCGGAGGGACAGTTGTTGATTGAACTGGATTCCTTCGCAAAACTTTGTGCTATCTTTTAGGCAGCAACGATTTGTGTCCGGAGATTCACCGTGGATCAACCATCGAGCACAATCAACAATCCGTACAGCCCTGAATATCCCGCACCGCCTAACGTGCGTTGGGCAGTGCTATTTGCTATCTGGATTATCATTGTGATATTGACAGAATTGTTTGTTCCAAGGCCTCTATGGAGGCTTGTGACAGTTCTGGCATTCTGTCCGTGGCCCCTATATCTATGCCTCTGGATGCGCAAACTCGACCCGAAGTCGAAGAGCCTTTTCTGGGTCCTTGCCGGGATTGCGGGAGAAGTTGTCTTGGCCGAGTTTCCAGTTCGGCACAATCCAAATACCTTTATGATTGCTTTGGTCATTGTGTTGGTGATCATCTTATTCGCACTCCCGGTCGTCGCAATCTTCGTCATCCGAGCCGAACTTCAGAAACATTACAATGGGCACGAACCAATCGGCCTTCACCTTGATCCTATTGCAACTTTTGCTTTTTCATTTTTCTACTTTCAATACCACCTCTACGACATCGCACAGGCTAAAAAGCGGCAAGCCGAGGAGAATCTCGAAAAGCACTAGCCGCACATTTCTATAGTGACAATACGTCTGCTTCATCCTGCGCTTGCGGCTAACTGCTTCACATCGGCCAGCACCTGCTCCGGTGTCCATTCGTTGCCGGGATAGAAGCGCGCCACTCTGCCGTCCGAGCCGATCAGCGTGGTCGAGAGCGTATGGGTGATCGTCGAATCCGCATTGCTGGTCATTCCCAGATCAAAGAAACTGGCCATCTCAGCGAGCGCGGATTTCTCCGGTACGGCAAACTCCCAATGCGCAAAGGTGTTCTTCGCGTCGCTGCCGATGTAAGTCACTCCATAGGCGCGGAGCCGCTCCGGCGTGTCGTGCTCCGGGTCAAAACTGATGCAGATCAAGTGCGTTTTGGGATATAGCCCGGGGTTGGCGGCTAACTGCTTTTCCAGCGCCGCGAAGTTGCGCGTCACCCGCGGGCAGAAGTCGGGCGAGGGACAGCGCGTGTAGATAAACGTGACCACCAGCGATTTGCCTTTGAACTGGCCGAGATGAATCGGCTGGCCGTCCTGGTTGCGTAGCTTGAAGTCGGGCACTGTATCGCCCGGCGCGGGCACATGGTAGGAGACGGCAGGCTTGTAGTCCGGCTTGGCCTGCGCCACCACGACGATATGGTCGAGAAGATAATCCGCATTTGGATCAGGCGAGACCAGCACGTCAGCGGTGATCACGTCGCCCGGATGCAGCTCGCTGAGGATGCTCTCGTCTTTAAGCTTATAGGGCATCGTCATGGCCTCCATCAAGCCGGGAATGGCCTCATGGTCGAGCGTAACCTCGCCCCGGGCGGCATCGGTGGAGACCACCTTGCCACGCAGATGATAGACCTTGTAGTGCGGAGCATCGTTGGGCTGCGCGGGATGCTGCTGGCCGGAGCGGCAGCCGGCCAGCACGATTAGAACGAGCAAAGTAGAAGCAAGCAATCGACGCGTCATAGGGCCAGTGTACAACCACCTGCGGTGGGGCCAGCAGCCTTCAGCTTACAACGTCCGCTTGAAAAGCGGTGTGGCGATGAGCAGCGTGCCAAAGCCGAAGACAAAGAGGAAGAGCAGGTCGTATTGAATGGAGACGAAGCCGCCGTCTTTGAGCAGAATCTCTTTGAAGCCGTCCACGCAATAGGTGAAGGGATCGATGACCGAGAGGGCGCGGAGCCAGGGCGGGAAGGCGGCGATGGGATACATGGCGCCGGAGGGATAGAAGAGGAGCAGGTTGAGGAC
>PMTP01000162.1:2614-5912 GCA_003167305.1 Acidobacteriaceae bacterium
GCCTTGATGGCCGCGGCGGCATTTATGCCGAAGACCAGCTCCAGCTTGGTGATGGGTGTGACAAGATAGCCTTCGTGGACTCCGCGGGCCTTGTCGTCGATGTATAACATTCCGCCGCCGATCATCACGGAGATATACATGGCCATCGCGCAGCAGGCGGGGAGCAGGAACTTCAGGTAATTGACATAGGGATAGAGCTCGACAATCTCGAGGGCGATCTGACTGGCCATGCGAGGCTGGATGGCGGGCGTGGTCAGCGCGGCGACGACGGACTGCATCTCGGCCTCGATGGAGCCGGAGCTGAACTGATCGGTATCATCGACGACCAAGCCGATGACCGGTGCGTCCTGAGCGTAGACGCGGCGGGAGTATTGCTTGGGAATGATCACCGCGGCGTTGATCTTGCCGGTGCGCACGTCCTCGCGCGCCTGTACTTCGTCGGTGTACTCGATGGTGGTGAAGGTTTTGATGTTGACGGCGATGGAGTCGAAGGCCTCGCGCAGCCTGACAGCCTGCGGGCCGTGATCGTAATCGACGACGGCGATCTTTTCGCCGGTGATCTTTCCGCCGAAGGCATTGCCCATGATGAGCAACTGCAGGATCGGCATCATCAGCGACATGATCATCAGCATGGGCGACCGGAAGAACTTGCGCATTTCGCGCTCGACAATGGCGAACATTCTGATCATGGCTGTGCTCCGGGCCGGGGCGGCAGAGAGAAGACCGGCGGCTTGACCTGCTCATCGCGGAGCTGGCGGCCGGTGTAGTGGACGAATACGTCGTCGAGTGTGGTGTTTTGCACGCTGAGGGAAGTGAGAGTTTCTCCCAAAGAAGCGGCTAATTCGACCAACTGCATGGTGGTTTTGGAGCCGGAGGAAGTTAGAACGCGATAAAAGCCCTCGCTTTCGGCCTGCACGCTGGTTACGCCTTCAAGGCCTTCCAGTCGCGCTTGCCATTCGGGTGTCTCGCGGTCGAAGTGTACTTCGACGACGTTGGCGCCGGGAACGCTGTGCTTCAGCTCAAGGGGCGTGCCGAGGGCGACGAGTTTGCCGTGATCTACAATGGCGATGCGGTCGCAGAGCTTGTCGGCCTCGTCCATGTAATGCGTGGTGATGAGGATGGTGAGGTTGCGGGTGGCGCGCAGGTTGCTGAGCATCTCCCAGACGGCGATGCGGGAGACGGGATCAAGGCCGGTGGTGGGCTCATCGAGGAAGAAGATGCTCGGGTTGTGGACCAGGCCGCGGGCGATTTCGACCCGCCGCCTCATTCCGCCGGAGAGCGTCTTGACCTGAGCGCCGCGCCACTTGGTGAGGTCCACGGCTTCGAGCACTTCGGCGATGTTCTTGATGCGCTCGGCCTTGGGCACGCTATAGAGCTTGGCGTAGATGCTGAGATTCTCTTCGACGGTAAGGTCGGGGTCGCTGGTGAGGGCCTGGGGAATGACGCCGATCATATGGCGCACAGCATCGGCTTCCCTGGCCACATCATGGCCGGCGACGATGGCCTTGCCCGCGGTGAGCGGGATCAGTGTGGTCATCATGCGGATCAGCGTGCTCTTGCCTGCGCCGTTGGGCCCGAGCAGGCCGAAGATTTCGCCCTCGGCAACCGAGAAGCTGACGTCCTTGACGGCTTCAAAGTCGCCGTAGCGCTTGACGATATGGGCAACTTCAATGGCCGTAGCGGTCATTCTTTCACCAGCTTGTTCTTGGGTATGCGGCCGTGGGCCGTTTTACGTTGCTGATTGGTGGATGTCAGAGCAATCATTCCTTCACCAGCTTGCTTTTCGGTATGTACACTTCGGCGATCATGCCGGGAACATAGCGCTCGCCGGGATTGTCGATGAGCAACTTGAGCTGAACGGTCTTGATGTCGCGCTTGCGGGCGCTGACATCGCGCTGGGTGGCAAAGTCTGCCTCGGCGGCTTTGTTGATGACCGTGCCCTGGAGCGTTGCGCCCGAGGGCATCACGACACGCAGCGAATCGCCGAGCTGGACGGCGTCGGCCTGAGTTTCGGGCAGCGGCGCGTAGACCCAGGTTTGGCTCAGGTCCATGATGGTGACGATGGCCGAGCCGGCGGCGACCACCTCGCCCTGCCGGGCGGCGCGGACGTTGACCCTGCCGCTGACCGGGGCAAAGACCTGCGCATAACCCAGCTCGACTTTGGCTTGCTCGGCTAGAGCGCGGGCGTTTTCGACTTCGTCGCGCGTCGAGTCCACGGTACGCGCCGCCACGGTGGTGAGTAGTTCATGAGCGCGGGCCTGGCGCAGCGAAGCTTCGGCGGCGGCAACGTTCTCCTTGGCCGCATCAACGGCTGCCTTGGTTGCCTGGAGGCTGGTGGCCGCGTCGTCCTTGGCCTGCTCGCTCATGATTCCCTGCTGAGCCAGCGCCACGGTGCGGCTGGTGTCGGCCTGCTGATGGTCGTAGTTGGCCTTCGCCTGGGCAAGTGTGGCCTTGGCGGCGCTTAGCTGGGCCTCGGCGTTGACAGCGGCGCTGCCGGTCTCGCCGCGGGTCTGGCGCTCGGTCTCGACCGTCTCGCCCAGCTTCCAGTTCTGGCTGGCAGCGGTGGCCTCGGCGGCTTTGCGCGCGGCTTGCAGGTCGTCGCTCTCGATGGTGGCGATCAGCTGGCCGGCCTTCACTTGCTGGCCTTCGTCAACCGTCAGCGTTTGGATACGCCCGGGAATCTTGCTGCTCACCACCACTTCGTTGGCGTCCACCGTGCCGATCAATTGCAGATCGGGGGTGGGGCGCACGGTGACGAAGTACCAGATCAGCGACCCCACGGTCAGCAAGCCCAGAATCAGAAAAACTCGATTGCGTGCGTTCACTTGTGCCTCACTTCAATTGCAGACGTTTGAGCAGCATCGATATTGCGGCTTTTGAAATTTGCATTGCGGGAATGACCTGCTGGCGAGTCAGTCAATGGCGGCATTGGTGTTGCGGCCAGTACGCAGGCGGCAACGCGGGCGCCGTGTGCCCGATCCATGAAAATGGCCTGCCCAAGAAATTCAATGGCTACCTTGCGCCGGATGTCGAGAGCGGCAGGCTCCAGCGGATCGAAGCCTTGCGACCATTTGGTCATTGGCGCGGAGAGAAAGTAGAATACGTTGGCCCCTAGGCCGGCGTAGATCAACTGCGTCCACTCGACTGGAATCAGTTCTCCGGCGGCAATTCCCTCTTCGACAACGGCCTTGACTCTGGCCCACAGCGGACGCATCAGCTTCTCGGAGATCGGCCCCATGGCACTGGACTCGCCGCGATGGAGGCGGATCATCTCCTGCTGCATCAGGCTCTGAAATGC
>PMTP01000059.1 GCA_003167305.1 Acidobacteriaceae bacterium
GCGACTGGGCCGGAACCGCGCCCGGCGCCGTCGGGGTCAGCGTCACCAGGATGCTGCAAGTCGAACTCCCCGCCAGCGTACTACCGCAGGTCCCGCCACCACTGATGGCGTAAGGGGCCAAGACGGTGAGGGGCGAGATGGTGATCGGCGTCAGTTGGTGGTTGGTTAGGTATAGCGACGCAACGACGCTGGTGGTGTTCACCGGCACGTGGCCAAAGTTCACCGCCGTTGCCGAGATTGTGGTCTGCGCGGCCGCGAAGGCCGTAGAAAACAAGCAGAACATCGCCGTCAGCGAAACCAGAACCGCCATCTGAAACTTCATCATGAGATTCTCTCCACGATTAGACATGCCCGAACCCTCCATCACTTCCTCTTGCCATTCCTGGCGAACTTCTTCTTAGGCCACGCTCAGATAGCGCAAAATAGAGGAAAACTGCCTCAGCTTCCTCTTCGCATTCACGAGATTCAGCCCCGCCGGCGGCGAACGCCAGCACACGAAACGATTGTTCCTCTGGAGTAGTGTTCAAATAAAGCCGTGCGTATCATAGAAAACTCATATTCCAAGTCAGCCTCGGACGATGATGAAAATCGGACCAAGGCTCCCCATCCCACGAGCAATCCTCGGCAAAAATCCTGAAAACCATATGTGAAACAGACGGGGAAGGCTGCCAGATTGCCGGAGAATGAGCAATTGTGAACGGATTCTATGTAGACGAAGATTCAACATGCAAGTGAATTTTTATGTTTTTTTCTGAATCTCTATGAACCTCAGCATTCCCTAAATTAACACTATCCATGACCTCTGGTGGAAACCATCACCGGTTATTACCTAAAATGTAACTTTCACAAGCTTCACAATGCTACGAAAATCCGGTAAAGGAGTCTATCAATCCGGGTAAACGATTGGTAAACCCTTATTATCTATCGATTTAATGCGCGCAGAGCCTTCCACAGCTATGTTAACTATTCCGCCACTGTCTCATATGCAAAATCAAGCCTGTCACTTCTCCTATTATCGTAAGATTCTCCTTGCCATATAGGACTATTTATGTCCGATTTTCTTCACGCTTTTCCTCCTTCTCTGAGGTGATGAAGCCCGTTGACCTGCACTCGTGGCAAGTCTGCCTCCGTCGAGGGCGTTATTCTCCCCTCCCGGCGAGCCTGCCGACGCGGAAGAAGCTGCCTCGCATCGGGGCAAGCCAATAGTAATCTCCTGGTAATCTCCGGATAAAATATACCTCATCCTGTCGTCGCGTTCAGCGAATCAACCCAAACCAGTATTCTGGAATGTGACCACAAGGCTGAATACTTTCCCAAAAACCCCATTGCGGAAGGGCCTCCTCCGCTCCATGATTCGATGGCTCCTCATCGGAGTGGTGATTCTTTGGTCGCTCGCCGCGCTGCTCCTTGTCGCCGCCCGGTGGATCGACCCGCCGACGACCGCTGTGCACCTCCAGCGCCGCGTGCAGGCCTGGATGCACCGCACGCCCTATCGCGAACACTATGAATTCGTTCCCCTCAGCCAAATCTCGCCCGATCTCCAGCACGCGGTCATCGCCGCGGAGGACGCACGCTTCTACCAGCACCACGGCTTCGATTGGCAAGCGCTCCAGCTCGCTGCTCAAGAAGATATGGAAGGCGGACGCACCCGCGGAGGCTCCACTCTTACGCAGCAACTCGTTAAAAACCTCTTCTTCGGTACCGGCCGCTCCTTCCTCCGCAAAGGCGCGGAGGCCACGCTCGTGCCGGTGGCCGAATTCGTCCTGGGCAAGCAGCGCATTCTTGAGCTCTATCTCAACCTGGTCGAATGGGGCCCTGGCATCTATGGGGCAAAGGCGGCCTGCCAACATCACTACGGAACCACCGCCCGGAATATCCACCGCGAACAGGCGGCGCGGCTCGCTGCGATTCTGCCTGCTCCTCTCAAGCGGCGCCCCCAACGCATGAATCACTACAGCGAGATCATTCTCAAGCGCATGAGCCAGGTGGGTTGGTAAGATTGCGATACTCTGAAAGAGTACTCACTTCCCTTCCCCGCGCCGGGTGAACCCTTGATTGTCGAAATTGAAAATCTGACCAAAATTTACGAGTCGAAGCTCCGTGTGGTGGCCCTGGACGGCATCGACCTGGAGCTCCAGCAGGGCGAGATCTTCGGCCTCCTCGGTCCCAACGGCGCCGGCAAGACGACCACCATCTCCATCGCCACCACCCGCACGCTGCCTACAAGCGGCACGGTCCGCATAGCGGGCATCGACGTTGTCCGCCATCCCGCCCATGCGCGGCGGCTGATCGGCGTAGTCCCGCAATTCAACACCCTCGACCGCTCGCTGACCGTGTATGAGAACCTCTACTTCCATTGCCGCTACTTCGGCTTCTCCCACGCCCGCGCCAAATCCCGATCGCTCGAACTGCTCACCCAGTTCATGCTCACCGAGCGCAAAAGCGTTTACCCGGCGCAACTCTCCGGCGGCCTCGCCCAGCGCGTGCAGATCGCCCGCGCCATCGCCCATCGCCCCACCGTCCTATTCCTCGACGAGCCCAGCGCCGGCCTTGACCCGCAGAGCCGCATGGCGATGTGGTCGGCCGTCCAGGAGCTGCACAAGGAAGGCATCACCGTCCTGATGACCACACACTATATGGAGGAGGCCGATTCTCTCTCCGACCGGCTGGCCATCCTCGACAATGGCCGCGTGCTTGCCCTCGGCTCGCCGGAAAAGCTCAAGCAAACCCTCGGCGCGCACACCATCTTCGACCTCAAACTCAAATCGATCGAAAGTCTTGACCCTCTGCTGGCCAAGCTCAATGCCCGCCCCGACGTGACCAGCGCCGAAGCCACCCCCGACGGCCTGCGCGTGATCGCCGCCAGCTCCGACGGTCTGCTGCCCGATCTGGTCCAGGCCGCCGCCGCGTACGGCCTGCGCGACCTGCAGATCACCGAGCCAAGCCTGGAGACTGTCTTCATTCAACTAACCGGGAGGGATTTGCGTGAATAACTCAGAAACAGGGAACAGGGAACAGGGAATAAGAAATAGCGGTTTTGGCCCAGGAATCTTCTTCAAATCCTTCCTCGGCCTTTTCCTCCGCGATCTCCGTGTCCTCACCCGCGAATTCCTGCCCTTTCTGCTGCGCGTGGGAATGCAGCCGCTGCTCTTCCTCTTCGTTTTCACCTTCATTCTGCCCCGCATGGCCACCGGCAATCCCATGGCCGTCGCCGGAGGAGCTGACTTCGGCACCATCCTTCTGCCGGGACTCATGGCCGTGGCCATCATGTTCTCCGGCATCGCCGCCGTCGCCCTCCCGCTCTCCAGCGAGTTCGGCATCACCCGCGAGATCGACGACCGCGTGATGTGTCCGCTACCCTTATGGGCCGTCGCTCTTGAAAAAGTTTGCTTCTCCGCCATGCAGAGCATCATCGCCGCCCTGCTGGTGATTCCCATGGCCTATTACGTTCCCGCCAACCCCGTAGTTGCTCACGTTGCCAGTTGGCTCCTCCTCGCATTGGTCCTGGTGCTCGCCAGCTTGCTCGCCGGATCGCTCGGCCTGGTCATCGGCTCCACGGTCAACCCCCGGCAGATCGGCCTGGTCTTCTCCATCATCGTCGTTCCCATCACCTTCTTAGGCTGCGTCTACTACCCGTGGTCCTGGCTCGACAAGATTCCCTGGGTAAAGTACGGCGTGCTCTTCAATCCCATCGTCTACATGAGCGAAGGCCTGCGCGCCGCAGTCACTCCCGGCATCACGCACATGCCCTGGTGGGCGATCCTGGTGGCTCTGGTCTTTTTCACCGCCGCGCTGGGCCGCTGGGGACTCAAAGGATTTTTGGGAAGAGTGCTATCGTAGGGCTGTTCGTGAAACTAAGCCGGGCGGCACGCTTCTCTATCTCCGCAGGCGCAGTCAGTACAATATAGGTTGGGTTTTTGACCATGCGGCTGTCTTCCAGGATTCTTCCGATGCTTCTGGCTCCGGCGCTGCTCCTTGCAGCCGGTTGCGGCAGCGGCCTTGTCAACGCCAATTCCTCGAATTCAGCCTTTTCCGTTACTCCCGGCCTCACATCCATCGACACCAACTGCGCCGGATGCAATGCAACCAACGCGCAAGGCTCATCGGTTCATCAGTTTACGGCCACGCTCCCGAACGGCCACCCGGCGGAGGTCACTTGGTCGGTATCAGGCGGCGACGCGGCAAGCGGGCCGGGAAGCATCAGCGCCAGCGGCCAGTACACGCCGCCCAGCTACTTGATCGCCGACCGCACCGAGGTGGTGGTGACCGCGACGCTCGAGGCAAATCCCAGCCTCCGCGCCTACTCCGTGCTGTCTGTGAC
>PMTP01000057.1 GCA_003167305.1 Acidobacteriaceae bacterium
GTGGCTCCGCCAGTCGTCGGTCCATGCGTGGTGGCACCGCCCGTGGTCGGCCCATGCGATGCCCCGCCGCCGGCAGGCTTTGCTGGCGCCTTGGGTGGCGCCTTGGGTGCCGCCTTGGGAGCGGGAGGCGCAGGCTTGTTCGCAGCAGCGGCGCTGCCCAAACCCACGAACAGGGCAAGAATTGTTGCTGTGGAGCCATAGCAGATGGCTTTGCGGAGAAGTTGTATCGTCATCGGATCCTCTTTTCCTTTTCAATCTTCCGGTCCCACGCTGCTTTCACGAAGCGGGAACCTGCATTGCGAAACAGACTGCTGCGAACCTTGCAGCGCAAGCGGCCTACTCAACGTTGCTGACTTTTCCATTCGTGAAGGTCACCTTCATGTCCTTGTAATAGAAGATTTCCTTCGCTCCCAGCTTGGCAACCCTCACCGGCTGCCCGAATCCGGCAATCACTTCATCCTTGGTCTGGCCAAGGGCAATCGTCGGTGGCGGAGCATCGGACGGCGGCGTAGGAGGAGCAATCTCCTGCATGGCAGCCGGAGCGGGAGCGGCCGCGGGAGCAGCCGGCTGCGCCGGCTGACCACCCTGATCTGCCTGGCCACCCTGATCGCCCTTATCGTCCGCGGGCTGAACCGTGATGACCTCGGAGACGGTCTTCACAAAATCGTCCACCGCCGGCGCGGAACCCCTCGCGAACAGGAACTTGATCTCCCCGTAAAAGCGAACGTCATTATAGGGATCGCTGAAGGTGCTGACGAGGATCCCGTCCTTCTGCGCCACAATTCCGGTGACCCAGAACTTCTCTCCGGCGACAAACTTGCGCGAGACGCAGCCGTTGCTGGCCGCATCCGTGGCGCTGCCGCCTCCGCCAAATACCGGAACATGACCAAAGCCGAAGGACTTCACGGCGTCCTTGACCCGGTTTTTCTGGCTGGCGGCCAGAACTCCGTTGCTGTACGTATTGGCGTATGCATAGGTGCTTGCCGAACTGCACATCATCAGCCCGTCCTTATTCAGCACCACAACGTCGCCGGCCGTGACGATGTCCGTATGATCGGCCATCGCCTTGGTCAGCTTGATCTGAGAGACCAGCTTCTGCTGGATCAGTGTCGCCGGATCGCCCGCCTGGGCTGCCATTCCGGCACAATACATCGCCGCCGCTGCGACGAGCGCGAATGCGCCAAACCTCCGCATCTGAGCCATATTGCCTCTTCCATTCTCTTGAAATTGTGGGGAACACACTACAAGGCCCGGAGTTTAATACGCGGTAGCGGCGTTGTCAAGAGTCAAAAAAGCTCTCCTCGCAGTACATCCCGCCAAGACATAAACACGCTGCTTGAGCAAATGTTTCGCTCATGATTTCTTTTCTTCGTGAACCTTCGATGAATCGCCGCTCTCCCCGCCGGATTTGCCGGCCGCAGCGGAGGGGGCGCTCGCTTCGGCCTCGGCCAGCGCCTCGGTGTCCAGCCCATGCTCATGGCGATAGTGCACGACCGGCATCTTGCCATCCCACCACGCCCAGTTCATCGGATAGACATCGGGATCGAGAAAGACCTGGTAGAAGTGCCAGACCAGAATCGCCAGCGTGGCCAGAATCGCCTCGTAGAAGTGGATCGAGGTGGCCACATCCACCCACCAGCGCGCCAGCAGGTTGCCCACCCAGACCTTGGCCCACATCATGATTCCCGTCAGGGCCATCAGCGCCGTGCCCCACACCAGCGCCCAGTATTCCGCTTTCTCCGCATAACTGAAGCGGCCGAACTGGGGCCTGACCTTGCTGAGTCCGAGATAGTAACTCATCGTGCCCCAGGCATCGAAGGCGTCCTTCGGCGCAGGCGCAACATCGCGAATCAGACGCCGCCCTTCCCTGCTCATCGCCAGATAGAAGAGGTGATAGATTCCGGCGCCGATCAGGATAACTCCGGCGATGCGATGGACAAGGCCGCGCAGCTTCTCTCCGTTGCCATTGCCGAGCATCTCGGCAATCCAGGAGTTGGGGAACTTGAGAGCAAAGCCCGTAATCACCAGGACAATAAAGCTCGTCAGCAGAATCAGGTGTTGCCAGCGCTGGTTCTCGCTCATGCGCGTCATCATCGGATTCTGCATCGCGCGGCGCGCCACAGCCTTGCTCCGCCAGATAATCGCGTTGTGCAGGAACATCGCGCCGATCACCACGGCAATCAGCGCGAGATAGAACCATCTCACCCAGCGCACTGCTACAGAACCGATGTCCTTCGCCGGGCCAACCCCCATGTGCACCTTGGTCAATGTAAACTTCTGCGTAACTCCAATGTGGCACTTGCCGCAGGTGGCGTCGAGGTTGGCGCGATTGATCGTCGAGCGGGGATCGCTGGAAGGCAGTATGTTATGCACGCCGTGGCAGCTTGAACAGTTGGCTGCCACCACCGAGCCGCCTTCGACCGCCAGCCCGTGATAACTGTCCAGATAACTCGTCACGCGGTTTCCGGGCACGCCAAACTCCTGCGAGAGCCTCACGCCCTGATGGCAGCGGGCGCAGGTATCCTTGGAAATATTCTGCTCCGAGACCGGCGAGTCAGGGTCGGTGTGCGCCTTGATCGTATGGATTCCGTGGCAGTCGGTGCATACCGGAGACAATCCGTTGCCGCGGGCGATTCCCTGCCCGTGAATGCTCTGCATGAAAGTCTCCGCGACCGCTGAGTGGCACTTGCCGCAGGTCGCGGGAACATTGAATTTATAAATCGGCGACTTTTGATCATTGGCGGGGAGAATCTCGTGCGCGCCGTGGCAATCGGTGCACACCGCGGCCTTCTTCGATCCCTTCTCAATGGCCAGTCCATGCACGCTTTCCTGGTAAGAGACAAAGCTCTGCGCGCTCTCGCCGTTCGATGCAACAAGAAACTTCTGCCCATGGCAGCGGCCGCAAGTTACCGGAATATTCGCGTGATTGACCGGCGACTTGGGATCATCGGTGCCCATAATCTCATGCGCGCCTCCATGGCAATCCTGGCAGTTAGCCGCTGCCGCCTGGCCGGCCTGAGCCGCCTTCGAATGCAGGCTGTGAGAGGTTGCCTCTTGCGCATCCGCATGGCACTGGGCGCAAGTAACTTTCTTCGGCGTACTCTCATGGATCAGCCCCTTCACATCCGTGTGGCAATCCACGCAGACAAAGAGATCCCCGTGGATCGAATGTTTCAGCTTGGCTTGATCGACGTAGAGGCTGACTTGCTTGCCGTTGTCCTCGGTTGTCAGGGTTGCGTCGGAGTGGCAGGCAAGGCAGTCGGCATCCTTGGGCTTGTGCTCGGCACACGCCACGCCGACCCAGGTAAGCAGGGATAGAACAATAAGCCGGACGAGAAGTCTTTTGCCTTTATTCCTATTTAATCTGCTCCACAAGGACATTCTAAGCCTCATGACTCTCTGAGATATGCGCTCAATGTCAGCACAAGAAGAACGAGGCCGATAACGATGGCTGTGAAGCCAACGACTTTGGAGAAGTTAATCTGCCAGATCCCCGGCGCATCCGCAACTCTCGCCTCAAGCTTTCCCTGGGCCGCCAGCCGCTGATACTCCAGCGGGCGCTTGGTCTTGAACTCTTCCTCGCTCTCCACGCCGGTAAATACCACCATGTCCATCGGAAAACTGTCGGGGCGCAGATGGGTGTTGACAAAGTGGATGGAAAAGATGAAGAGAATGGCGAGCAACCCTTCTTCGCTATGGATTACTAACACAGCATTCAATGCCCAGCCGGGCAAAAATCGCGCGAAGAACGGAGCAAACCACATCGCATAGCCGGAAAAGCCAATAACAATCATGCCCCAGAAGACCGCCCAGTAATCAAACTTCTCCCAGTAGGCATAGCGGTCGAATTTCGGCTTCGGCCCCAGGCCCAGGAACCAGCGAATGTGTCCGAAGAGATCCTTCACATCCTTCCAGTTCGCCACCATCGAGGTTGCTCCCCAGAAGATTCCTTTTTCGCGATGGATAATACCGCGAGTTACTATCTCCTTCAGGTGAATGAGAAACGCCACAGTCAGCACCAGGGCGCAAAACTTATGAAAAAAGAGAATCGCCCCGAAGCCGCCCACGCCTTTGGCCAGGCCGCGCGCCCAGATGCTCTCGCTGAAACGCAGCGGCAGTCCCGTGGCGGCGAGCCCCAGAAAGCTGGAGAAGAGCGCGGCATGAAGGTATCTCTGCGCCCGCGTGAAGCGCATGAAATGCCGGACTTCGGCGTGACTTTTTTCCCTGCTCTCCATTGCGGCTTGCTCCAGATCAGGCATTTTTGTCTCCTTCCGTGGATTTTTTCTTGATCTGGTCGTAGCGCGAGCGGATCAGCCACAGTATGGTGTGAATCACGAAGAACCCCAAGGTCCCGGCCAGCAGCAGGTTCATGAACAAGCGCACAAAGTAGAGGGCCGGATTCAGCTTGCGATTGCGCGCGTTGGCATGAGGCTGATACTGCACAAAACTCAGGTTGGCGCCCGCGTGGCACCTGCCGCAGGTGGCCACCAGATTGGCCTTGGCAATCGGGGATCGCGGATCGGAGGCGGGCAATACATCATGCGCTCCGTGGCAATCCCAGCAGCGCGCTGTCTCCACATAGCCGCCCAGCGAGCCTAACTGCGAGTGGAAGGTATCCCGGTAAGTGGATAGCTTCTCCTTGTGGCAGGAGCCGCAGATGGGCGTGGACTGCATGCGAAATGCATCCGCCGTAGGCTGCAGAATGGCGTGCGCCGTGTGGCAGTCAGAACAGACCGGCGCTTTCAGATCGCCGGCCGCGACGGCCTTTCCATGCACGCCGCCCATATAATTGGCGGTAATTCCCGCATGGCAGCTTCCGCAGGTCTTGGGAATATTCGTCTTATAAGTCGGACTTAGCGGATCCTTGTGGCTCAGGATGTGATGCGATCCATGGCAGCTCTGGCAGTTAGCCGCCACCAACAGCCCCTCTTTGCTCAGCGCAAAGCCGTGGATGGAGTCGATGTACAACGGATAGACGTTGGGCAGGCCATGTTTCTTCGCCATTGCATCGTTGCCGTGGCAGGCGCCGCAGGTGCGCGGAACGTTGAGCGGATAGACTGCCGAGCGCGCATCATCCTTGGGAAAGATGGCGTGGGCGTCTCCATGGCAACTGGTGCAGGGATGCTCGGCCTTGAGGGAGTGAACGCTTCCGGCCAGGCCGGCCGCCTGATCGGCGTGGCAGGATTCGCACTTGACCGGCGTGATTTGATCCGGATGCGGATATTCCTTGATNNACGCCCACACTCTTGCCCGAGGCGTCTTGCAGGCTCGCGTCCGCGTGGCAGGAGAGGCAATCGGTCTCCGTCCAGGCGGCGCGCGGCGCTGCAACAGCCAGAAGCGCCCCAAGTGCAAGCGCAATCGAGGAAGCAGTCTTCATGAAGACTCCGATCCTTCTTGAACCATTCAGGCCTCGCTTGCGCTGCTACTACTGCAGAGTGCGAATGTACGAGACGACGTCCTTGATCTGCGCGTCGGTCAGCTTGCCGTTATAGGCAGGCATCTTGCCTTTGCCGTTCTTCGTCGAGGCGATGAACTGGGCGTCTGAGGCTTTGACCATCTCCGGGGCTTTGAAGGAGAGAATCTTCATATTCTTTCCCATCGGCGTGGCGGCCAGCCCGTCCGCGCCGTGGCACATCGCGCACTTGGCCTTGTAGGTGTCAGCGCCGGGCGCCTGCGCGAAGGCAGGGCCCGCAATGGACGCGGCCAGCAGGATAACGGCCGCCGCTCTGATTGCTTGCATCATGGTGTTGCTCCTTGACTGGAAGATCGAGGACCGGACCTTTGCGGGCCGGTCACCTGGAGGTTTCCCGGTTACGTACCTGTCATATAGGTTGCGTTGCGCAATCGCAAGTGACGCCGGTCACACTCCGACGAGTCCGCTCCCGCATTGCGCGGGGATGATCCTCACGATCTCAAGAAATCATTCGCCGCTTCTTCCAGGACGGCCGGGCACGGCGGGCCTGCTCGCCAAAGTGATCTAGGTCACATCCCATCCTGCGTCCGGTCATTCACACTATGACCGCGGCTTGAGGACAANNCAGTCGGCGCGTGGCGTGGCGCGGGGAACCGTTGCCCAATTGGTCGCCGCCGGCGAGCGCAACACCCACGAATGGACCCCCGGCAAGGCCAGCATGATGGAGGCCTTTGACCGCGCCGGCATTACCGCGGCCTTCATGGAGCCGGAAGAAGGCGGCTTTATCTCCGGGCCCAAGAACCTGGCGCTCTCGCTGGCGGCCTTCGAGCTGGCATGGGTAGACGGCGGCGCGGCCACGGCCAGCCTGGCCGGCTCCCTGGCGCTTGCGCCCATCCACGAGCGCGGCACGCCGGAGCAGTTGAAGCACTACAAAAGCCTCTCCGCGCCTCCGCAGCCCGGCGAGGACCGCAAGACCTGGCGCGGCGCATTTGTGTTGACCGAGCCTATCCCTTACGTCGGCGTTGACACCGGAATGTTGAGCGGCAAGGTGCGCGTGGCCGAGTGGGCAGACGGCGAAGAGCCCTGGCTGCAGGTGGACAAACGCGGCCGCTTCATCACCAACATCGCCTTCGCCAACTTCGTCACTGCCGCGGTTGGCTCAGACGACCCGCGCATCAAGGGCAGTTGCTTCGTGATCCTGGAAGAGACCGACGAGGGCGTCTTCGACCACGGCACTCCAACGAAAAAGCTGGTTCATCAGCTCTCCTCCACCGGCGACCCCATCTTCAGCATGAAGGTGCCGGCCAGCCGCATCGTCGGCGGCTACACCATTAAGGACGGCGTCATCGTTCCCAACTACAGCCACAGTGAAGTCCTCGATGCGGTCTTCAAGCGCACCCGCGTGGGCGTGGGCCTGATGTCGGCTGCCAAGCTGCTCTCTGCCGTCGAGCCGGTCATCCGTTACCAGCGCCAGCGCTTCCGCGGCGCAGAGGGCGCCAGACCCGGCTCCGTCCGTTACGAGCAGGGCATCCAGCAGCGCGAGGATGCACTGCACCGGCTGGTGGACGTTTGGGCCACCGGCGAAGCGGCCGCCTCGCTGGGCTTTGCCACGGCGCGGCTCTTCGACGAGATGGAACCTACCGAGAAGCTGAAGACGGCCATCCTGAAAGAGCGCGGCGTCCAGGGCGGACGCTCCGAGATGAAGGCGCTCAGGGAGAGCGAGCAGCGCGCGCTTGAACTGCTTGCGCTCGACAAAGAGGACTCCCGTCGCGCCGAACTGGAAGCCGACCCGCTGGTCCAGTACGTATTGATGGACGCCGAGGCCAACGTGATCTGCCCCGCCACCAAGCTCTGGAACACCGGCCACGGCGTAAACCTGCTGCGCGAGGCCGTCAGCCTGATGGGCGGCTACGGCATCACCGAGGA
>PMTP01000148.1:0-1961 GCA_003167305.1 Acidobacteriaceae bacterium
ATGCCGCGAATTCAGGATATAGGCGCCTTCAACGCGGTGCGCGAAGCCGGGCTTGCCAAGCTGATGCCGGCCACGCCGCGCCTAACTGTGGGCATGGGAACCTGCGGCCGCGGCAATGGCGCGGAAGAGGTCTATCACGCCCTGAATGAGGCCATCGATCGCAGCGGCCTGGAGGTGATGCTGGCCGGCGTGGGCTGCTTCGGCTCCTGCTTTCAGGAGCCGATGGTCAGCATCCGCCTGCCGGGAAACCCGCTGGTGATGCTCCATCGCGTGCAGGCCAACGACGCCGCGCGCATCCTGGAAGCGGTCTCCACCGGCATCATGCCCGCCGATCTGGTCTATTGCAAGATCGAAGAGTGGGATCACATCACCGCTCACCTGCGCTACGGCCAGGGCTATCCGCTGATTCCCTCCTGGAACGCGATCCCCTTCTTCAAGGGGCAAAAGAAGATTGTGCTGCGCAACTGCGGGCTCATCAGTTCCTCCGACATCGAGGAGTACATCGCGGTGGGCGGCTATCAGGCGCTCTACAAAGTTTTGATCGACGGACGCGCTGACAATGTCATCGAGCAGATCAAGGCCGCTCGGCTCCGTGGTCGCGGCGGCGCGGGCTTCCTCACCGGCAACAAATGGGATTTTCTCGCCAAGGCCAAGGCCGACACCAAGTACATCATCTGCAACGCCGACGAGGGCGATCCCGGCGCTTACATGAACCGCAACGAGATCGAGGGCGACCCTCACTCGCTGCTCGAGGGCATGATCATCGGCGCTTACGCCATGGGCGCCACCGAGGGCATCGTCTACGTCCGCGCCGAGTATCCGCTGGCGGTGCAGCGGCTCAACAAGGCCATTGAACAGGCGCGCGAATACGGCCTGCTGGGCGCGAATATCCTCAACCGCAGCTTCAACTTCAACATCGAGCTGGTGCAGGGTGCGGGAGCCTTTGTCTGCGGCGAAGAGACGGCTCTGATCGCTTCGCTCGAAGGCCACGCCGGCCGTCCGCATCCCCGCCCGCCCTTCCCCGCGCAGAAGGGCTTGTACGGCAAGCCCACCAACATCAACAACGTCGAAACCTGGTACAACGTTGCGCCCATCATCACCCGCGGCCCCGCCTGGTTCGCCGAGACCGGCAGCGTGAAAAGCCCTGGGACCAAGGTCATCTCCCTGGTCGGCAAAATCCAGAACACCGGCCTGGTGGAGATGCCTTTGGGCACTCCCCTCAAGACCTACATCTACGACATCGGCGAAGGCGCGGTGAACAACCGTCACATCAAGGCCGTGCAAACCGGCGGGCCCAGCGGCGGCTGCATCCCCGTCGAGATGTTCGATACTCCCGTGGACTACGAGAGCCTGGCGCAGCTCGGCTCCATCATGGGCTCCGGCGGAATGGTCGTCCTCGATGAAGACAACTGCATGGTCGATGTCGCCCGCTACTTTGTCGAGTTCACTCACTCCGAATCCTGCGGCAAGTGCGTGCCGTGCAGGGTCGGCCTCAACAAAGCGCTGCGCATCCTCAATTCGATTACCGACGGCAGCGGCACGCGCCAGCAGATGACCCTGCTCGACGAGCTGGGCCGGATGATTCGCGAGACTTCCCTCTGCGGCCTCGGCCAGTCCGCGCCCAATCCCGTGCTCACCACCATCCGCCACTTCCGCGATGAGTACGAGGACCACATCGTCGCGCATCGCTGCCGCGCCGGCGTCTGTCAGGAACTCGCCCTCTCGCCCTGCGAGAACAGTTGCCCGCTGCGCATGAACATTCCCCGTTTCCTCGAGCTTTATCAGGAGGGCCGCCTCGAAGACGCCTTCGAGTCGGTGATCCTCGACAATCCGCTGCCCGCCTCCACGGGCCGCGTCTGCCAGCATCCTTGTGACAATCGCTGCCGCCGCCAGTCCTTCGACGAGGTGGTGAATATGCGCGAGGTGCATCGCTTCCTGGCCGACGCCATCTATCAGTCCGA
>PMTP01000148.1:1988-18773 GCA_003167305.1 Acidobacteriaceae bacterium
GAAGGCGTCGGCGTGAAGATGGTCTTCAATACGCGCATCGGCTTTGACGTGCCGCTGAACGAGCTGGCCAGCCAGTTCGACGCCGTTTTCCTCTCCATCGGAACTTGGAAGGAATCCTGGCTCTATCTGCCCGGAACGGAGTTGCAGAACGTGCATCCCGCGCTGCCTTTCCTCGAATCCATCGCCCGGCAGGAGAAGGTTCCGATGGGCGCCAGGGTCGCGATCATCGGCGGCGGCAACGCGGCCATCGATTCGGCGCGCACGGTGATGCGCATGGGCGCGCAAGCCACCATCCTCTATCGCCGCGAGCGCAAGGACATGCCCGCCATCGACGAAGAGATTCAGGCCGCCGAGGACGAGGGCGTGCGCTTTGTCTTCCTCGCCGCGCCGCACCGCATCATGGGCGATGCCGAGGGCCACGTGAAGGCCATCGAAATCGTGAAAACCCGCCTCGGCGAGTACGACAAGAGCGGGCGCAGAAGGCCGATGCCCACCAACGAGGTGCAGCGCTACGAGTGCGACAGCGTGATCCTGGCCGTGGGCGAGACCTTCGATCAGGACTTCTGCAAGGCCTCTGGACTGGCCCTCACGGAGGAGGGAATGATCGTTGTGGATCGCTTCACCTACGAGACCAGCCGCCCCAACTTCTACGCCGGAGGCGACGTGATCACCGGCGCATCCAACGTGTCGAATGCCATGAGCTGCGGCAAGCAGGCGGCGCAGAAGATCGACGAGCGGCTCATGGGCCCAAGCCTTTCGGATAAAGCGCGCTGGGACCAGCTCTTCCCGGACTTTGAGTACAGCCGCACTGCGCCCGGAGAGCCGAGCCTCAGCCGCCGCCACGTTGGTCACGATGTACCGGCCGCGCTTCGTGTTCACACACAGCAGGAAGTGGTAGACGGCCTCAGTGCCCAGGAGGCGCTGGAAGAGTGCCGCCGCTGCCTGCGTTGCGATCTGCGCGCCACTGTGGGAGCCAACTAACGGAGAGATTTCCGTGCCCCATCCTTGCGCTTTTTTTCTGGCGCAAGGGTGGGAGGCCGAACAATTTAGATGGGCCGAATCAATAAGACCCAGGGAATTAGAAAGGGAATCCGCTATGCCAACTAAAACGATTTCCGTCCGAATTGATGGCGAACTGGTAACCGCCCGCGAGGGGCAGACCATTCTGGAGGCGGCCAACGCCAACGGAAAAAAGATTCCGACGCTCTGCTACCTGAAGGGCCTCTCCGCGGTGGGCGCCTGCCGCGTCTGCATGGTCGAGCTGGCCGGCACCGACCGCCTGCTGCCCGCCTGCACCACGCCCATGCAGGAGGGCATGTCCATCAAGACCGCATCGGCCAAGCTGACGCAGTACCGCAAAATGGCCGTCGAGCTGCTGCTGGTCGAGCGCAATCACATCTGCGCCGCCTGCGTCTCCAACGGCCACTGTGAACTCCAGGCCATGGCGCGCGAGCTGGGCATCACCCACGTCCGCTACGGGTACAACAATCCGCGGCTGCCGGTGGACATGACCCACCCCCGCTACGTTCTCGATCAGAATCGCTGCATCCTCTGCACGCGCTGCGTGCGGGTCTGTGCCGAGGTCGAGGGCGCGCACGTCTGGGAGGTGGCTTCGCGCGGCATTTACTCGCGCATCGTCAGCGACCTCAAGGACGACTGGGGCCATGCGTCGAGCTGCACCAGTTGCGGCAAGTGCGTGCAGGCCTGCCCCACCGGAGCCATCGCGGAAAAGGGCTTCTCGGTGATGGAGATGGTCAAGCAGAGCGACGCCATCAGCCGCCTTGCCCAGCAAAAGGCGCACGTGGGCTAGCCTCGCGCCGTATCGCTGTGACAACAGCCAGTGGTATCGAGCCGTAGGCGCTGTGTTGATTAACCCCGCGCTTCAGCGTGGGGTTGGCGTAACCAACAATTCATCCGGAGGCCCGCAGGGACGGTGCTCATGCTCCTGCCACTCCGGCAAAGCCATGGTATTTCCCAAACTGAACAGGCCTTTTCTGCGTCAGCGCGTCATGCGTAGATGCCCCGCTGCCGGATGGTGATGGCCACGCGATCGATGGCCAGCATATAAGCAGCGATACGGTTGTTCACGTTGTGGGCCTCGGCGTAGCGGATCACATCTTCGAAGCTGTCGCGCAGGATGGTCTCCATCTGCTCGTTGACGACGGCTTCCTTCCAGAAGTAGCCCTGNNCGGTCCTGCACCCACTCAAAATAACTCGCCGTCACGCCGCCGGCGTTGGCCAGAATATCGGGCATGATGAAGATGCGCTTCTCGGCAAGGATATCGTCGGCCACGGCGGTGGTGGGGCCGTTGGCGCCCTCCACGATGACCCGCGCTTTGATCTGATCGGCGTTGCGGCTGGTGATCACATTCTCGGTGGCCGCGGGGATGAGAATCTCGCATTCAGTGACCAGCAGTTCCTCGCTGGGAACGGCCTCGGCGTTGCGGAAGCCCAGGATGGTGTTGTTGCACCGCTTGTACTCCAGCAACTGGTAAATCTCGATGCCGTTGGGATTCAGCAGGCCGCCATCCTTCTCGGCGATACCAATAATCTTGTAGCCGCGCTCCATCAGCAGGCGGGCGGCATTCGAGCCCACATTGCCGAAGCCCTGGATGATCACCCGGCAGCCGTCGACCGGCATTTCCAGGTAGCGCATGCTCTCGTCGCAGATCACCTGTATGCCGCGCCCGGTGGCTTCCATTCGCCCGCGCGAGCCGCCGATGTTCAACGGCTTGCCGGTCACCACGCTGGTCACCGTGTGCCCCATGTGCATCGAGTAGGTGTCCATGATCCACGCCATGGTCTGGTCGTTGGTATTTATGTCGGGCGCCAGAACGTCCTTCTCCGGCCCGATGGAGTCGATCAACTCCGAGGTGTAGCGGCGCGTCATGCGCTCCAGCTCGCCCTGGCTCATCTTTTTAGGGTCGCAAATCACCCCGCCCTTGGCGCCGCCGAAGGGAATGTTGACCACCGCGCACTTCCAGGTCATCCAGCTGGCCAGCGCTCGCACCTCGTCCAGCGTCACGTCGGGCGCGTAGCGAAGGCCGCCCTTGCCGGGTCCGCGGGCAATCGAGTGCTGCACCCGGAAGCCGGTGAAGATCTCCATGTGCCCGTCATCCATGGCCACCGGAAAATGCACGATGATCTCGCGCGAGGGCATGCGCAGCATCTTCCACAAACTCTCTTCCAGGTTCAGCTTGCGCGCCGCAAAGTCAAATCGTGCTTCCTGGGCCTCCCAGGGATTGATCTCCTGCTCGAGCGATATCGTTGTCATACATCTCTCCAATTCTGCGGGCTTGCGCTCCCGGCGATGGTTCGCGGAAACGCACCCCTTCACAAATAATAGACGAGACGGTGATTTCTTCGTTGGCGGGCCGGTGAGAGCAGACCATGTGAACCTGCTAGCTTAGTAGTTGGCAATACACAGGCAGACCATGAGCGGCAAAGCAGTAATGCGAAACTGGTGTCTTGCATTCGCGACCACGGCGATCATGGTTGGAGTGTGCATCGCAT
The DNA here is from genome assembly GCA_003167305.1 of Acidobacteriaceae bacterium. Lineage (GTDB taxonomy): Bacteria > Acidobacteriota > Terriglobia > Terriglobales > Acidobacteriaceae > Telmatobacter. Next base: position 5,502 of record PMTP01000148.1, read on the forward strand.
ACGTAGATCGCCCGACGGCTGAATTCTTCGACGCGCATCTGCGTCCCACGGCGGCATGGGCATGGATGGACCGCGCGCTGGCTCCCCTTGATCTTACGGTCGTGATGGCGTTGCTCTTCGTCCTGGGATGCGTGATCTGGGCCGGCTCCGGCCGCTTGCTTCCATTGTGGACGCGAACGCCGCGGCTCTGTAGTTGGGCCGCGTTGTGTGCAACTGTGGCCAGCCTTGTCTTCAAACGCATCTTTGGCCGCGCCCAGCCCGATCCGGAGTTTGTTCAGAACCACCTCTACGGATTCCGCCTTCTGCATGGAGGTCCGCACTGGAATTCCTTCCCGTCGGGAACGGCGATGATCTCCGTTGCCATCGTATCGGTGCTTTGGATTCTTCAGCCGCGCTGGCGGGCGTCTGGCATACTGATCGCCGCTCTGCTGTGCGTTGCGGTTGTCATCACCAATTTTCACTGGGTGGGAGATGTGATCGCCGGAACGTTTCTGGGCGCGTTCATCGGCTGGATGACAGTTCGGGTGGCAACGCCTGACGAGCGCCGCAAGTCTACCTGAAATCCGAAAGTCCGCCGAAGCGAGCCCGCGAACCCCTTCCAGGCGTGGCTTCTCCGTTTCAGCATCGGCACTGGTTCGGGAAGCCTCGTCCAAAATCCTATGCAACTTTCAACTTTGGACCTTGAATATGCCCCCGGTACTGGCAGGGCGCGCGCTCTCGCCGCTTCCCGTGCCTGCGCAGCCCGACTCCAAACCCGGATCGGCAGAGCTTCCAATCCACGCCCCTCTACCCTGGACTGGCCTGAGCAAAATGTGACAGAATCATATCCAACCAGAGCGTTACCGTTGTAATGTAAATGTCCGTAATACGGGGTACTATGGAACGCAAGTATTCAATGGTTCGGAGTACCGATGCGCTCAATCTATCGTTCCAGCCTGTTCAAAATGGGAAGACTGAAACGCCACTCCGAATGAGAAACAGGGGAAATAGCGATGAGGTCTTTCTTGCACCGCAAGGCACTGACAGAGGACAAGGAATCGGAGGCAAGGTACCGCGGACTGATGGAAGCGGCTCCGGATGGAATGGTTGTGGTGAACCAGGATGGGGAGATCGTCCTGTTGAATGCCCGGGCGGAGAAGCAGTTCGGGTACCGCCGCGATGAGCTGTTGGGCCAGAAGGTGACGAACATCATTCCGGAGGGCTTTGCGGAACGGCTGATCGCCGACGAAACCCGGACCGCGGCTGAAGCGCTGGCCCAGCAGATCGGCACGGGGATTGAGCTTTACGGCCGGCGGAAAGATGGAAGCGATTTTCCCATCGAGATCATGCTCAGCCCGCTGGAAAGCGCCGAGGGGATCCTGGTGACGGCGGCGATACGTGATATCACAGTGCGCAAAGATGCGGAGAAGCATCTGGCGCAGATGGAGGCCAGGTATCGCGGGCTTCTGGAAGCGGCTCCGGACGGAATGGTGGTGGTGAACCAGGGCGGGGAGATCGTCCTGTTGAACGCCCGTGCGGAGAAGCAGTTCGGATACCGCCGCGATGAGCTGTTGGGCCAGAAGGTGAAGAGCATCATTCCGGAGGGCTTTGCCGAGCGGTTGATCGCCGACGCTCTTCGCACTACGGCTGAGGCGCTGGCGCAGCAGATAGGCACAGGCATTGAACTGCACGGGCGGTGCAAAGATGGAACCGTGTTTCCGATCGAGATCATGCTCAGCCCTCTGGAGAGCGCCGAGGGCATCCTGGTGACGGCGGCGATCCGCGACATCAGCGAGAGAAAGCAACTGGAACGCCAGTTGCACCAGAGCCAGAAGATGGAGGCGATCGGCCAATTGACGGGTGGAATCGCTCACGATTTCAACAATCTGCTCGGTGTAATCATTGGAAATCTCGATCTGCTTGACCGTCTGGTTGCCGGCAACGAAGCAGCCGTCAAGCGAGTACAGACCGCTCAAAAGGCAGCCGCACGCGGCGCGGACATCACGCGGCGCCTGTTAGTGTTCTCCAGCAACGAGGAGCTGAAGCCGTCGGTGGTGCTGCTGGGAGATTCGATTCAGAACATGATCGAACTGGCCGGCCGCGCTCTTGGCGCGGAGATCAAGATCACGACCCACTTCGACGAGTCCGTGCCGCCGATGTTTGTCGACCCCGCGGGGTTGGAAAGCGCCCTTCTCAATCTGGTGGTCAATGCGCGCGATGCGATGCCCAAGGGCGGCTCCATCACCATCTCCTCACAACTACAGACTCTCGAAGATAGCCATCCCGCGGTACAAACAGGCGACTTAAAAGCAGGCCGTTACGTTTGTGTGTCGGTCACGGATACCGGGGATGGCATGTCGCGAGAGACCCTGGAGCGGGCCTTTGAGCCCTTCTTTACCACCAAGCCGCGCAACAAGGGTACGGGCCTGGGCCTTGCCATGGTCTACGGCTTCGTGAAGCAGTCCGGTGGCGCCGTCCGCGCCTACAGCGAACTTGGGCAGGGAACCACGGTGTCGTTTTATCTACCCCTTGCAGCCGATCTCTCGCAGCCAGTTCCAGCGGGTGCGCCGAAGCCTCTCAACGCAAAAATGGGCGGCACAGTGCTGGTGGTGGACGACGAAGAAGACCTCATCGAGGTAGCCCTCGCATATCTCGCGGAGATGGGCTTTGCAACCTTTGAAGCCAAAGACGGCACCGGAGCTCTGGAGGTGCTTGCACATCATGACGAGATTGATCTGATGGTGACGGATATTGTCATGCCGGGTGGAATGAATGGAGTGGAACTTGTGCAAAGGGCTCGTGCTTTGCGCCCCAACCTCAAGATCGTTTATTCCTCCGGATTTCCTGCAGAGGCGCTGGCAGAGAAGAGCATGCCGCTGGTTGAAGGTCCCCTGCTGCGCAAGCCTTATCAACGCGCCGAATTCGCCGCCATCGTTCACAGCGTCATGGGGAGCAGCTATGCCACGCAGGAGAAATGAGAACTTTCCCGATCCGGTCGGTAGTTACCGGCGTGTCGGCCAGCACAGCAGCATGCGGAGGAAGGATGAAGCCTAGCCAGAAGATACTGGTAATCGACGATGACGAAGATATTGGTGAGTTCGTCTCTGCCACCGCGCAGGCCATGGGATTCGATTGCACCACGACGACCAATGCAAAGGCCTTCCTGGAGTCGCTTACGCCAGATACCACCCTCATCGTGCTCGACCTTTTGATGCCGGAAATGGATGGCGTTGAAGTGCTCAGGCTTCTCGGCGAGCAGAAGTGCAAGGCCGGCATCGTCTTGATGAGTGGCGTGGGCAAACACCTCAGGGAGACTGCGGAACAACTTGGGCAGATCCTCGGTCTATCCATCGTGGGTCATCTCCAGAAGCCGTTCCGCCTGGCAGAGCTGGAGGATGTACTTGCAAAGGGTGCGGGGCCGGTGATATCGCCGATCGTTCTACGGGGTGCCCAATTCACTCAAAATGAGGAGTTGCGGGGCGCGATCGAGCGCAACAGTTTTGTACTTCACTATCAGCCGCTGATCGATATTGCCACGGGCGGCATTACCGGCGTAGAGGCCCTGGTGCGGTGGCAGCATCCTGAACGAGGGCTTATCTTCCCCGACAACTTTATCAGCCGCGCGGAGGAGCTTGGCCTGATCGACGAACTTGGTTGGTTGGTCATCAATCGCGGGATGAGCGAAGTACGGCAGTTTGCCAACGGCGACGGGAAGGTTCCCATGCTGTCGTTGAATGCGTCGGTGTATTCTTTCCACGACCTGAAATTCCCTGACATGCTTGTATCGATCGCCGAGAAGAATGGCGTAAGCCCCGCGACCGTGACGATTGAGATTACAGAGAGCGGCTTGATCGAAGAACTATGGAGAACATTGGACATTCTGACCAGGCTGCGGATGAAACAGATCAAGTTGTCGATCGACGATTTTGGCACCGGTTATGCCTCGATGCAACAACTCAAAAATATACCGGCGACAGAGTTGAAGATCGACAGATCATTCGTCATGGACATGGAGTCCAGCGAGAAAGATCGCATCATGGTCCGAAAGACCATCGAGTTGGGCCACGAACTCGGCATGAGCGTGGTCGCGGAAGGAGTGGAGACCAGGGAACAACTGGACCTTCTCCGCCTGTACGATTGCGACTGCGCCCAAGGATACTTCTTTAGCCGGCCGCTTCCCCCGGCAGAGTTGGTGAGTTGGCTGAAAACCTACCGTTCCGGGCTGGTGCATTGAGCCGAACGGGGCCAGATGCCGAAGATCGGCATGGATGCCACTCACAACTCAAGCCAAACCGCCCCAGCAATTACACTAGGTTTGTGAAAGCCTCCGCCCATTCCGTTCAGCCCAGCCGCAAAGAGTTCCTCGCGCTCGCCAAAGAGCACACGCTTGTTCCCGTCTGCCGCACCTTGGCCGCAGACTTGGAAACGCCGGTCTCCGCCTTCCTGCGCGCCGCCTGGCCGGAGCGGGAGTGCTTCATGCTGGAGTCGGTCGAGAACGGCGAGCGGGTGGGCCGCTATACCTTCATCGGCCTCCAGCCATTCAAGCGCATCGTGGCGCGGGGGCGCGAGATCACCATCACCGAAGGCAAAAAAGTCGTCCAGATCGACGGCGACATCTTCGCCGTGCTGCGCCGCGCGCTCAGCGGCCACAAGCCCGCGCGCCTTCAGGGGCTGCCGCCCTTTACCGCCGGCGCGGTGGGCTTCTTTTCTTACGATGCCGTCCGCCAGATCGAGCGCCTGCCCGAGCTGGCCGCCGACGAACTGGGCGTTCCCGACGCCTGCCTGCTCTTCTTCGACGAGGTGCTGGCCTTCGACCATGTGCGCAAGGAGATCCGGCTGGTGGTCACCGCCGATGTGACGCGCGGCAAGCCGGCCGTCGCATACGACAAAGCCGTCGCGCGCCTCGACCGCTTTGAAAAACGGCTTGCCCAGCCGTTGCCCAAGCTGGCCGCGCGCAAGATGAAAGGCGCGCTGAAGGTGAAGCACCGCACGTCGAAGAAGGATTACCTTGCCGCCGTCAATCGCACCAAGGACTACATCGTCGCGGGCGACGTCTTCCAGGCAGTCCTCTCGCAGCGCTTCGATGTGGAGCCGGAGGCCGACAGCTTCCAGGTCTATCGCGCCCTGCGCACCGTCAACCCCAGCCCCTATATGTTCTTCCTGCGCTTTGCGCCGGAGGGTCCGCTGGGCGACGTAGCGGAGAAGTCCAAGCACTCAACTAAAAAGTTAAAACCACCCACGGTGGTAGAACTCGCGGGCTCATCGCCGGAGTTGCTGGTGCGCGTGCATCAGGGCAAGGTCGAGTACCGGCCCATCGCCGGAACCCGGCCCCGCGGCGCTACCGAGGCCGAGGATCAGGCGCTGGCCGACGAGATGATGGCCGACGAGAAGGAGCGCGCCGAGCACGTGATGCTGGTGGACCTGGGCCGCAACGACGTGGGCCGGGTGAGCGAGTTCGGCTCGGTCAAGGTAGACCGGCTGATGTTCATCGAGCGCTACTCGCACGTGATGCACATCGTCAGCACCATCGAAGGCCGGCTCAAGCCGGAACTCACAGCCGTCGACGCGCTGCGCGCCTGCTTCCCCGCCGGCACGCTCAGTGGCGCACCCAAGGTGCGGGCCATGGAGATCATCGAAGAGCTGGAGCCGGCGCGGCGCGGAACCTATGGCGGCGCGGTGCTCTACGCCGATTTCAGCGGGAATCTCGATTCATGCATCGCCATTCGTTCCATGCTGGCCATCGGCGGCAAGGGCTATGTACAGGCCGGCGCGGGCATCGTGGCAGATTCCGTGCCGGAGCTGGAATACGCCGAGTCGATCAACAAGGCCCAAGCCGTCATCCGCGCCATCGAGCGGGCGCGGGAGATGTAAGACGAGGGAGTAATTATTCCCCGGCAAAGCCAGAGATATTTACTCCGCGCCGAAGACACGGCGAAAGAATTTTCCGACTTTCGTAAAGAAGCCGGGCTTTTTCTTTGTCGCGGGAGGAGTTGTGGGCGGATTTGCGTTGGCTGCCGGAGTAGCTTCCGCGGCGGGCTGCGCGGCGTGGTCGGCGGCTTCATAGACGAATGGCTCTACGGGCTGCGCAGGGGCGGAGTTTGGGCTGGCGGCAATCGGCGCAGGCTTGGGCAGCGGCGCGAGGCCCTCGCTCTGCGCCAGCGGAAATTCGTTCCCTTTGGGCGCCGCGGGCGGACAGCCGCAAGGCTCTTTTTCCTGATCCACCACCTCATGCAGGCTGCCGTGCTCGAACATCACCCGCTGTCCGGGTTGCACGCGGTAATCGCCGCCCTCGAAGATGCTGGTCACCAGCACATAAGGCGCGTTGATGCCGGCGTTATCCACGCAGGTGTCGCCGTGCTGGCCGAGTCGCACCTTGACCTCCGCCGCGCCGGGAGCGCCGATGAGGATGCGGAAGTCCGGCGTAAGCAGAATGTCGGAGTTGCGCCCCGTGGCAAAGCTGGCCTCGATTGCGCCGTGATCCATCGCCATCATCAGGCCGGGCGTCTCGCCTGCGGGTACGCTGGAGTCGGCGGCCAGCTTGACGGTGGTGGAGGCGCAGACGCGCAGCACGCCGCGATGGGGCAGGACGACCTCGGTGGTCTCATCTCCGGAGGTGATGGTTCCGCTGGCGGCGATGATGGCCTTGCCCTGCGAGACTTCCAGCGCGCCGGTCACTGAGGCCGCGGCGTCCGGGTTCTTGCTGTCCAGCGTAACGATGGCGATGGGGGCGGCGACGGTCGCGGCGGTCTTGGGCGCGGGGACGGTTTGGGCCTGGAGCGCTGGCGTGATGAGAAGCGTGGCCGAGAGCAAGAGGCAGATTCGCATGGCGGCTACATCTCCAGGAAGTTGCGGATCATCTGGTGGCCGCCCTCGGTCAGAACGCTCTCGGGATGGAACTGCACGCCCTCGATGGGCAGCGTGCGATGGCGCAGGCCCATGATGACCGAAGNNCGCGTGCAGGTGAGCGGTGAGTCCAATCCAGCAAAAACGCCCTTGCCGTCGTGCGCGATCGAACTGGTCTTGCCGTGCATCAGATGGCTGGCGCGGACGACCTGGCCGCCGAAGGCCTCGCCGATGGCCTGATGGCCCAAACAAACTCCAAGAATGGGCGCTTTGCCGGCCATCCGGTGGATCAGCGGAACCAGGATGCCGGCCTCGATCGGCGTGCAGGGCCCCGGCGAGAGCAGAATGCGCTCAGGGCGCATCGCCTCGACCTCGTCGACGGTCAGTTCGTCGTTGCGATAGACCTCGACCTTGGCGCCCAGCTCTCCCAGGTACTGAACAAGGTTGTATGTGAACGAATCGTAGTTGTCGAGAACGAAGACCATGTGAACTCCAGTGTAGCGCGCCACCTGCGGTGAGGCAGCCACCTGCGGTGGGGCAGCCGCTCGCTCTTCGCTCGCACGGGCTTCTGGTCTCTTATTGATGCACTGATTCAATTGCAACCCCGTGCCCCATCCTTTTCGCGTTCTTTGCGAAAAGGGTGGGAAACCATAAACCCCAATCCGCCTTTTTCGAGGTTCCGGCTTGCTCATCGGTTGCACACTCGCGGCGCATCTGTAAAACTCACTAACGATGGTGATTCACTTTCTGATTCAGGGTCGCGTGCAGGGCGTCGGCTTCCGCTGGTATGTGCAGCGGGAGGCCGGCATGCGCGACCTGCGCGGCTGGGTGCGCAACACTGAAGAGGGCGAGGTCGAGGTGATGGCCTCGGGCTCTCCGGAAACACTGGCCGAGCTGCGCGCCAGCCTGCGCCGCGGCCCGCGCGGCAGCCGCGTCGACCGCCTCGTCGAGCATCAACTCGCCGAATCCGAAGCCGAGGAACTCGATTCCTTCCGCATCGATGGCGCATGGTAGCCCCGCTAACTCCTTTAACACCGCCAACGCCGCTAGCCCCGCTATAATTGAAGCGAAGCCAATCACCAATCCAGATCAAGGAGTTCCCCTTCCCATGCCCAACGAGATCAAGCCCGCCGACGTGGAAGCCCTGAAGGCGTTGGTGCGCACCGTGCCCGATTTTCCCAAGCCGGGGATTCTCTTTTACGACATCACCACGCTGCTCAAGGACAGGACCGGCTTTGCAAAGATGATCGACGCGATGGCGGCGCACTATATCGCGCAGAAGATCGACCTGGTGCTGGGCATCGAGGCGCGGGGCTTCATCTTCGGGCCGGCGCTGGCTTACCGGCTCAACGCCGGCTTTGTGCCGGTGCGTAAGCCGCGCAAATTACCCGCGCCTGTCGCGCGCGTGACCTACGAGCTGGAGTACGGGTCGGACACTTTGGAGATTCATCTGGACGCGATTCAGCCCGGCCAACGCGTAGTGCTGGTCGATGACCTGCTGGCTACCGGCGGCACCATGGAGGCCACCATCAAGCTGGTGCGTGAGCTGGGCGGCGAGATTGCCGGGCTGGCCTTCGCCGTCGAGCTGGACTTCCTCAAGGGCCGTGCGCGCTTCCCGGAGTACGACGTCTTCAGCCTGCTGCATTACGACGAGTAAAGGAAGCTCTGATCAAGTCGATGTTTTGAAAGGGCACGGCTTTAGCCGTGCCGCAAAATGCCCAATAAAACTGCGGGCTTTAGCCCCAGAGGGACGCTTTGCACGGGCTGAATGGCATTGATGAGATGGCTTCTAAGAAGCCTCCTCTGGAGCGTTGTCCTCCTGCGTCCCTTCCGCGTCCTCCTCAAGAAACGCCTGCGCGTCGGCGAAGCGGTAGCCCACGTACACATCCGTCAGCAAATAGACGGGATTGGCGGGATCGTCCTCAATCTTCTTGCGCAACTGGCGGACGAAGGTGCGCAGGTACTCGACCTCTTCGCGGCAGTCGGCGCCCCACACGGCGGTGAGCAGCCGGGCGTAGGTAATGACGCGGCCGGCGCGGCTCATCAGGCAGTGCAGAATGTCGAACTCCTTGCGCGTCAGATGCACCAGCTCGCCGCGCTTGGCGACCTTGCGCTTAACAGGATCGAGGCGCAGCTCGCCGATTTCGATGGGCGCGTCCTCGGCGCGGGCGGGCGCGCGGACGCGGCGAACCGCGCTCCGGATGCGGGCGATCAGCTCGCGCGTACTGAAGGGTTTGGTGACATAATCGTCCGCGCCCAGTTCCAGCGCCTCCACCTTATCCTCTTCCTGGTCGCGCACCGTCAGCATCAGAATCGGCAGCCGGGGGGCAAAGGCGCGGATGCGGCGCAGCGTTTCAATGCCGCCAATGCCGGGCATATTCACGTCGAGCAGCACCGCGTCGAAGACGCTGGCGCGCAGCGTTTGCAGCGCCTCTTCGCCGCGCGAGGCCTCCAGCACCTGAAAGCCGAGTTCCACGAGCGGCGGGCGCAGCGCCCGGCGGATGGCCGATTCATCATCGACAACAAGAATGCGAATAGGGGGCTGATTCATCAAGAACACTCCTTCCGCGCTGAGGCTGGGATTGCCGCAAAGAACGTGGTTCCCTTGGCCTCATCGCTGGTAACCCAAACATAACCGCCATGAATCTGCGCCACGCGCTTGGCCACCGAGAGGCCGATGCCCGTGCCGCTGGCCCGGTTGGCGCGCGTCGAAGAACGATAGTAGCGGTTGAAGATCCTCTCCCGGTCGTTGATGGGAATCACCGGGCCGAAGCTGTGCACCGAGAAGATCGCCTCGGCGTTGACCTGCGCAACGCGAATGGTGATGGCGGTGCCGTAGAGCGAATACTTGCAGGCGTTATCGATGTACTGCGTCAGCAGCATCACCATCAACTGGCGGTCGCAGCAGACCACCTGGCCGTCGTCCTCGAGTTCGATGGCCACCTTCATGCTGGCCAGCCGGTCGCGCAGGCTGGCAACGACCTCTTCAATCAGCGACGCGACGGCGACCGGAGTAGCGTGGATCTTGACCTCGCCGGCATCCAGACGCGCGGTGGTCAGCAGGCGTGTGGTCAGGTTGCCCAGCAGTCCGGTCTGTTCGTCGATCAGTGCGACCAGCTCCGCCTGTCCGGGCGAGAGATGGCCCATCTCGCCCAGGCCGGTCGAGGCCGCGCGAATGGCGGTCAGGGGAGTTTTGTAGGCGTGGGCCAGGCTATCCAGAACCGTCGAGCGCAATTGCTCGGTCCGCCGTTCGGTCTCGATGCGGCTCTCGTTGGCGAAGGCCCGGTAACGGTCGAATGTGATGGCGATCAGCGAGGCGATGGCGTTGTTGGTCAGCGGGCTGGTCTCGCCGCGCACCACCAGGCTGCCCACCGGCACCGTCCCCAGGCGGACGACACGCCGCCCCAGGCCGGAGACCGGATCGTCGTCCGAGCTGCCGAAGTAGTAGACGTTCTGCGCCAGCTCGCGCGGGTCGACGTTCCAATTGCCGGCTTGATAGACCTCATGCAGGTCGGCGTCGAAGACCGCGACGGCTTCGAGCGAAAAGATTTCATGCACCAGCTCGGCCAACTGCGGCCCCGGCTCGACGTGCAGATTCAATTCCAGCGTGCGCCGGGTGAACTCATAGAGATCGCGCATCTGCCCGCCCCAGGACTCGGCCTCCTGTGCGTGGTCTTTGAGGCGCGAGGAGAGGCGGCTGACTACCAGCGCGACGATCACAAAGGCCAGCAAGGCAACCGAGTTGGCGGGATCAGTGGCCAGATTGGCCTGCGCCTGGCGCGTGATGAAGATGCTGTGCAGGAAAACGGCTGAGAGCGAGACAATCACCGCCTGCCAGAATCCGCAGAGCAGGGCGATGGGCACCACAATCAGCAGGTAAAGCAGCGCGGCCACGGGTAGCAGCCATCCGGCCCAATGCGCCAGAGCCGAAACCAGTACCACGGCCACCACTCCCAGTGCGCACTCCAAAATGAAGAGCAGCACCCGCAATCCGGAGCCGCGCACGCGTCGCGCGGCGAAGAGGGAAGCGATCGGGATGGAGATCAAGGACAATGGTTTACCCCGCGAACAGTGGTCAGTGAAGAGTGAACAGTTGACAGTGGACAGCTAAATCACGCCGGTTGCCCCAGGTTTCGCGTTTCAGAACTGGGAAACCACGAGCCTCAATCGGCGTTGTTCTTTGAGGAGGATTTTAACAGGTTCCTCATTCCCATTCGGCGCAGAGAAGGCGAATCTGACCAATGGGAGAGGCCAGAACTGCCCTCTGCTTCTCATCTCCCCTCTTCGCGGCGGTTCACGCCGGCGGCGATTGCGGCGCCCCTTCACCGGCAAACGCCTGTTGATTCATCGCATCGGCGAGAAAAATCTCATGAGTTCCTGACGCGGAGTCACGAATAATCCAGAGAACAGGGCTTAACTTCCCCCGCATCCAAAAGGAGATCCATGGCAAAGTACAAACTGGAATACATATGGCTTGACGGCAAAAAGCCCGTCCCTGAACTGCGCGGCAAAAGCCAGCTCAAGGCATTTGAGAAGCCTCCCACACTAGCTGATATACCAGTGTGGGGCTTTGACGGCAGTTCCACCATGCAGGCCGAGGGCAACAAGTCCGATTGCGTTCTGAAGCCCGTCGCTATTTATCCCGATTACAGCCGCAAGGACGCATATCTGGTCCTGTGCGAAGTCATGCATCCGGACGGCACCCCCAACTCCACCAACGCGCGCGCCACCATCGAGGACGACCCCGACCTGTGGGTCGGCTTGGAGCAGGAGTACTTTCTCTTCAAAGACGGGCGTCCGCTCGGCTTTCCGAAAGACGGACACCCTACCACTCCCCAAGGCCCATACTATTGCGGTGTCGGCTACAAATACATGGGCAGCGTGGCCCGTCAAATCGTTGAAGAACATTGGGAGGCTTGTCTGGCCGCCGGCATCAATCATGAAGGGATCAACGCGGAAGTCGCCAAGGGGCAGTGGGAGTTCCAGATCTTCGCCAAAGGTTCGGCCAAGGCCGCCGATGACACCTGGATCGCCCGTTACCTGTTGATGCGCCTGTGTGAGAAGTACGAGGTGGATGTGGTCTTGCATTGCAAGCCGATCAAGGGGGACTGGAACGGCTCCGGCATGCACTGCAACTTCTCCACCAAATACCTCCGCGAAGTGGGCGGCAAGGATTACCTTGAAGCCCTCATGGCAGCCTTCCAGAAGTTCATTCCCGAGCATATAGCCGTCTATGGCCCGGATAACCATCTGCGCTTGACCGGCCTGCATGAAACCCAGGCCATCGACAAGTTCAGCTATGGCCTCTCGGATCGCGGCGCTTCGGTCCGCCTGCCGGTCAACTTCATCAAGCACGGCTACAAGGGCTATCTGGAAGATCGCCGCCCCAACTCCGAAGGCGATCCCTACCAGATCGTCTCGCGGGTTCTGAAGACGATCAACAGCGTCGCCAAGCCATAAAGGTTGCTGGTTTCCCAGGTCCCATAAGCGGGACCTGCGCCATCCGGGATGGATGGGTTCAAGGTCTTGTTCCTATGGACTGCCGCACTTCCAGCGCTGTCGGGGGGATCAGGACGTGTGCCTTTTTTCCACAATTCAGCGATAAATCCTCACGTAATCCTTATATGGTTCTTCTATAATTCATCCGAATGCCCTTAAACTTTATCCGCACCCAAGAAGGAGACCCATGTCCACTGACTACCGCAATTTTCTAGCTCTCTCCTATGAGCAGCTGGAAGAACTCAACCTGGAAGCCAAGGCCGACCGAAGCAATCGCGTGGCGGCCCATGAGATTCGCGAAAAGCGGCTGAAGTACCTGACCGACGAGAAGCGGATCAAGGCCGTAACCGTACTCTTCAGCGACCTCGAAGGCCGCCTTCACCTGCTCGACTACGACAAGAAGTTCATTCTCGGCTCCCATGAAAACCTGACCTTCGACGGCTCCTCGATCCGCGGCTTTACGGCCCAGAAGGAGAGCGATTTGCGCCTGGGCATCGACTGGAGCGCCTTCTACTGGGTGCCCGCCGACGTCTTCGGCACCGGCAAGGTTCTGGTCTTCGGCAACGTCATCGACAAGGACGGAACCGCTTACTCCGGCGACCTGCGCGGCGTGCTCAAGGCTTATGCCGACGAGCAGCACAAGAAGAACGGCTACACCCTCAACGCGGCCAGCGAGATCGAGGGCTTCGTCTTCGCGGGCCGGGACGCCGAGCGCACCTATCACCAGACCGGCAAGTTCGACTTCATCTCCACCGGCGGCTACTATCATTCGCTGCCGCTCGATCCGCTGCGCCAGTTCATCGACACCTCGGCCGAGGTGCAGCGCGCCATGGGCTTCCAGAACGAGAAGGATCACCCGGAAGTTGCCCCCAGCCAATACGAGATCAACTACAGCTACTCCGAAGCAGTGGGCGCGGCCGACCAGATTCAGCTCTACAAGCTGCTCACCCG
>PMTP01000204.1 GCA_003167305.1 Acidobacteriaceae bacterium
CCACAGCAGACAGATTCCGTTTCCGGTGCCGCGTCCCCGGAAACGGAAAAACAAGAACAAGTGCAACAACAACAAAACCTTCCTGATAAGGAAAAACTGTCAGGTATGTGCCCGGTCTAAAGTGTCAGGGTTGTCCCCGGCCGTTCACCGGATTTTGGGGGAAGAAACGGCGAAATGGACAAAGAACCAGGGACTGAGGGACTAGAATTGCGCGCGTTGAAGATTGGATGGTAGTCATATGGGCCTCGCATTGGCGATTGCTTCTATTGTGCGCGCGGGAGTGGAAATCATCTGCAAGCACCTGCGGCGCGGCAGACGCACGCTATTCGCTCGCATGGGGTTCGTGGTCTCCCACCCTTTCGCAAAGTGCGCGAAAGGATGGGGCACCCAGATTTGAGGGAAGGATAAGATTTCAAAAACTCAGGGCGCGTCACACGCCCCACTAATGCCACTCGAAGAGCCGATTGAACTTCAACACCAGTTCCAACAGGCGATCCAATTGCCGCTTTCGCCACGTATCTAATCTCTCCAGACTATCCATACCCACCAGCACCAGTACCACTAGACATACCAACATCCATATACCCAGCACAACACATGCAACCGCTGCGAACGGCATTACCACCAGCGCAGCTACCAGGTACTTCATCATCGACGCCAGCCCTTTAACCCAGTTGAGAAAATTCAACTCGCCTTCATGAAAAATTGCGCCTGCAATCAGCACACCGCCGCCTATCAGCAGCACCCAAAACACCAACCTTACAATTGTCAGAATCATTGACTTACCTTCCTGGCGGAAACATCCATCATCACCAGTCCGCCGCGTCCGTTACCGGAGTAAGGCCCGTTGTTCTCCGCCAATTTCGCACCAAATAATTTCAGTCCCCGCAGTTTTCGCCACAATTTTGCTAGTGTTAAAGTCAAACTCCTGAAAATACAGCAAGAATGCACGTGCAACTCTCTGCTGACTACGCATGGGTCGCTTCATAGAACGAGAATCTCCTACTATATGGGAGGAACGAATACCAAACTGGCCCCTCCTTCCATACATTGCCGATAATCATCCGGTCTTCGTTCGATATAAAAACGGCTATATAATCAACTTTCTCTAAACTATTTTCATAGTCTCTCAGTATGCTGCCTGACAGAGTACCAGCAACGTCTTCAAGCAGGAGCGCTGTTTTGAAACCATGCTCCTTGTACTTCGTCGGTTTAGGAAGCTTATCTTTAATTGCCCGTCCAAGTCTTTCGCTTTGTAGAGCTTTCTGTTTCTCTGGTTGTTGGGGTATGCGCCCGACATTTCCATTCATCTGCGCACCATCCCCACCACACGTAAGTGTTATCTTATGCCGTTCATATTCAGTCTGTAGGGAACTGTCCACCAGTTGCAACTTCGGAGCAGTTTCTACTACCCAGGAAATGAGATATCTGACAAACAGCTTCCTATTACTCTTCTCCTCAAGGGAATCCACTATTGCAGGAGGAACAGCAAGAATATAAAAACGATCACCGGGAAGTCGCTTTCTACAGCCAGCATTGATCAAATCGACAATATCGTACGACCTCTTCACATACTTAATCTGCCCATCGAAAGATTCAACAATAGTATGCTCAACTGCAATCTTGTCATTTTCATTACTGCTGGAGACCAAAACGAAGTCAACTTCAGGGGTGTGTCGATTTACTTCATCAGGCGATTCAGATACTACGTATACTATATCCGTGAGAGACTTCAGAATAGTAATAAAAGCGGCGCATGCGTTCTTTTCGTTCAGTTTCTTCATAATCTTAATCATTTTCTCCGCCTGCCCTAGGTCTCGCTTTTGAGACCTGGAAGTCGAATCCCTTCATCTATCCACACGAGCAACCATCCCTACACCAGTTCAATCGAAACCCGCCGCCCGACCATGGCCGCCGCGCGCTGCAAGCTCCCTAGTGTAATGTCGTTCTTCGGATCGAGAAGGCGGTCCACCTGCGTGCGGCTGGTTTTGAGCAACGTGGCCATCTTGTTTTTGGAAATCTTCTGCTTCTTCATCGCTTCGGCCAACTGCCATGCGACGACTTCTTTGATCGCCTCGGCCTGCGCCTCCTCGAAGATTCCCTCTACCTTGAGAAAATCGTCGATGCTCGAACCCATATGCTTTTTGCTCATCGCTCCAACTCCCTTTGACGCTTGCGCGCCAGTGCCACATCGCTTTCCGGCGTTGTCCGCGTCTTCTTGATGAATCCGTGCAGTGCCACCAGATGCCCGCGGTATAGGCAAATCAGCACCCGTGCCGTCCGCTTCGTCGGCAGGTCTGTCCGAATCTCCCACAGACCATCTCCCATCGGACGGCAGAGCGGCATCCCCACCGGCCAACGCCATTGCGCCCTCAATAAATCTTTTCCAATCGCTTGGCGTTCGGCCTCCGGCAACTCCTGAAGCCACTCCCGCACCGGCTCATTTCCCGATTCTGGGCGAAAAAAGATCAGCGGAATTTTCTGCGGTTGAGGATTCTCTTTCATCCTGCGCCCTATCGAATACAACTGTACCTTATAATGTGCAGTATTGCAAGCTCAATTTCCACCCTTCGCACAGCCACCCCACGGACGAAGACCTGTCCGTGGGGACCCCGGCAACGCGAAGGATGGGGCACCAAGAATTCATGGATAGTGAAAATGCTACTAGCCGGCGGTCTCCGCCAGGCGCTTTGCCCGCCAGAGCGCTCCTTCCAGCGAGACGACCGACTCACGGCCCACTGGCATCAGCGGCGCGGCGGCATGGAGGCCGGCGAAGAAGGCTTCGCGGACCAGCGTCATGTGCTCGATGACTCCGCCGGTCCAGGCTACTGGGACTTCGTCAGCGATTGCGTGCTTGCGGCGCAGCTTGGCGCGCACCAGCAGCACAAACTCGACCAGATCAGCCGCTGCCTGGCGAAGAACATCGACCGCAACCGGGTCGCCGGCTTCGGCCAGTTCGTTGATCGCCGGAGCGAGGGCGGCAAAGTCCGGTCCGGGGGTGCTGTCGCCCAGGTTCACCAGATCGTCCAGGCCGGGCGTGCCCCAGATTTCGCCAATTTTTTCAAGAATTTGCGTCGGCAGCTCACGGTCATGAGCCTTGAGCGCGCGGCGCAGGCTGTGCAGCCCGATCCAGTAGCCAGAGCCCTCGTCGCCCAGATGCGAACTCCATCCGCCGGCACTCTCGCGGCTGCCGTCGGGCGCGCGGCCGATCGTGTTGGAGCCGGTTCCGGCGATTTGCAGGATTCCGGGGCCGCCGTGGAAGGCCGCGTCGAGCGCGATCACCTCGTCGCCGACGACCTCGGAGCGCTCGACAGCAAAATCGCGGAAGACCGCCGTGATCCACTCCGCAGTGCCGGGCATGGAGGCAGAGGCCACGCCCACCGAGGCGGCGTAGACGCCAGTGACGCCGGCCTGGGCGTAGACCTCTTTGAGCAGCGCGCGGAGATGAGTTTCGGCGGCCTCCGCTCCCACCCGCAAACGCTTGATGGAGCCGTTCTCCGCGTGGGCGAGAAGCTTGTCACCGGCCAGGATGGAGGCGCGCGTGCGCGTTCCGCCGCCATCGATTCCCAGGATTAATTTCATTGTGTTCTTGCTCCTTCGCTTGCCAAAGTACGCCCTCGCACCAGCTTATCGCACAGTCCCATAGGCCGGCTTCCCTGACCAGAACGGCAGCGCAATTGTACCTTGAATCCGCCCACCCGGCGTTCCGGATTACTGCGGATCTCCCGGCGATTGTGGTATTGTTCCGGCATGGACCGCTTACGCTGTTTTCTCGCCGCTCTTCTCTTCGTCGTCGCCGCAACGCTTACTCCCGCGCAGACTCCCGCGCCCACGCCGCCGATGGGCTGGAACAGTTGGGACGCCTATGGGCTGACCATCAATGAGGCTGACTTCAAGGCCAATGCCGCGGTGCTGGCCACGGTGAAGCAGTTCGGCTGGCAGTACGCGGTGATCGACGAAGGCTGGTACATGGAGAATCCCTTCGGCGCGCACTTGGCGGACAAGAAATATCTGCTGGACGGGAATGGGATTCTGCTTCCGGTGGTAAGCCGCTTTCCGACGTCGGCCGATGGGGCGGGCTTCAAGCCGCTGGCCGACTGGGTTCACGCGCAAGGGCTGAAGTTCGGCATCCACATTGTGCGCGGGATTCCCAAGCAGGCGGTCGAGAAGAATCTGCCCATCGCGGGGTCGAGCTTTCACGCCGCCGATGCCGCCGATCTCAACTCCCCTTGCGGGTGGGATGAGGGCAACTGGGGCGTGGCCGATAACGCCGCCGGACAGGCTTACTACGACTCGATGCTCAGGCTCTATGCCGGCTGGGGATTGGATTTCCTCAAGGTGGATTGCATCAGCGACCACCCCTACCGGCCCACCGAGATTCGCCAGATTGCCGCGGCGATCGGCAAGACGGGAAGGCCGATGGTGCTGAGCCTGTCGCCGGGGCCGACGCAACTGGAGCACGCGGCCGAGGTGGCCGAATACGCGCAGATGTGGCGCATCACCAACGATCACTGGGACGGCTGGAGCTTCCCCCGCCACCCCGGCGACGACGAGTATCCCTTCGGCTTGCGCGGCGAGTTCGACCGGCTGGCCAAGTGGTTTCCCTATGTGAAGGAGGGTAATTGGCCGGACGCGGATATGCTGCCATGGGGCTGGCTGGGGCCGCATCCGGGAATGGGCGAGCCGCGCCAGTCGCGGCTGACGCACGACGAGCAGCAGACCGAGTTCACGCTATGGGCAATCACGCGCTCACCACTAATTTTGGGCGCAAATCTGACCAGGCTGGATGACTTTACCCGCTCGCTGATCTCCAACCAGTCAGTCCTTTTCATGAACCAGAATGTGACCTACAGCCATCCGGTTGATGTTGCCGGCCTGGGCGCGGGCTTTGAAAATGCGCGTGTGTGGCGGGCTACGATCAACGCACCGGGCGCAAGAAATTACGCGGAGTTTTTTGGCTTTTTCAACCTCGGCGACACGCCGGTGACACTGCGCGTGAGCTGGAAGCAACTGGGCCTGGAGGGCAAGCATCTGGCGCAGAATGTGTGGAGCGTAGGCGGCTTCAAGGAATCGAAGGAGGTCAGCGTGACCTTGCCGGCTCACGGAAGCACGCTCTACGAGGTCCGATAAACGAGGCTACGGCCGTGCAGCGACGAAGCCTTTTATGCGGAGCGTGCCGCTGGGCATTATCGCTGGCCGGCAGTGTAGGAATTCTCTGCAAATGATAGGTCTATGAGGTCGAATTCCCCCCGGGGGCTAAAGCCGCGCCCTTGCGAAGCTATCTCCCCTTGCATAAAGTGCATAAAGAATAGCCTCCATTGCGCTTTGTCCGCCCCCATCCGGTAAAATTATCTCTGCAATGTCTATCAAAATTGCGTTTCTCTTTCCGGGGCAGGGTTCGCAGACCGTAGGCATGGGTCGCGAGCTTGCCGAGCGCTTTCCCGTTGCCCGCGAGACCTTCGCCGAGGCCGACGAGGCCGTCGGCTTCCCGCTCTCCAAGCTCTGCTTCGAGGGGCCGGAGGAAGTGCTCAAGCAGACGGAAAACACCCAGCCGGCCATTCTGACGGCGAGCATCGCCACGCTGCGCGTGCTGGCCCTGCATGGAATCAAGCCGGAGTTGGCCGCCGGCCACTCGCTGGGCGAATGGTCCGCCCACGTGGCCGCCGGAACCTACTCCTTCGCCGACGCGGTGCGCTTTGTCCGGGCGCGCGGACGGGCGATGCAACTGGCCTTTCCCGCAGGCCAGGGAGGCATGGCCGCCATCCTCTCGCTCACGCCGGAACAGGTTGCCGAGGCCTGCGCGGAAGCCGCTGCCGAGACCGGCCTGACCGTCTCCGCCGCCAACTTCAACTCGCCCACCCAGACGGTCATCTCCGGCGCGCTGGCGGCCGTCGAGAAGGCCTCCGAGATCGCCAAGGCCAAAGGCGCGCGCCGCGCCGTCATGCTCCCCGTCAGCGCGCCTTTCCACTGCGCCCTGATGCAGCCCGCCCAGGAAGAAGTGGCGCGGGTGCTGGGCGGCTTTACGCTGGCCGATCCGAAGATTCCCGTTGCCTCCAACGTCAGCGGAAAATTGGTCACCACTGCCGCCGAGGTTCTGGACGCGCTCACCTGGCAGGTTACCGGCACGGTGCGCTGGGTGGACTGCATGAAGTCGCTGATTGCCGCGGGCGCGGATACCTTCATCGAGGTCGCCCCAGGCAAGGTGCTGTGCGGCCTGCTCAAACAGATTGACCCGGCGCAAAAGCCCGGAATGAATGTGGAAGACGCCGCCAGCCTGGAGAAGACGCTGAGCGAGCTGAAGGCCGCACACTCTGCCTGATAAAGACAAAGGTCTCCATGCTCAGCGCTATGCGGAGAAAAGGACCGAGCCCAGGATGCAATTCTGGCTAACAGTTCCGCTGACCCGCTGACAGCCTTAACCTGTAAGGTCTGCGGCCCTAGCCCTTTCAAGGTGATCGAGGATGAGTAGGCTGATCTTTCCGTGTGCTTCGTCCTGGAGCCAATGCGAGCAGCCCGGCAGCGTTTCGAAGCGATAAGTACTGCGGACGCAGGCCGCGGTATTTTCCGCTGCCTCTCGCCCTATTGCGAGGTCTTGGTCTCCCCAGATGTAAAGCGTAGGGACGCACACCGGCCCCACACGAGCGTTTAAATCCAGTGCGTGGTACCAATTCAACGCCGCGGTGAGGGCACCGGGCTGGGAAAGGCGTTGCACGTTAATTGCGACCTGCTGCAGCGGAACCTTCCCTTGGAAAACGCCACGTAAGCGAGCGCCATCCTCTTTCAGAAACATTGCTTCCGCGATATTCCCCGGCATCTTGAACAAGTCGATATACTGCGACCGTGCCTTCTGGTCGGGGTCGGATGCGACGGCATCCAGAACGGCATCAATGTGAGCGGTCGAGAGCACGCTCAGAGAGCGAATGCGGCCAGGCTGCTCGGCGGCAAGTTTCCATCCCAAAAAGCCGCCCCAATCGTGGCCGATGAGATGAAACGTAGACCAGCCGAACGCTTCGGCTAGGGCCAGCACATCCGAGGTGAGCTCGCGGACGCTGTATGCATCTGTGTCCAATGGTCTCGCACCAATGGAATATCCCCTTTGATCTAGTGCCACAGCTCGGAAGCCGGCTGCACTGAGAAACTCAATGAGGTGCGACCATACATCGGCAAACTGAGGGAAGCCGTGTAACAGTAGGACCGGCTCACCTTCCGGCGGACCCGCCGATATGAAGGTGAATTGGAAGCCGTTCAGTGCGAGGGAACCGTACGCTGCCATTTGCACCTTCTCAGAACTTGCGCACCGATATTACAACGCCACTCGACCAAGGAAAATGAGCGACCTCAAATCCTGACTCAGCGATCAACCGTTCCAAGAGCACAAGAACCTCTACGGCCCCAGGTAGAGCTGCACATCCTCGGGCGAGAAGTTCAGCGTGTGCGCCGTGGGATCATAGTCCAGGTCGAGCGCCTTGCTCTTGCGCCCGTTGATGTAGATGGCCATCAGCAGCACATTGCCATGCATCGTGGCCTCGACTATTCTGTGGTTCTGAATGGCGCCATACTCATTGTCCGGGCTGTGGGAACTCCAGTCCTGCTGGAAGCGGCCATAGGTGTACGTTTGCTGAGCCGCAGGATGCTGCTGCCATTCCTTGTCGTGAATCCAGATGCCGTAAGCCGCCGGCAGGTCGTTCTTCTCGACCGCTGTGAGAAAGCTGTTCACTGCCATTCTGCCCCGCAGGTGGTTATACCAGTACCAGGGATAGTCCACCGGGCGGCCGGCCGCCAGCCAATAGCCGATAAACAGCACAAACAGCAGCCCCGCCGTGGTGTAGAAAACTGCCAGCCGGCGGCGTTCATGGACTTCATCAAACTCTGGAGCGTCGAGAAGGGTCATCGGGAAAGTTCCTTTCAGTGAACAGTGAGCAGTGAACAGTAGTCAGTATCCGAAGCAGCCAAAACCATTATCGCTCCGCACTCTCTCTTTAGACACCAGGGACAAGCATATAGTTCCCTGTCGCCGGAACTGACCACTGTCCACTGCTCACTGTTCCCTGCTATAAATCGTCCGGCTCTTCTCCGCGTGGCGTTCCAGAGCCAGCTCGATCAGCCGGGTAATCAGCTCCTTGTAGCTGATCCCCGTGGCCTCCCACATCTTGGGGTACATACTGATTCTGGTGAATCCCGGCATGGTATTCACCTCGTTCAGATAAATGCGCCGCTTGCCCTCCGGCTCCATCAGGAAGTCCACCCGCGCCAGGCCCGCCAAATCGCAGGCGCGGAAGGCCGCAACGGCCATCTCCCGAATCTGCTTCGTTTGCGCTTTGCTCAGTTTGGCCGGAATCACCGGCACCGAGCCTTCCGAAAGGTACTTGGCCTCGTAGTCGTAGAACTCCTTGCCGGGAATGATCTCGCCCACCACGCTCGCCTGCGGGTCATCGTTGCCCAGCACCGCAACCTCGAACTCGCGCGCCTTGGCCTTCTTGCCGCCCACGCCCTGCTCCACCACCAGCTTGCGGTCGTACCGGGCAGCCTCGGTCAGCGCCGGCCCCAGTTCCTTGCGGTCGTGAGCCTTCGTAATGCCCACCGACGATCCCAGATTCGCCGGCTTCACAAAGACCGGGTAGCGGAGCGCCGCCTCCACCTGCGCGATCGCCTTGCGCGGTGAGCGTACCCACTCGGCGCGCAGCAGCGTCACGTGCTTGACGATCGGCAACCGCGCCTGGACAAAGAGCCGCTTCATCACGTCCTTGTCCATGCCGGCCGCCGATCCCAGCACGCCCGAGCCGACATAGGCGATCCCAGCCAGCTCGAAGAGTCCCTGAATGGTTCCATCCTCGCCAAAGGTTCCATGCAACACAGGAAAGACCACGTCCAGGGACTGGCTGCCCAGCGCCGCATGGCTGTCCAAAGCCGCAACTCCGCCCGGAGTCAGTGCCGCGGCCTGCTTCTCCGGCTCCGGCGCCAGCAGCACAGGCTGTCCCTCGGCCAGCACCCGCGCTCCCGGCGTGGCCGCCGGATCGCCCGCCCGCAGCTTCTTTGGTTTTGGGCCGGGTTCATTGCCGCCGCCCTGTGCCACCCCGGAGCCCTCCAGCAGCCCCTGCGCCGCCCCTGAAGTCAGCCAGTGCCCAGCCTTGTTGATGCCGATCGGAATCACGTCAAATTTGCGCCGGTCAATCGCCTGCAAAATCGAAGCCGCCGAGAGCAGCGAGACCTCATGCTCTCCGCTCCGCCCGCCAAAAACAACCCCAACTTGAAGTTTGTTTGCCATTTTGTTCTTTGATCACCGCTTGGAACGTCAAAATAACATCTGATTCAGTGTAGAACCCCTCGCGGCATCTTCTTCCCCAATGCCGTGACATGTCCCAAAAGGGTCATCAACCAGATTTCCGTTGGAGTAGAATGAGAAAGCTTTAATTCTCCGGGCATTCGGCTCGCGTTCACGCCTTTGGCCAATCCCAGCGAGTATGATTGTTCGGCGAACGCTGCCGATATGAACGAAAGGGTGTCGGGCACCACAACAACCATGCCATCCCGGTTTTTTCCGATGAAGAGACTGATTTTAACGATCACCGTCTTTTTCGCCTATGCATCGGCTGCCTGGGCCGCGCCGCCCGCCACACTCACGACCGTGCAGGCCATTCACGCGCTGACCAATGCCGAGGCCAGCAACGGGCTGCCCGTCGCCTTCGAGGCGACGGTTACCTACTACCGCGGTTATGAAAGAACATTGTTTGTGCAGGATGGCGACGCGGCCATTTATATTGGCTATCCAAACGATCTCAAACTGGTTCCAGGCGACCGCGTGCTGGTGCAAGGAAAAACGCAGAAAAGCTTCAATCCCATTGTGATTGCCGACAGCGTCACATTGGTGCGCCACGGCGCCGTGCCTAAACCAGAGCCGGCCAGCTTCGATCAGATGATCCGCGCAGAGACCGATTGCACGCTGGTGACCGTGCGCGCGAAGATCCGCACAGCGGACCTATCGCTAAGCCTGGTAGCACCGGTGCACTTCATACGCCTGCAGTTGTTCATGGAGGGAGGCTATTTAAACGCTAATGTGGACAGCGACGATGCCGGCGTTTTAGAAGGCCTGCTGGATGCCGAAGTGGAACTCACTGGCATCGCCTCGGAAGAATTCGACAGCAAAATGCATCAGACAGGGATTTTGATACACGTTCAATCGCTTTCCGATGTAAGGATCATCAAGCGCGCTGACTCCAGTCCATGGTCTCTTCCCGACACCCCGATGGATCGGGTGATCACGGTCTTTCATAGAAGCGATTCCACTTCCAGGGTCCGGGTTCATGGAACCATCACCTATTACCTGCCCGGTTCAGCCGTTGTCTTGCAGGACGGCGTCAAGAGCATATGGATCGCAACCCAGACTCACAACCCTTTGCGGGTGGGCGACGCTGCGGATGCAACCGGCTTCCCGGATAATCATGATGGCTTTCTCAATCTGGAGCATGGCGAGGTGAGGGATACTCTCACACCCGCACCGGTCACGCCGCTTGCGGCAACCTGGGAGACCATGTCACCCAGAGGATATGACTCGCCCGGCCATCACGACGATCTGGTTTCGATTGAAGGCCGGGTTGAAACCGAGGTGCGGGAGGCTTCACAGGATGAGCTGGTTCTGGCGGCTGATGGCAAGCTCTTCTCCGCCATATACCGCCATCCGGATAATCCGAGTCCGTCCACCAGGGTGATTCCTCTGGGATCCAACGTTCGTGTAACCGGCATCTGCGTCCTGGAATACTCCAACGCCTTCACTGCGCATGTGCCTTTCAATATTCTGTTGCGCAGCTATGACGATATTGTCATCGTCGCCCGGCCCTCTCTGATCAACACGCGCAACCTTCTTATAGTCCTCGGCCTGCTGCTGTTCGTGGTCTTCGGTGTGATCGTGCGGGGATGGGCATTGGAACATAAGGTACGCCGGCAGACCGCCGTGATGTCGGCGCAGAGGGAAGCCGAGGCGGAACTGGAGCGGCGCCGCAGCAGCATCCTCGAGGACATCAACGGATCGCGGCCCCTGGCCGAGATCCTCGAGGGGATTGCCGCGATGGTTTCCTCCACGCTGGAGGGCGCTCCCTGCTGGTGCGAGGTTGCCGATGGGGCAACGCTGGGAGATTGTCCGACGGAGCAACAAGGCCTGCGCATCGTCCGCGAGGAGATTCCTGCCCGCTCCGGTCCGGCGCTGGGCGCGCTCTATGCCGGACTCGATTCGCGGACGCCGCCGCTCGGCCGCGAAACTGTAGCTCTCCAAAACGGGGTGCGGCTGGCCACGCTGGCCATTGAAACCCGGAGGCTCTACTCCGATCTGCGCCGCCGCTCGGAGTTCGATCTGCTCACCGATATTCACAACCGCTTCGCGATGGAAAAATTCATGGAATTACAGATCGAAGAAGCGCGCCAATCCGGCAGAATCCTCGGATTGATCTACATCGACCTGGACAAATTCAAGCCCATCAACGACACCTATGGCCATCACGTGGGTGACCTATTCCTCCAGGCGGTGTCCGCGCGCATGAGCCGCCAGTTGCTGGGCGGCGATATGCTGGCGAGGCTGGGAGGAGACGAGTTCGCCGCGCTGGTCTCGCTCCACCATGGCCGCGCCGACTTGGACAAGATCGTTGCAAGGCTGGAACACTGTTTCGATGATCCTTTTGTCGTGGGTGGATATCTGCTGCATGGCGAGGCCAGCATCGGCGTTGCTCTCTTCCCGGAGGATGGCGCCACCACAGACAGCCTGCTGAGCGCCGCCGACGCCGCCATGTACGAGGCAAAACACAGCAAGCGCCAAGCCGAAGAGAACCCGGCATAGAGCCCGCGCGCTGCAATGCTGGGCAAGAGATTTTTTTGCGCCAGGGTGAACCTTTAGGAGCATACTGCCGATAGAGCTTTAGGAACCGCAATGAGAATTGCTGATTGAGCGCGTATTCGCAATGACGAAGAGACTGATTCCCGTGATCGCGATCATTCTCGGCTGGACCTCGACTGCCTGGGCAGCCTCGCCCGCCACACTGACCACGCTGGGCCAGATTGCCTCCCTCAGCAATGCCCAGGCCAACCAGGCGCTGCCCGCCGCCTTTGAGGCTACGGTTACCTACTTTCCGGGCCATGACAATCTCTTGTTCATGCAAGAGGGCGACCAAGCCGTTTTTGTACTCGCCACCACCCCGATCAAGCTGCTTCCCGGCGATCGCGTCCTGGTTCGGGGAACGACGCAGGTGAGCTTTCGCCCCATCGTGGTCAGCAACAATATCACCCTGCTCCGCCACGGCGACTTGCCCAAACCCGTGCCCGCCACCTTCGATGAGCTGGTCCGTGCCCAGTACGACTGTGTACTCGTGACTATCCATGCCGTGGTCCGCACAGCGGAGCTGGGATGGAGCCCGAGTACGCGCGTTACGTATTTGCAATTGCTCATGGATGGCGGTTATGTCGAGGCGATGGTGGACAGCACAGATGAGGACTCGCTCAAAGGCCTACTCGACGCCGAGGTCGAGGTCACTGGAATCGCCGGGGGAAGATTCGACAACAAGATGCAGATCTCCGGAGTCTTGCTCCATGTATCTTCCCTGGCGGGGGTGAAGGTTTTGAAGCGCGCCGGCGCCACTCTGAGCTCCGTCCCGGTAACCCCCATGGACAAGATTCTTGCCTACTATCATGTGCAGGATCTGAGCCAGAGAATCCGGGTCAGGGGAAGCATCACGTACTATCAACCCGGCACGGCAATCGTGTTGCAGGATGGCGCCAAAAGCATCTGGGTCGCAACCCCGGTTCGCAGCCCCTTGCGGATCGGCGATATTGCGGACGCCACAGGCTTTCCTGCTATCCATGACGGCTTTTTGGCTTTGACACACGGCGAAATCGAGGATAGCGATGTGTGGGCGCCCGTCACGCCACAGCCGGCGACCTGGCGGCAACTCGGCTATTGGAGCGCCAATCGGCCCGATGGGCACCTGTACGATCTGGTCTCCATCGAAGGCCAGGTGGCGACCGAAGTCAGGGGCGCCATGCAGGACGAGTATGTTCTGGCTTCGGATGGCCGATTGTTTTCCGCCATTTACAGTCACCCCGATGCCGCCAGCCTGCTTCCGCTTCCGGCCATGAAAGATATCCCCCCCGGCTCCAGAGTCCGCGTCACCGGCATCTGCATCATTGAGGGCGCCAACCCCTATAACACCAGTCAAGAGGTGCCGTTCCATATCCTGCTGCGCTCTTTTGACGATATTTCGGTCGTTGCCCGGCCTTCGCTGGTGAACACGCGCAACCTCCTTCTGGTTCTCGGCCTGCTGCTGGTCGTGGTCTTCGTCGTGATCGCCAGGGGCTGGGCACTGGAACGAAAGATACGCCGCCAAACCACCATTATGTCGGCCCGCACCAAGGCTGAGGCCGAGCTGGAGCGGCAGCGCAGCCGCATCCTGGAAGACATCAACGGCTCGCGGCCCCTCGCAGAAATTATTGAGGAGATTGCGGCGATGGTCTCCTCCACGCTGGAGGGCACCCCTTGCTGGTGCGAGGTCGCCGATGGAGAGACGCTGGGCGTTTGCCCGAAGGAACCGCACGGCCTGCGCATCGTCCTTGAGGAGATTCCTGCCCGCTCCGGTCCGGCGCTGGGCGCGCTCTATGCCGGATTCAATCCGCAAAGGCCGCAGATCGACTCCGAGATCGTGGCACTCCAAACAGGGGCGCGGCTGGCCACGCTGGCCATTGAGACGCGCCGGCTCTACACTGATCTGCGCCGCCGCTCGGAGTTCGATCTGCTCACTGATATTCACAACCGCTTCGCAATGGAAAAGTTTATCGAATTGCAGATCGGAGAGGCGCGCCTATCCGGCAGGATTCTGGGACTGATCTACATCGATCTGGACAAATTCAAGCCCATCAACGACACTTATGGCCATCATGTGGGAGACCTTTTCCTCCAGGCGGTGGCCTTGCGCATGAGCCGCCAGTTGCTGGGCGGCGATATGCTGGCGCGGCTGGGCGGAGACGAATTCGCCGCGCTGGTCTCGCTGCAGCATGGCCGTTCCGACATGGATAAAATCCTTGCCCGACTGGAAAGCTGCTTTGACGAGCCTTTCTCCGTGGAGGGGAATCTGCTGCACGGCGAGGCCAGCATCGGCTTTGCGCTCTACCCGGAGAACGGCGCTACACAAGACAGTCTGCTGAGCGCCGCCGACGCGGCCATGTACGCGGTGAAGAAAGGCAAGCAGCAAGCCGAAGAGAACCCGGCATAGACAGGCTNNCCCAACATTTGTTTTGTTGCATTTGCGGCACCCTTCGGCTGAGCTCAGGGCTGGCTTTGAAGTCGTGGCCTGATACAAAGCCGGCTAAATTTTGAGTTTTCCGCAACCTGATAGAGCCCGCGCGCTGCAATGCTGGGCAAAAAAATTTGCGTCAGGGTGATACATTTGGAGCATACTGCCGATAGAGCTTTCAGGAACCGCAATGAGAATTGCTGATTGAGCGGCGTATTCGCAATGATGAAGAGACTGATTCCTGCAGTTGCGATCATTCTCGGATGGGCCGCGGCTGCATGGGCCGCTGCGCCCGCTGCACCCGTCACACTGACCACGCTGAGCGCCATTCACGCCCTTAGCAACGCCGAGGCCAGCCATGCGCTGCCGGTCGCTTTCGAAGCCACCGTCACCTACATCCGCGCCTATGCGCGGACGTTGTTTGTGCAGGATGGAGACGCGGCCATTTTTGTGCTGATCCCCCTGGACGCCAAACTAACGCCCGGCGATCGCGTGCTGGTGCGGGGAACGACGCGCCCCGGCTTCCGGCCCATCGTGGTCAGCGAGAGCATCACCGTGCTCCGCCATGGCGTCTTGCCCGATCCCGTGCCTACCGACTACAACGAATTGATCCACTCCCAGCACGACGCCATGCGGGTCACCGTGCATGGCGTGGTCCGAACCGCCGACTTTATGTCGGGTTCGAATGTGAGCAGCTCCTTCCTACGCATGATTGCGGACGACGGCCAAATCGACGCATTGGTGGAGAGCAGCGATGCGACCGCGCTCAAAGACCTGCTGGATGCCGAAGTTGAAGTCACCGGGGTGGCCGCGGGATCCTTCGACAACAAGTTTCAAATGACCGGAATCCAGCTCCATGTTTCCTCCATGGCAGACGTGAAGATACTGAAGCGCGCCGGCGCCAGTCCGTGGACCCTCCCGGTCACGCCCATGGATACTATAGTCACAGGCTACCGGATGCGCGATCTCACGGCCAGGGTCCGGGTTCATGGAACCATCACCTATTACCAGCCCGGCTCTGCCGTTGTGTTGCAGGACGGCGCCAAAAGTCTATGGATCGGCACCAGGACCTATAGCGATTTGCAGATCGGCGACCTGGCGGACGCAACCGGCTTTCCCGAGGTTCGCGACGGCTTTCTGATCCTAGCGCGCGGCGAAGTCGAGGATAACCACATCCATGCGCCTGTCGCGCCGCTGCCGGCTAGCTGGCAAAGCCTTACTTTGAACGACACCAACATTTTTGGGCATGTCTACGATCTGGTCTCCATCGAAGGGCAAATCGTGACGGAGGCCCGGGAAGCTTCGCAGGACCAGTATGTTCTGATGTCCGACGGTCATCTGACCACCGCCATTTATCGCCACTCGGATAAAGCCAATCCGGGTCAAGCGATGAAGATGATTCCCCTTGGCTCCAAGGTCCGCGTCTCGGGCATCTGCGTCCTCGATAATTCCAATCCATTCAACGGTCCGGTGCCCTTCAATATTCTGCTGCGTTCCTTCGACGACATCACGATCGTCGCCGGACCCTCGTTGCTGAACATTCGCAACCTCCTCCTCATCGTCGGCTTGCTGCTGGTGGTGGTGATTGGGGTGGGCGTCAGAGCTTGGACGCTGGAGCGCAAAGTACACCAGAAAACGACCGCGCTGGCCACCCGCATTGAGGCCGAGGCAGCGCTGGAGCGGCGGCGCAGCCGCGTCCTCGAGGACATCAACGGCTCCCGCCCTCTGGCCGAGATCATCGAAGATATTACCGAAATGGTCTCCTTCATGCTGAACGGCGCGCCCTGCTGGTGCCAGATCACCGACGGAGCGCAGTTGGGCAATTGCCCGAAGGAGCCGCATGGACTCCGCATCGTCCGTGCGGAGATTCCGGCCCGCTCCGGTCTGGCGCTGGGTACGCTCTATGCCGGACTCGATCCGCAAACCCCGCCATTCGACCACGAAGCTGAGGCGCTGCAAAACGGGGCGCGGCTGGCTACCCTGGCCATGGAAACCCGGAGGCTCTACACCGATCTGCGCCGCCGCTCGGAGTTCGATCTGCTCACCGATATTCACAACCGCTTCGCGATGGAAAAATTCATCGAATTGCAGATCGAAGAGGCGCGCCTTTCCGGCAGAATCCTGGGGCTGATCTACATAGATCTGGACAAATTCAAGCCCATCAACGACACCTATGGCCATCACGTGGGAGACCTTTACCTCCAGGCGGTGGCCCTGCGCATGAGCCGCCAGTTGCTGGGCGGTGATATGCTGGCGCGGCTGGGCGGCGACGAGTTCGCCGCGCTGGTCTCGCTCAACCATAACCGCTCCGACCTGGATAAGATCCTTGCCAGACTGGAAAGCTGTTTTGAAGAGCCCTTCTCCGTGGAGGGGATTCTGCTGCACGGCGAGGCCAGCATAGGCTTTGCGTTCTTCCCGGAGGACGGCGCCACAAAGGACAGTCTGCTGAGCGCCGCCGATGCCGCCATGTACGAGGTGAAAAACAAAAAAAAGAATTCCGAAAAGAGCATGGAGCCGATCTTACATCCGGAGCTTTGATTGGATCATTGCATAACGCAAAAGGCCCGGCTTGCGCCGGGCCTTTGTTGTTGATAGAACGCGGCAGATGCAACTCATTCGGCTGCCATCTCCTCGGCTTCGCCCTCCTGGCGCATCAACTCCAGTTCGCGCTCGGCGGCTTCCATCTCGGCCGTCACCTCCTGCTGCACGCGAGCCGCCGCTTCTTCCAGCTCCGGCGAGAGCTTGACGTTGCGGTAGTACTCCAGGCCCGTGCCGGCGGGAATCAGCCGCCCCACAATCACGTTCTCCTTCAGGCCGCGCAGGTTATCGATTGCGCCGTTAATGCTGGCCTCGGTCAGCACGCGCGTCGTCTCCTGGAAGCTGGCCGCACTGATGAAGCTGTCGGTCGAAAGCGACGCCTTGGTGATGCCCAGCAACAGAGGGCGGCCAATCGCCGGCCGGCCGCCATTGTTCAGCACGCGATCGTTCTCCTCGCGGAAGCGGAAGCGATCCACCTGCTGCTCCAACAGGAAATTGGTGTCGCCCACTTCGTCGATCCGCACCCAGCGCAGCATCTGCCGCACAATCACTTCAATGTGCTTGTCGCTGATGGCCACGCCCTGCAGGCGGTAGACCTCCTGAATCTCGTTCACCAGGTAGGATTGCAACTCCTTCTCGCCCAGCACATTCAGAATGTCATGCGGGTTCAGCGGCCCATCCATCAGCGGATCGCCGGCGCGCAAACGCTCGCCCTCCTGCACATTCACGTGAATGCCGCGCGGCACGGAGTATTCCTTCTCGTCGCCGTTGTCCGCGGTCACGTAAATCTTGCGCTGGCCCTTGGCAACTTCGCCAAAGCGAATCACGCCGTCAATTTCCGAGATAATGGCCGTCTCGCGCGGCTTGCGCGCCTCGAAAAGTTCCACCACGCGCGGCAGGCCGCCGGTGATGTCCTTGGTGCGGGTGCTCTCCTTGGGAATCTTCGCCAGCACATCGCCCGGCCCCACCTCGTCGCCATCCTCGACCATCAGGTGAGCGCCGCGCGGCAGCAGGTAACGCTTGTGCCCCTTGGCGTTCTTCACCACGAAGGCCGGCTGGCGCTTCTCATCCGGCGCATCGGCCACCACCCAGCGCGAGAGGCCGGTCACTTCGTCCACCTCTTCGTTCAGCGTGATGCCTTCCTGCAAGTCCTTGAACTGCACCGCGCCGCCGATCTCGGTGAGGATCGAGTAGGTATACGGATCCCACTCGGCCAGCAACTGGCCCAGCACAACGTGCTCGCCGTCCTTCACCTTGAGGCGCGCGCCGTAAACCACCTGGTAGCGCTCCTTCTCGCGGCCGCGCTCGTCCTGAATGGCCAGCGAACCGTTGCGGTTCATGGCCACCAGCGTGCCGTCCTTGCTCTCCACAAAGTTCAGATTGATGAACCGCACAAAGCCGTTATTCTTGGCGTCCAGGCGCGACTTGTCAGAGACGCGGCTGGCCGTGCCGCCCACGTGGAAGGTCCTCATCGTCAACTGCGTTCCCGGCTCGCCGATGGACTGCGCGGCAATGACGCCGCAGGTTTCGCCCAGCTCCACCATGCGCCCCGAGCCCAGGTTGCGCCCGTAACAGAGCGCGCAGACGCCGCGCCGCGACTCGCAGGTGAGCACCGAGCGAATCCTCACCTTCTCCACGCCCGCGCCCTGAATCGCCGAGGCGATGTCCTCGTCGATACCCTGGTTCAAATCCACCACGATGTTGCCGTCGTAGTCCTTGATGCGTTCCAGGGACACGCGGCCGATGATGCGGTCTCTCAACGGCTCGATGATCTCGCCCGACTCGACGATCGATCCGACGTAAATACCCTCGACTGTGCCGCAGTCGTACTCGGTCACAATCACGTCCTGGGCCACGTCCACCAGCCGGCGGGTCAGGTAGCCAGAGTCGGCCGTCTTCAACGCCGTGTCGGCCAGTCCTTTACGCGCGCCGTGCGTCGAGATGAAGTACTCGAGCACCGTGAGCCCCTCGCGGAAGTTCGCCGTAATGGGCGTCTCAATGACCTCGCCCGAAGGCTTGGCCATCAGTCCGCGCATACCGGAAAGCTGGCGAATCTGCTGTTTCGATCCGCGCGCGCCGGAGTCGGCCATGATGTAAATCGGATTGAAGGCGCCTTCGTCGTCCGCGCGCTTCATGTTGTCGAACATCTCGTCGGCAACCTTCTCGGTCACAGCCGACCACATCTGGATTACCTTGTTCGAGCGCTCGCCGTTGGTGATGGCGCCGTCCATGTACTGCTTCTGGACCTCGATCACCTTCTTGTCGGCTTCGTCCACAACGGTGTACTTGCTGTCTGGAATCACCATGTCGTCCAGGCCTACCGACAGCCCCGAGCGCGTGGCGTACTGGAAGCCCAGTTCCTTGATCTTGTCCAGCATCCCCACCGTCACTTCCAGGCCCAGGTTCTGATTGCAATAGTTCACCAGTTGCCCGATGCCCTTCTTCTTCAACAAGCCGTTGATGAACGGCATTCCCTCCGGCAGCGCGTCGTTCAGAATCACGCGGCCCACCGTCGTCGAGATGTACTGCTTGTTGAAGTCCACAGGATCGATATGCGTCAGGTCCTGGTCATCGTATGCCGTGGTCAGATCCAGCACCGGGCCCGTGTAGCGCAGCCGGATCGGCGATAGCGTCTCCACTTCCTTGGCTTCGAGAGCCATCAGTATTTCTTCCGTGTTGGCGAATACGCGCCCCTCGCCCTTGGCGTTCTTCTTGGCCTTGGTCAGGTAGTAGAGGCCCAGCACCATGTCCTGCGAGGGCACCGTAATCGGCTGGCCCGAGGCCGGCGACAAAATGTTATGGGACGCCAGCATCAAGACGCTGGCCTCAATCTGCGCCTCCGGAGAGAGTGGAATGTGAACCGCCATCTGGTCGCCGTCGAAGTCGGCGTTGAAGGCCGTGCAGACCAGCGGGTGAATCTTGATCGCCTTGCCTTCCACCAGCACCGGCTCAAAGGCCTGAATGCCCAGGCGATGCAGCGTGGGCGCGCGGTTCAACAGCACCGGATGGTCCTTGATGACCTCTTCCAGAATGTCCCACACCACCGGCTCCTGCATCTCCACCATTTCTTTCGCTTGCTTGATAGTGGTGCAGTGGCCCGTCTGTTCCAGGCGATGATAGATGAACGGCTTGAAGAGTTCGAGCGCCATCT
Organism: Acidobacteriaceae bacterium; assembly: GCA_003167305.1. Lineage (GTDB taxonomy): Bacteria > Acidobacteriota > Terriglobia > Terriglobales > Acidobacteriaceae > Telmatobacter. The sequence goes on from PMTP01000204.1 coordinate 19,957, forward strand.
TCTTGGGCAATCCGCACTGGTGCAATTTCAACTCCGGCCCCACCACGATCACCGAGCGGCCCGAATAATCCACGCGCTTGCCCAGCAAATTCTGCCTGAAGCGGCCCTGCTTGCCCTTCAATGTATCGCTCAGCGACTTCAGCGGGCGATTGTTGGCGCCGCGAAGCACACGGCCGCGGCGGCCGTTGTCAAACAGCGCGTCCACCGCCTCCTGCAACATGCGCTTCTCGTTGCGCACAATCACCTCGGGTGCGTGCAGGTCCATCAGCTTCTTCAAGCGGTTATTGCGATTGATCACACGGCGATAAAGGTCGTTCAAATCCGAAGTGGCAAAGCGTCCGCCATCCAGCGGCACCAGCGGGCGCAGCTCGGGAGGAATCACCGGCAGTACGTCCAGAATCATCCAATGCGGCTTGTTATCGCTCTTGCGGAAGGCCTCGACGACTTTCAGCCGCTTGGCATACTTCAGCTTCTTCTGCGCCGAAGTCTCCGTCTTCATTCTTTCGCGCAGCTCAATGCCCAGTTCGTCGATCTGCACGCGCTTGAGCAGCTCCTTGATGGCCTCGGCGCCCATCATCGCCTTGAAGCCCGAGGGTCGGAACTGCGCATCCAGCTCGCGGTACTTGGTCTCGTCCTTGATGATCTCGCGTTCCTTCGCCGGCGAATCGCCCGGATCGACCACAACGTATGACTCGAAGTAAAGAATGGCTTCCAGATCACGCAAGGAGATGTCCAGCAGGTGGCCGATGCGCGAAGGCAGCCCCTTGAAGAACCACACGTGCGAGCACGGCGAGGCCAGCTCAATGTGGCCCATCCGCTCGCGGCGCACCTTGCTCACCGTCACTTCCACGCCGCACTTGTCGCAGATC
>PMTP01000136.1:0-7171 GCA_003167305.1 Acidobacteriaceae bacterium
AAAAGTGTGGATTCGGCGCTGCGCTTCGGCTGCAAGGGAATCAAGGTCAGGGTCTCGGGGCGCCTGAACGGCAATGAAATCGCCCGCTCGGAGTGGTATTTGCAGGGCCGTTTGCCGCTGCATACGCTGCGCGCCGACATCGACTATGGTTTCACCGAGGCCAACACCACCTACGGCGTAATCGGCGTCAAGACCTGGATCTATCGCGGCGACATTTATGAGGCAAAGCGCCGTCAGCCGGCAGCGGTAGGCACGTCGGTGTTCTAAGAGCAGCTTCTAGCTTCTAGCTTTTAGCTAACGGCGATGGGAAGAGATTGAAGCTGGAGTTTGAAAAGCGAGCTAGTAGCTAGAAGCTAGCGGCTAGTAGCTGATTTTCGAGGTTTTCGCTATGTTGATGCCAAAGAAGGTGAAGTTTCGCAAGCAGCAGAAGGGCAAGCGCCGCGGCAAGGCCTGGCGCGGGTCTACCATTTCCTTCGGTGAGTATGGTTTGCGCGTCATGGAGTGCGGCTACATTACCGACCGGCAGATCGAAGCCAGCCGAATCGCGATGACTCGCTTCATCAAGCGCGGCGGCAAGATTTGGCTGCGCCTCTTCCCGGATAAGCCGATCACCAAGAAGCCGGCCGAAGTCCGCATGGGCTCGGGCAAAGGCTCGCTGGACCATTGGGTAGCGGTGGTGCGGCCGGGCAAGATTCTTTTCGAGATGGAAGGTGTGGACCCGGTGACTGCGCAGGAAGCCATGCGTCTGGCCTCGAACAAGCTGCCGCTCAAGACCAAGTTCGTCATGCGGCCGGGCGCCGTGAAACCGGAAGCCGCGGCCAAGTAATATGGTCTCCCACCCATTCCGCGAAGAACGCGGAATGGATATGGCACCCAGGTTTTTTGAAGATTGATGCGTTGCGTATCCCGAAAAGGATTCGAGAAGACAGAGAGAGAAACAGAGATGGAACTGGAAAAGATTCGCAATTTGAGCGACGAAGAACTGGCGCACCAGGAGAAGACTGCCGCCGAGCAGCTCTTCCGGCTGCGCTTTCAGGTCGCGCTGCAACCAAATGAAGGCGTGCGGAAGCTCCAACTGCTACGCAAGGAGATCGCGCAGATCAAGACCGTGGCCAGGGAACGCGCACTGGGCATTCGCGGCGCGGCGACCGATGGACCGGCGGAAGCCAAGAAGGGAGCCCTCTAGATGACGGCGACTCAAGAGGCAGTACAAGCGCCGGCAACCGCAGGCGCGCGGCGCAACGAGAAGGTTGGGCAGGTGGTTTCGACCAAGATGCAGAAGACCATCGTGGTCGAGGTCGAGATGCGCAAGGCCCATCCCAAGTACAAGAGGATTGTGCGCTCCACGAAGAAGTTTTATGCCCACGACGAGTTGAGTTCAGCGCGGATGGGCGATGTGGTGCGCATTCGTGAGACCCGGCCGCTGAGCAAACTGAAGCGGTGGGCTCTGGAAGAGATTGTCCGGCGCTCGGCCCTCGGCCAGATCGAGGACGCCGCGGTCCGGACCGAAGTCAAGGCTGCCAACTAGCAAGCCTTTAGCTTCTAGCCTCTAGCTTCTAGCCATTTTGCTGGTAAGTCGGGCTGAGAAGGATGAGTGAAAAGTAAGAGCTAGTGGCTAGAAGCTAGAAGCTGGTTGAGGAGAAGAACCCATGGCTGTGCAAATGAGGACCATGCTCGCGGTGGCCGACAACTCCGGCGCGCGCAAGCTGCAAGTGATTCTGCCGCTGGGCGGCGGACTGGGCAAGAAGGCCGGCCTAGGTGACATCGTAACCGCCGCGGTCAAGGAATCCTCGCCCGACGGCACCATCAAGAAGGGCAAAGTGGTGAAGGCGGTCATCGTCCGCACCCGCAAGGAGCATCGCCGGCGCGACGGCACCTATATCCGCTTCGATGAAAACGCGGCGGTGGTGATCGACGATGCGCACGAGCCGGTGGGCACGCGCGTCTTCGGGCCGGTGGCCCGCGAACTGCGCGAAAAGAAGTTTTTGAAGATCGTTTCGCTGGCCCCCGAGGTCGTTTAGAAGCTGGTAGCTGTTTTTTGGAGAGAAGATGCCAAGTTTGAATATTCATCGCAACGATACGGTCAAGGTCCTCAGGGGCTCGGACCGGGGCAAGACGGGACGCGTGCTGCGCGTCTTCCCCGACGAGGGCACGGTGCTGGTTGAGCATGTGCGCGTGGTCAAGAAAACGGTTTCGGGCAAGCAGGGAAAACGGACGAAGGGCGGCATCGCCGAGCAGGAATCGCCCATTGACGTCTCCAATCTCGTGCTGATCTGCCCCAACTGCGGCCCCGCGAAGGTGGGATCGAAGATGGAAGGCGACGTCAAGGTGCGCATTTGCAAGAAGTGCGGCCAGACGATGCTGACGAAGAAGTAAAAGCTTCTAGCCTCTAGCTTGTTTGTTGGGTAGTCCGACTGGATTGATAAGGCTAGAAGTTACAAGTCAGGAGCTAGTGGCTAGAAGCTAGTGGCTAGTAGCTATTTCCGTAACGGTAAACGGCCAGCGAGCCACTCCGGGAGCCGGAAGAAAGAGAGCAAAGCATCATGGCGGCAAGGCTGAAAGAGAAGTATCACAAGGAGATCAAGCAGGCTCTGCAAAAGGAGCTGGGGCTTGAGAATCCCATGGCGGTGCCGGAGTTGGATAAGATCGTCGTCAACATGGGGCTGGGCGAGGCCACGCAGAATACCAAGCTGTTGGATCCGCTGGTGGCCGATCTGACGGCGATTGTCGGGCAGAAGCCGGTGACCACCAAGGCAAAGAAGTCGATTGCGGCCTTCAAGGTGAGGGCGGGTATGTCGATTGGCGCCATGGTCACGCTGCGCAACGAGAAGGCCTACGAGTTCCTGGACCGGCTGATCTCGACAGCGCTGCCGCGGGTGAGGGACTTCCGCGGCGTTTCGACAAAAAGTTTCGACGGGCGTGGCAACTACACGCTCGGCCTGCGCGACCAGTTGATCTTCCCGGAAATCGATTACTCAAAAGTGGAGAAGATGAAAGGCATGAACATCACCATCGTGACCACGGCCAAGGACGACAACCAGGCGAGGGCGCTGCTGCGGGCCTTCGGCATGCCCTTCCGGCAGGGCGCGTAAGGGGATAAGAGGAATATGGCAACCACTGCAAAAAGGGTGAAAGACGCGCGGAAGCCGAAGTTCAGCTGCCGCAAGCACAATCGCTGCCAGCTTTGCGGGCGTCCGCGCGGGTTCCTGCGCAAGTTCGGCGTCTGCCGCTTGTGTTTCCGCGCGCTGGCGCTCAAGGGAGAGATACCCGGCGTCGTCAAGTCGAGCTGGTAGCGAGTAAGTTCTCAGTTCACAGTTTTCAGTTGTCAGTATTTGCGAACGAGCTGACAGGCGGCTAAGAAAAATCGAAAAGCCGTTGGCTGACAACTGAGAACTGACAACTGATAACTGTAGTAGGCATTCCCGCTGGTTTCCGGCAGCAGGCGGACGAACGGGGAATGAAGGAGAAGGAATGAGTCTGACCGACCCAGTAGCCGATTTTCTGGCGCGCATCCGGAATGCAATCCGGGCACGTCACCAGAAGCTGGATGTACCGGCTTCCAAGCTGAAGACCGAGATTGCCCGCATCCTCAAGGAGGAGGGCTACATCTCGAATTACAAGACCCAGGAAGAGGAAGGCAAGCTCGTCCTCCGCGTCTACCTGAAGTACGGCGGACAAGAAGCGGCCATCCGCGACTTGGCGCGCATCTCGCGCCCTGGCTGCCGCGTCTACATCAGCCACGACGAGATCAAGCGCGTCCAGGGCGGCCTCGGCATCTCGATCATGACCACGCCCAAGGGCGTGATGACCGGCCGTCAGGCGCGTCGCGAAGGCGTGGGCGGAGAACTTTTGTGTGAAGTGTGGTAAAAGCAGCTCTCAGCTTTCAGCCGTCAGCTATTAGCTTACGGCCTTGGCGGGAAGCGGCTTACTAAAAGCTGACGGCTGATAGCTGAAAGCTGTTACGGGCTGCAGTGGAACGATGGAACAAGCAAGCTGAAGGCTGATAGCTAAAAGCCGAAAGCTGTTCTTCGGGACTCGCAAGCCAGATGAAGGGTTCATTCGATGTCGCGTATAGGAAAGAAGCTCATTCCGCTGCCCGCGGGCGTCAAGTACAAGGTTGAGGGCAACACGGTCATGGTCGAGGGCCCCAAGGGCAAGGTCTCGGCGCTGATTGCGCCCGGCATAACGCTCGAAACCAAGGACGGCATACTGCACGTCAATCGCGAGAACGACAGCCAGGCCGCGATGCACGGGCTGACGCGCTCGCTGGTATCCAACGCGGTTGTGGGCGTGACCACGGGCTGGAAGAAGGAATTGGACATCGTCGGGATCGGCTACCGCGCCGAATTGAAGGGCAAGGGCACGGTCGTCTTCACCCTCGGCTATTCGCATCAGATTGAGGTTCCGCTGCCCTCGGGCATTGAAGTGGCCATCGATCCTAAGCAGCTTCATCTGACCATCACCGGCATCGACCGGCAGAAGGTGGGTCAGGTGGCGGCCGATATGCGTTCGCTGCGCAAGCCCGACCCATACAAGAACAAAGGCGTGCGCTACAGCGACGAGAAGCTGAAGAAGAAGGCCGGCAAGACGGGCGCGAAATAGGGACTAGGGATTAGGGACTAGGGACTAGCAAAACGCGAACTCCGGTTACTTCCTAACTCCGCTAACATCAACCGAACGGGGCCGCAGGGCGGCTCCGCTGATAGGAACGAGAGACCATGATCACGCAGACCAAGAGAAACGCCATCCGCCAGCGCATTCACCAGCGCATTCGCCGCAAGCTCGCCGGCACCGGGGAGCGGCCGCGGCTAAACGTCTACCGCTCGCTCAACCACATCTACGCGCAGGTCATCGACGACCAGAAGGGCGAGACGCTGGTTTCGGCCTCGTCGATCAAAATGAAGACCGGCGGCAATGTGGCGGCGGCCAAAGAGATCGGCAAGGCTGTGGCCGAGCTGGCAGTCCAACAGGGCATCAAGAAGGTGGTCTTCGATCGCGGCGGCTACCTCTATCACGGGCGCGTCAAGGCGCTGGCCGATGCGGCCCGCGCGGCAGGGTTGGAGTTCTAGTAAGACAGCCGTCAGCTTATTGGTTGCAAATACCGATGTGTTGGTCACTGAGAACTGATCACTGAGAGCTGATAGCTGAAAGCTGATAGCTGACAGCTAACGAAGAGACGAGAGAGCAATGACGATCTTGAAGAAGAAACTCGATGCCAACCAGTACAACCTGAAGGATCAGGTGGTCTCCATCAATCGCGTGACCAAGGTAGTCAAGGGCGGAAAGAATATGTCCTTTGCCGCGCTGGTTGTGGTGGGCGACCCCTCAGCGGGCGTGGTAGGCCACGGTTCAGGCAAGGCCAAGGAAGTTCCCCAGGCGATTCGCAAGGGGATTGAAGCGGCCAAGAAGAACCTGGTCCGGGTAAACCTGACAGATACTTCGATTCCGCATCTGGTACTGGGCCGTTACGGCGCCGGGCAGGTGTTGCTGAAGCCGGCCCCCGAAGGCACCGGCGTCATCGCCGGCGGCGCGGTGCGCGCGGTGATGACCTCGGTTGGTGTGCAGAATGTACTCACCAAGAGCCTCGGTTCGCCCAACCCCCACAACGTCGTCAAGGCTACATTTAATGCCTTGGTGCAGTTGCGCGACCGGGCCGAAGTAGCCAACATGCGCGGCAAGTCCGTGGAGGAGCTCTAAGCCATGGCTGAAACCAAGATGATTCGCATTCAGTACTACCGCTCGAAGAACTCCACACCCTTCAAGCACCGGCTGGTGGTCAAGGGCCTGGGCTTCACGCGCCTCAACCAGATCGTCGAGCGCGTCGACACGGAATCCACCCGCGGCATGGTCAAGGCCATTCCGCACCTGGTCAGGATTCTGGAGAATTAGTTCTCAGTAGTCAGTTGTCAGTTCTCAGTCCGGGCAGTTTTTAACTGAGAACTGTTAACTGAGAACTGTTGACTGAGAACTGCATTTACGCGAGTCGGCAGGGATCAACCCTCGCCGGCGCTACAGCGAGGAAATCATGGCAACGAGAAATCTATCGAATTTACGCGCTCCGCGGAAAGCCAACACCGGGAGCAAGCGTGTCGGTCGCGGTATGGGCTCCGGCATGGGCAAGACCTCAACCCGCGGCCACAAGGGCCAGGGTTCCCGCACTGGCACCAGCCTGATGCGCGGCTTTGAGGGCGGCCAGATGCCGCTTCACCGCCGTCTGCCCAAGCGCGGCTTTACCAACATCTTCCGTACCGAGTACACGGTGGTCAATCTCGACCGGCTCGTCGAGCACCTTGAAGGCCATAACCTCACCGCGATAGGCCCGGAAGACTACAAGAAGCTCGGTTTGGCTTCGAGCAAAAAGGCTCTCATCAAGATTCTCGGCTCCGGCGAGCTGACCTCGGCGCTCACCATTCATGCGCACAAGTTTTCCAAGTCGGCTGTCGAGAAGATCGAAAAAGCCGGCGGCAAGGCCGTAGTTCTGGGCGGCGATGCTCCGGTGGCACCTAAGGGGAAATTGGTGGCCAAAGCGTCAAGATAGGGAACCTGGGCACCCGGATTTGAGTTTGTAGTTTTCCGCCCTTTCGCAAATGACGCGAAAGGATGGGGCACCGGGCGGCTTAGGTTTGTGGTTTCCCACCCTAGCCGCAAAAACAAAGACGCGGCGAGGGTGAGGTACCCAGGGTTTATGGTCTCCCAGGTCTCAGAATCGAGACCTGGGGCACCCAGCAGAACTGGATAGGACACGCAAAGCTCTGAACAGGTAAGATGGTCAGTGGCAAAGATTCAGATTCAAGCGGCGGAAAACGCCCTGAAGCGGATAAACAACAATGGCTGAAATGTTTGAGAAGTTCGCCAATATCTTCCGGATTCCCGACCTGCGCAAGCGGGTACTCTTCATGCTCGGCATTCTGGCTGTCTACCGCCTGGGCGCATGGATTCCCACGCCCGGCGTTGACACCCACATGCTGGAGCGGATGTTCGACCAGCAAGGCGGTTCCGCTCTCGGCCTGATGAACCTCTTTGGCGGCGGCAATCTGCGCCGCATGACGGTCTTCGCCCTGGGCATCATGCCCTACATCACGGCTTCGATCATCTTCCAGTTGCTCACCGTGGTCTATGAGCCGCTGGCGCGCATCCAGAAGGAAGGCGAGCTGGGGCGGCGCAAGATCAC
>PMTP01000136.1:7233-8881 GCA_003167305.1 Acidobacteriaceae bacterium
GGCGTCTTCGAGTTGTACCAGAAGGTGCAGACCAACCAGTGGGGTTCGTTCACCATCGTCGCGATTCTTCTGCTGGTTGCGTTCATGTTCGCTGTGGTGGCCTTCATCGTCTTCGTGGAGCGCAGTGAGCGGCGCATCCCCATCCAGAGCGCGCGGCGTATCGTCGGCCGGCGCATGATGGGCGGCCAATCCAGCCATCTGCCGCTCAAGGTCAACTCCGGCGGCGTCATGCCGGTCATCTTCGCCGCCTCCATCCTCTCGGCGCCGATGCTGCTCCGGCAGGCGGAATTTGTGCAGAGCAGCCGCTTCTGGCTGCCCATCTTCGATGCGCTGACCCCTGGTTATCCGGTGTACGAACTTGTGTATATCTTCGCAATCATCTTCTTCGCCTACTTCTACATCTCCATCGTGATGAAGCCGGACGACATTGCCGACAACTTCCGCAAGTCGGGCTCGTTCATACCGGGAATCCGTCCCGGCAAGCGCACATCTGATTTTATTAACGACATCCTGACGCGCATCACGCTGGTCGGCGCCATCTACCTGATCATCATTTCGCTGGTGCCTACCTTCCTGATCTCCGGCATTCGCTTCGACAAGATTTGGCTCATCGGCAAGGTCTTCGAGAGCCTTCCGGCCTGGACCACGCACGGGCTGGGCGTCAATTTCTACTTTGGTGGCACCTCGCTGCTGATTGTTGTGGGTGTGGCCATGGATACCGTCAACCAGATCGAATCGCAGCTGATCATGCGCCACTATGACGGCTTTTCCCCGCGTTCCGGTCGCATTCGCGGAAGGAAAACCTGGTAATGTCTTCTTCTATTTTCACAGTAACTCCGGGTCGGGAAGAGGTTCGCAAGACCACTCCCGGCCCCATTCTTTTGTTGGGCGCGCCGGGGGTGGGCAAGGGTACTCAGGCCAAGGAACTGATCAAGGTNNCGCGGCGAGCTGGTTCCCGACACATTGGTCAATGAGATGGTTGCGGTGCGCCTTCAGCAGGCCGACACGGCTAACGGTTACATTCTGGACGGCTTTCCGCGCACACTGGTGCAGGCGAAGTGGCTGGATGAGCGTCTGGCCGCGCTCGGCGGCGCGCTACCGCTGGTTGCCGTCAGTATCAAGGTGGACTATAATCAACTCTTGCGCCGTATCACCGGGCGCAGGAATTGTCCTGTCTGCCAGAGCATTTATAACCTCTACGGCAAGCCTCCCGCGAAGGAAGGCTTTTGCGATGTGGACGGTGCCGCGCTGGCCCAGCGAGCCGACGACACGGAAAAGGTCTTCGAGGAGCGCATGCGCGCCTACGAGGCCTTGACCGCGCCGGTGGTCGAGCATTACCGGGCTCTGGGTCGCTTTGCTGAAGTGGATGGAGACCGGCCGATCGCGGAGATCGCGGTCGGCATTGTTGCCGCCGTCGAGCGGTTGAGAAGCTAGTTGCGCTGAAAGCTGGGTTAGTGGCAGTTGTACTGAAGTCGTCCAAGGAGATCGAGAAGATGCGCCGTGCGGGCCAAGTGGTCCGCGAGGTTCTCGAGTTTGTGCGGGGACTCGTCAAGCCGGGCGCAACGACTCTCGATCTGGAAAAGGCAGCCGAGGCGCGCACCAAAGAGTTGGGCGCCAAGCCGGCCTTCAAGGGCTACCACGGTTTTCC
>PMTP01000009.1 GCA_003167305.1 Acidobacteriaceae bacterium
GGCCACTCCAGCGGCAAGCTCTTTCTCGATTGGTCCGGCTACGCGCGTGTTATTTTTCCGCTCGCGATGCTTGCCCTCTGGCTGCTGCTCGCCATTGCATTGATCCGTGGGTGGAAGACCGGGAGCATTGCCGCTCGCAGCACAAAAATCTTTGGTCTTATTTTGTTGCTGCTTGTTCCATTCGTAATGTTCTTTGCATCCAGCCCAAATTATTATCCCGCCATCAATCCCGACACCGGCGGCCCCACCGGCGCGAGCCAACTCGAATCCTCGCTGATGATCGTTGCGATACTGCTTATGCTTCCCTTTGGACTCACACAGCGCAAAGCGGGCCGTGCGCGGATCATTGCAACGGCCTGGGCAATCATGGCAGCTGAGTTTGTTCTTTGTTTTGCACTCGGCCGCGGCGACATCAGCCATCATCTCTCCGCGCAATTCCTCTCGCTGGGCAGCCTCCTCGTTTGGATTCCGCTCACGCCCGCCTACTATGCGGCCTTCGCGTGGAACGAGAACACACGCCGCTGGCGCATCGCATTCTTGTGGTGGTGGTCGGCCCTTGTTCTCACCGGTTGGATCTTCTTTCTTCCCAGCATTCTCGACCATTTCAAATTCACCGACGGTCTTGTCAGCCACTCGCTGCTGGCCATGGCCGGCTTTACATCGAGCCTGCTGATCTTCGTTCTGGTTCAACTGCTTGGCGAGGATGGCTGGATATTCAATGGCACGCGCTCCTTCTATGGATGGAATCTTGCCGTTGTTGTGTACGTCATGCTGATGATGGCAGCTGGTTGGCGTGAGGGCTTCGATCCTACATTCACCATCCTTCCCGGAGCGGCGCGCAATGTCATCTACATCCTTCGCCTTGTCGTTGGAGTTGTGATGCTTGCTTCGTCCGTCGACTGGCTCATCGACGCGACAACACTGCTTCGCACACCCGTTCGAATTCAAGCGACACTGGAGGTGACTGCATGAACCGTCGCATCCTCATCGGCTATCAACTAGCGATCGGCCTCTCCGACACCATGACCGGCGCGCTGCTGATCACAGCGCCGGAGTTCACGCTCGCGCTCATGCGTCTGCGCGCGCCCGCCGATGCATTGGTGTACATCTCCTTCATCGGCTCATTCGTTCTCTCTGTCGGCTTGTCGTGCCTTTATGGCGCCTACGTGATGATGCGCAGGGGAAGTCCATGCAAACTGGAGATTGTATGGTTGCTGACGGCCATCACCCGCGCTGGAGTGGTGATTTTTGTCCTCGCGCAGATTCTGGCGCACACGCTGGAAGCGGGCTGGTTCACAGTTGCCGTCACCGACGGAGCCTGCGTTCTCTTTCAAGCGATCGGTCTTCGCAAAGGCTGGCTGGCTTATGTCGCGCGGTGAGAGAAGCATCGCCGGATGGCAGGGCGCGAGCCTTGTCGCGATCACCTATGTTTACTTCCTGATCTTCGCGCAGTTCGCCTTCCTCAAGCGGCTGGCAACTCTGGGCGTGACGGGTTCGCACTTGACTGCCGTGATGGCTTCTATGGCTGCCGGCGGAATCCTTTTCAGCTTGCTTGCACCGCGACTGAACCTCTGGCCTTCGCCCAATCTGCGCCTCCGCATGGGACTCATCGCCTCCGGCGCAGCGGCCTTTCTCGCGCTTCTTCCGCTCACGCTCGCATCAAGCATTGCTCTCTCGTTCTTGATTGGCGCGGCTCTGGGCCTGCTCACCGTCACACTCGTCACGCATCTTCGCCTATGGACGGGCAACCGCAATCCGCTTCTGCTTGTTGGCCTGGGCACTGGTGCTGGCTATTTCATCTGCAACCTTCCCTATTTTTTTGCGGCCTCGGCTGAAGTGCAGTCCGCAACAGCGGGTGTGCTGTGCCTTTTCGGAATCGGCATCACTTTGTTGCCCACGCCAAGAACAACAGAAGAGACAAAGATTCTGTCACGATTGACTATTCCGTTTTTCCGTGTGCTTGCCTGCTTCACAGCTCTCGTATGGCTGGACTCCGCCGCCTTCTTCATTATCCAAAACAATCAGGATTTGAAGGCCGGCACATGGGAGGGATCGACTCACCTCTGGGCGAACGGAACACTTCATCTTCTGGCCGCGCTGGCAGGTGTGTGGCTACTTCGCCGCCGAGGTCTCTTGATTGTTCTCTCTGCTTCATTTCTCTCGCTGGGTGTCGCGTGTCTGCTTCTGCTTGATCCGCATCGAGTCGCTCTTGCTTCGATCTTCTATCCCATCGGAGTCTCGCTCTACTCGGTCGCACTGGTGGCTTATCCTGCGCTGCTCAGTCCGGCCACTTCTACAGTAGAGCGCGGAAGGCAGGCTGGATGGCTCTACGCCATCGCCGGCTGGTCAGGCTCTGCGATGGGCATCGGCATGGGCCAGAACCTCGGCCATATTCCTCTGCTCTTTGTGCTGGCAGCAGGAGCGGTCATCCTGCTGGCCTGGCCACTCAGCTTGATTCGGCAGCGCCAGCGCGAATTGACTCTGACCCTAACCATGCTCTTGGCAGCCTTTGTGCTGAATCGAATGATGAACGCCAACGACGCACCTTCGCTGCTTTCGCAGATCGAGAGAGGCAGGCAAGTCTACATCTCCGAAGG
>PMTP01000115.1 GCA_003167305.1 Acidobacteriaceae bacterium
GCCGCAGGAGCCACTGACCAGCGCCCGCGCTGCCTGGAACGGGTTTGACATGCGCGTGGTGCGGGCCTACAGCGTGCTCGCGCCGCACTACGAGCTGTGGGTGCGCGCGGCCTTGATTCCCGCGCTTTGGCAGGCGCTGGTTAAGGCGGGCGCTCACCCGGTGGGAGCGGCCTCGCTGGAGGCCTTTCGCATCACCGAGGGGATTCCCACTTACGGTATCGACATCGCCGAGCGCGACCTGCCCCAGGAAGCCGTGCAGCAGCTGGCGACTTTTCCAGAGGCGATGAAATCTATGCGAGCGAATAGCGAGCAGTTGGCCCCACCGCAGGTGGCACTCAGCTTTAACAAGGGCTGCTACCTGGGCCAGGAGATCGTGGAGCGCATCCGCTCGCGCGGCAGGGTTCACCGGCATCTGCGTCCGCTGGAGCTGTTTGGAGCAGTACCCGCCGCCGGCGCTGCGCTAACATTGGAGGGCGGGGCGGTTGCCGGCCAGATCACCAGCGCGGCGGAACTGGTGTTGTACACAGGCAGCCGCGTCTTCGCCTTGGGCATGATGCGCGGCGAGGCCGAAGCGCGCAATCAACTCTTCAGTTACACGGCCGGAACGGGCACAGGTACGGCCCGCATTCTGGCCGCGCCGCCGGTTCTGGAAGCAGAATAGCGGAGTTAGGACTGAGCGAATTCGTCAATCAGCAAGACAGATAGGAAAGCAGAAAACCATGAGTGATAAGCCGAAGTTCGAAGTCATTGACCGCCGCAAAATGAAGGCGGAAGAAGAGCAGGAGAACCGGCAGCCGTCCGAGTCTCCGGTTGAAGCAGCATCGGTTGAAGCGGCATCGCCGCCGCCTGAGAAGGGCGGAGGTCCGCGGCTGGTGGTCAATGAGCCCAAGCCAGAGGCAGCGGCGGAAGGCGAATTGCCTCCCGCGCCCACTGCCAAGGAGAGCCGCGAACAGAAGACGGCCTACGACGCCTCGGCGCAGCGGCTGGAAGAGATGGTGCGGGCGCAGAACCCCGCCGTGGGCCCGCAGCCGCCGGTCAGCTTCGAGCATCTCGTCCAGCAGTTTTACGTCTCCGCGATGATCCAGATGGGCGCGGGAACTCAGGAGGGCCAGCGTCCCAGGGTGGACATTCTGGGCGCCCGGACAACCATCGACCTGCTGGGCGTGCTGGCGGAGAAGACCCGCGGCAACCTGACCGAGGCCGAGAACAACACCCTGCAGACGGTGCTCTTTGAAGTGCGGATGGCCTTCCTGGAGCTGACCAGCATGATCTCCTTGCAGGCCATGCAACCGCCGCAGCCTCCGCCGCCAGGCAAGCGCTAAAGACAGAGACTAGGGACTACCGTTGCCTATGGATGGACTGCTCACATTTCTGGGAACGGGAACCTCGATGGGGGTTCCCACGCTGGGCTGCGGCTGCGCGGTCTGCACCTCGGCCGACCCGCGTGACCGGCGGCTGCGGCCCTCGGTGCTCTTGCGCTGGCGCGAGCAGGCGGGCGGGCGTGAGCGCGTGGTGGTCATCGACACCGGCCCGGACTTCCGTGAGCAGGCTTTGCGCAACGGCCTCACCCGCGTCGACGCGGTCTTTTACACCCACTCCCACGCTGACCACATCCTGGGCATGGACGACCTGCGCCCGCTCAGCTTCACCGTCTTTCGCGAAGGCGCGCCCATTCCGCTCTACGCCACGCCGGAGACCACCGTGGTGTTGGAGCACATCTTCGAGTACACCTTTTCGCCGCGCGCTACTTATCCCACCCGCGCCCGTGTACAACTGCGGCCACTGGCCGAGCGGACTCCGGTTTACGGCGTCGACTTCCTGCGCGTGCCGCTGTTGCATGGCGAGATGGAGATTGCCGGCTTTCGCTTTGGCCGTGCCGCCTACCTGACCGACGTCAGCGCCATTCCCGAATCGAGCTTCGCGCTGCTCGAAGGGCTGGACCACCTGGTGGTCTCCGCGCTGCGCCACAAGCCGCACCCCAGCCACGCCACCGTGGAGCAGGCGGTCAGTTGGGCCAGGCGCATCGGCGCGCGCCACACCTGGCTCACTCACATCGCCCACGAACTGGGCCACGAACAAACCAACCACTCGCTGCCCCACGGCATTCGGCTGGCTTACGACGGCCTTAGCCTGCCCGTGAATCTGGGGACCGCGAATTGATAACCGAGGGCCATGTGATTTTTGTCTTTCATTCGGTTGCGGAAATTCCGGCGGGCTTTGGCCCCAGTGTGGCCTCCATCGGTAACTTCGACGGCGTGCATCTGGGCCACCAGCAGATTCTTTCGGCTGTGGTTCGCGAAGCACGTGAGCTGCGCGCGCGGGCCGTGGCCATCACCTTCGACCCCCACCCGGAGCAGTTACTACGCCCGGCTCAGGCGCCGCGGCTGCTTACGCCGATTGACGAGCGCCTGCGCCTCTTGGCCCTCACTGGCATTGACGCTGTGGTGGTGCTGCCCTTCGATGCGGCGCTGGCATCGCTCGCGGCGACGGAGTTTGTGCGCGGCATTCTGGTGGACGCTCTGGGCCTTCGCAGCCTCCATGAGGGAGGCAACTTCCGCTTCGGCCATCGCGCCGAGGCCGGCGTGGCCGAACTCAAGAAACTTGGCGCGGAGTTTGGCTTTGCCGTTCACGTGCATCCTCCGGTACGGGTGCGCGGCTTAGAGGTTTCCAGCTCGGCGATCCGGGATTATGTGGCTGTAGGCGACGTGACCCGCGCCCGCTGGATGCTGGGACGGCCCTTCGTGGTGCGGTCCACGCAGGCTCGCGGACGCGGCATCGGCATGCGGTTGCTGGTGCCCACGGTAAATCTGGCGGCATACGACGGCCTGCTCCCCGCCTTCGGGGTCTACGTAACGCGGCTCACGCTGGGCGGACGCAGCTTTCAGGCGGTCACCAACGTGGGCAACCGGCCCACCTTCGGCGCGGCCTCCTTTGCCGTCGAGTCGCACATCCTCGACTTTGAGCCTATCGAATTGGATGACCAAAGGCCGATTGAATTGGAGTTTCTGCAGCGCTTGCGCGGTGAGCGAGAGTGGCCGACGCCGGAGGCGCTCAAGGCGCAGATATTCAAAGACATATCCAAGGCGAAGCGGTACTTTCGGCTGGCAGAAACTGCCGCTAACTCGCTAACTCGCAATCCCGCAAAGCGGGGATAACTAGCTAATTGTTGACCAAATCCATCTTCGCTTTTGTCGAAAAGATATAGAATCCACTTACTTCGCCGCCAACTGCCGCAGAACATACTGTAAAATCCCGCCATGCTCGAAGTACTCGATCTCCTGTGGCGTGTCGATGCGGACTTTGGCGGCGAACTCCTTCATGCCACCACCGGCTGCCGTGGCCCTAACTTTGAGCGTGCTGCCGTCGGCGAATTTGGCCGTGAGCAGCGTCGTCAGGCCTGGGAAGTCGTAGACCTCTTCGCCGGTCAGGCCGAGCGACTCCGCGTTCTGGCCCGCCTCGAATTGCAACGGAAGAATTCCCATACCTACTAAGTTGGATCGGTGAATGCGCTCGAAGCTCTCGGCGATCACCGCTCTAACTCCCAGTAACTTCGGTCCCTTTGCCGCCCAATCCCTTGACGATCCTGACCCATACTCCTTGCCCGCCAGAATGATTAGCGGCACACCGCGCTCCGCGTACCGCACGCTGGCGTCGAAGATCGACAGCGGCTCGCCTTCGGGCAGTAAGCGCGTGACGCCGCCCTCGGTGCCCGGAGCGAGCCGGTTGCGCAGCCGCACATTGGCAAACGTGCCGCGAACCATCACTTCATGATTGCCGCGTCGCGAGCCGTAGCTATTGAACTCCGACGGCTTCACTCCATGCTCGGCGAGATACTTGCCCGCCGGACCGTTGGCTTTGATGCTGCCTGCCGGCGAGATATGATCGGTAGTTACCGAATCGCCCAGCACGGCCAGCACGCGCGCGTCCAGTATCTCGGTAACCGGCGCGGGCGTCTTGGTAATTCCATCAAAGTAGGGAGCCTTACGAATATAAGTCGAATCCGGCTCCCACTGATAGACCTCGCCGGTGGGAAACTTGAGTCCCTGCCAGTTGGCGTCGCCCAGGCTCACTGTCGCGTACTCGTGGCGGAAGCCCTCGCTGGAGACTCCCTTTTCAATCGCCTCGGCCACCTCCGCTTGCGTAGGCCAAATGTCCTTCAAATATACTTTTTGTCCGGCCTGATCCACGCCCAGAGAATCTGTCTCGAAGTTATGACTGATGCTGCCTGCCAAAGCATAGGCCACTACCAGCGGCGGACTCATCAGATAGTTAGCTCGTACGTCCACGTTCACCCGCCCCTCAAAATTACGGTTGCCGCTCAGCACGCTCACCGCAACCAATCCATGCTCGTCGATGCTCTTGGAAACATCGGTAGGCAGCGGCCCGGAGTTACCGATGCAAGTTGTGCATCCGTAGCCCACCACGTTGAAGCGCAGTTTTTCAAGATAAGGCAGCAAGCCGGCCTTGGCGTAGTAATCCGTAACCACCCGCGAACCCGGCGCCAGCGAAGTCTTCACCCACGGCGGCACAGTGAGGCCTTTTTCGACAGCTTTCTTGGCCAGGATTCCAGCTGCCATCATCACCGAAGGGTTCGAGGTATTCGTGCAACTGGTGATGGCCGCAATCACCACCGAGCCATGATCGAGATACAGGTCTGGATCGATGCCAAAACGGCCTTGTACGGTCGTGGCGGAATGCGTTCCGATAACTCCAGGTTCGGTCACCGCGCCACGCTCCCAGTTAGCCGCAGTGCGCGTGCCCAGCGGTTTGGCAGTTGGTGAGAGCAGTGCAGGCAGTTGCCCGGCAAAGCTGACCGCCGCATCCTTCAGTAGCACGCGGTCCTGCGGACGCTTGGGACCGGCAACGCTAGGCTCGACGATAGCCAGGTCCAGCTCCACAGTCTGCGTGTACTCAGCCTCCGGCGAGTTAGCGGTATGGAATAATCCCTGCTCCTTGTAATAATCCTCGACCAGAGTTATTTGCTCCTCGCTGCGGCCAGTGAGTCTCAGGTAGCGCAGCGTCTCGGCATCCACCGGGAAGATGCCGCAGGTCGCGCCGTACTCGGGAGCCATGTTACTGATCGTAGCGCGATCGGCCAGCGGCAGCGCGGCAACGCCGGGTCCAAAGAACTCCACAAACTTGCCGACCACGCCCAGCTTGCGCAGCACCTGAGTTACTGTCAGCACTAAGTCAGTCGCCGTAGCGCCCTCGCGCAGTTTGCCAGTAAGGCGGAAGCCCACCACCTGCGGAACCAGCATCGAGATAGCCTGGCCAAGCATCGCAGCCTCTGCCTCGATGCCGCCCACGCCCCAGCCCAGAACGCCCAGGCCGTTGATCATCGTGGTGTGCGAGTCTGTGCCCACCAGCGTGTCAGGATATGCCACTAACTCGCCGTCTAACTCCGCCGTGAAAACCACGCGCGCCAGGTACTCCAGATTCACCTGGTGGCAGATGCCCATCCCCGGCGGTACGGCGCTGAAGTTACGAAAGGCCGTCTGCCCCCACTTCAAAAACGCATAGCGCTCGCGGTTACGCTCAAATTCGAGCAGCGCGTTGGCGTCATACGCTCCGGCGCTTCCATACTCGTCCACCTGCACCGAATGGTCGATGACTAACTCGGCGGGAACCAAAGGATTCACCCGCTCCGGATCCCCGCCCAGCGTCCTGATCGCGTCGCGCATCGCGGCCAGATCGACCACCGCGGGCACGCCGGTAAAATCCTGCATCAGCACCCGCGCGGGCATGTAGGCGATCTCCCGGCTCGGCTCGGCCTTGGCCTCCCAGTTAGCCAGAAACTCAATCTCCGCGGCCGTCACGTTGACGCCATCCTCGCGGCGCAGCAGGTTCTCCAGCAGTATCTTCAGGCTGAAGGGCAGCCGGCTCAGGTTGAAGCCGCGCGCCACTAAAGCCGGCAAGCGGTAAATCGTATAACTGCGGTTGCCGGAGACAAGTGTAGCCTTGCTGTCAAAACTATTCATCGGGGAAGGACCTTTCTTCCGCGCGCGGGCGGGAACAGTTTCAATTTCGAGTTAGTCGGGATCTATCTGCAGCCAATAATGGAAGCCGTCTACAATGGCCATCAGCGCCGCCTGGTTCAAGTCGCTGCTGACTCCCGCTGTGGTCCAGGGTTCGTGGCCATCGGCGTGGAAGCTGACCGTGACGCGAACGTGAGCTGCCGTGTCCTGTGCGGATACATCAATGGCCGTGACGCTGAATCTGCCTAAGTGCATCCGCGCGATGGCCGGGTGCCATTTTTCCAATTCCTGCCGCATGGCTTTGGTCAGCGCATCCACTGGCCCGGCGCCCTCGGCTCGAGTTACAGTAACTATGGAGTCGTCCAGGCATAAGGACATAGAGGCCTGAACGTATCTGTCCCCGGTTTCGTCGGATTCGTCGATTACTCTCCAACTTTTCACGCAGAAGCGATTCTTCAGGGTATTCAGCACTTTCATGCAAGCCAGCTTGAAGGAAACTTCACTGGCCGTGTAACCGTCGCCCTCGATCATTGCCTGGTTGGCGTCCATGAACTCCTGAGCCTGCGCGGAGTCAAGAGGAACACCGATCGCTTTCGAGAGCAGAATGATGTTGGCCCTTCCCGACTGGCCGTTCACTCCGATAACAGGGACGGCGCCGACTTTGGAGGGATCGCACCACAGGTAAGCGCCGGGGTTCTTGCGTTCGCTGCTGCCATGCATTCCGGCCCAGGTTCCAAATGCTCCCGTGCCAACAATCGGAGCACCATGCGGCGCTTCAATCCCGAAGGCTTCATAAGCCGAATGCGCGAGGTTAGTTAGCTCGGCGAGCGATTCTGGAGTTACAAACTCAGCTTCGCCTCTGAGTTGCATGCTGCCGATAACAGTGGTCAGATTTACGTTGCCGCAGCGTTCGCCAGTTCCCAGCAAAGTGCCTTGAACCTGAACCGCTCCGGCGAGAATGGCGGCTCGAGTATTGGCAATCCCAAAGCCGCGATCGGTGTGGCCATGAAATCCGAAGTTAGCTCCGGGATAACTCTGCGCCAGGCCGCCAATGACCTGAGAGACTTCTTCAGGATTGGCGCCGCCGGTGGTGTCGCAAACAATGATCCGGCTTACTTGCTGGCGGGCGCACTGCGCAATCATCTGGTGAAAATAATCCAGGCTGCGCCGGCTGAAATCGGCGTCGCACAGGTTGCCGTTTTCGCGGCGGCCGCAAGCCGCGTCCATCGCGTGCTCCAGGTCCACGATCACTTCCAGGCCGCTGTCTTGAAGGCACTCAATGGTTTCGTAAGCCATCAGCAGGTTTTCTTCCGGCGTCGTCTCCAGGGACTTCATCACATCGAGCAGCCTGGATTTGACGACAATGACCGCTACGGGAACGCGCTTCCTGCGGCTGACGATGAATTGCACATCGTGCCATTTCTGCACCTTGGCGCCGCGGCCTCGCGTTCTGCCAAACAATGCCAGTTTCATAGCTCCCGTATCGACCGAATCAAGGGCGCTGGATAAATCACTTACAAATTGATTTGCGCCGGCAAAGCCGATTTC
Source organism: Acidobacteriaceae bacterium (assembly GCA_003167305.1). Lineage (GTDB taxonomy): Bacteria > Acidobacteriota > Terriglobia > Terriglobales > Acidobacteriaceae > Telmatobacter. Next base: position 7,524 of record PMTP01000115.1, read on the forward strand.
GGCGTAGCGAAAGCCGAAGGCTGCCATGCGCTCCAGCAGGCTGACGGCATTCGGCACGGAGATGTCGATGTTTGGCTGTTGCATTCCGTCGCGAAGGCTGGTATCGAAGAGCTCGACTTTTCTAACGTGAATTTTCTTCATTTGTCCCATACGCCCGATTGTGAGAATGTCCTGCTAAGGATTGTCCTGACGGCAGATTTGCGACTTCCCAATCACGCCTCCGCCGAGGTTTCCTGGAACCTCCAGAATAACAGGGAACGTGCGCGGTTTCCCAGGTCTTAGAATCGAGCGGGAAGACCAAGCCGGATTTGGAGCAGCCTGCCAGAGCCAGCTCCAATCTGCTATCTTCACATGTTACGACTTATTTGCCCCAACATCCCCGCCGAGCCGAGGTTCATTGCGCTTATGCCTGACCTGTCCCGCCGTCCGCCGTCGCCCTTCTTCCGCTGGGCAGTTCTTGTTTTCGTCAGCCTGGCCATGTTCGGCAACTACTACGTCTACGACTGCATTGCCCCCGTCGCCGACCTGCTCTCCAAGCAGCTTGGCTTTTCCGACTCCAATATCGGACTGCTGCAGGCCATCTACAGCTTTCCGAATCTGATCATGGTGCTGATCGGCGGCTATCTTGTCGACCGCATCGGCGCGCGCAAGGCGATCTTTCTCTTCGGAACCACCTGCCTGCTGGGGGCGATCGTCACCGTCCTTTCCGGCCATCTTGCGCTGATGGCGACCGGGCGGCTGATCTTCGGCGTCGGCGCTGAATCCCTCATTGTCGCTGTCACTACGGCCATCGCAAAATGGTTCCGCGGCAAGGAACTGAGCTTCGCCTTCGGCATCAACCTGATGATTGCGCGTGCAGGCACCTTGATGGCGCAGAGGTCGCCCACCTGGGCCAGGTTCGCCTACACCAGTTGGCGCACGCCGCTGTTGATCTCCGTGGCCTTTGCCACCTTTTGCGTGATCGGAGCGCTGATTTACTGGGGAATGGAGGTCTACGCGGAAAAGAGCTATGAACTGGCTCATGCCGGGCCGACCGACAAGGTGGTCTTCAGCGATTTGTTCAACTTCGGAGTTTCTTTCTGGTATATCGTCGCGCTGTGCGTGGTCTTCTATTCGGCGATCTTTCCCTTTGAAACCTTCTCCTACAAATTCTTCATGGATGCGCACGGCACGACCCGCGAGATGGCGGGCACGCTCATTGGCAATCTAACCATTAGCACCATGGTCGGAACGCCGCTGCTCGGGTTGTTTGTCGACAAGATCGGCAAGCGCGCCCTGCTGATGATGATCGGCTCGGTGCTGCTGGTTCCCGTTTATTTGATGATGGCCTTTACCCATACCCAGGCAACGCTCTATCTGCCGATGGCCATGATGGGCATCGCCTTCTCGCTGGTTCCGGCAGTGATCTGGCCCTCGGTGGCCTACATCGTGGACCAGAACAAGCTGGGCACGGCCTACGGACTGATGACCGTGGTACAGAACATGGGGTTTTTCGGCTTCAATCTGGCCATCGGCTGGGCCAACGACCACGGCCATGCCAGCGCAGAGAATCCCGCCGGCTACCACATGGGCATGTGGATCTTCTCCATTCTGGGCCTGCTGGGGATGCTTTTTGCTTTCCTGCTGCGGCAAAGAGAATTGGGCCCGCACGGGCACGGCCTGGAGACCATCACCGCCAGCAACGGTTAGCTCACTGTTGAGCTACCGTAAATTCGGATTCGAACATGGTACCCGCGACGTTACGCCGCGGCCCAGCGGGCAGCCTGCCGATGAGTATCGTGAAAATCCCCACCGCCGCTGAAATGGAACGATGGCCCTTTGCTGTGCGCGCACTGCTGGGCTGCGGCGCAGCTTTGCTGGCCGCGGTGCTGACCTATTGGATCGTGCCGTTGCGCGAGTTTCCCATGCTGCTGGCATTTCCCGCTGTCATTCTGAGCGCCTGGTTCCTGGGAATGTGGGGCGGTGTGCACTGCGCCGTGACCGAGGCCATTCTGATTGATCTGTATCTAGCCAGGACAGAGTTGTATCTCCAGGCGGGAAAGCGAAAGAAGGCGTGCGGCTGACGTTTTTTCTCGTGTTCCTGATTGTTTTCAGTTGGGGAATGCGGCGGTGGCGCAACAGCGCACTCAACTGCGAACCCAGGAGCTGCAACAGCGGCTGATGCTGGCTCAGGCGGAAGGCCAGTTGGCAGAGGAGCACACCCGCATCAGCGAGGAGTTGCAGCAGCGCGACGAGCTTCTCAAGATCGCGCTTGAGGTCAACGGGATGGGGCTGTGGGTGTGGGATCTGCTGGAAGGCACAGCCTATCGCTCCGACCAGATGTACCGGATCGCCGGCCGCGAAGCCGACTCCATCGATCCGGTCCCGAGGCGTGGCTGCAATTGGTTCACACGGAGGACGTAGAGAGCGTAAGGAACGCCTGGGCGGAGACCCGCGCGACCGGCAAGGATTATCAGATTCAATACCGCGTGCTGTGGCCGGATGGGTCGGTGCACTGGCTGGAATCGCAAGCCAAATGCCAGCGCAACAGCGACGGCCGGGCGACGCGCCTGGTAGGTGTGCTCACCGACATCACGCGCCGCAGACTGACCGAAGAGGCGATGCTGCGCACGGAAAAGCTGGCCGTTGCCGGACGGCTGGCGGCCTCGGTGGCGCACGAGATCAACAACCCGCTGGAGGCGGTGGGCAACCTGCTTTACCTGATCTCCCGCGTGGAGTTCGCCGAAGCCGCGCGGTCGCAGGCCAGCTAGGCGCTCGACGAACTGATGCGCATCTCGCTAATTACACAGCAAACGCTGCAGTTTCACCGCCAACCCGGCGCGCCGGCCGTCACCCGGCTCTCGGAGGTTGTGGCGGCGGTGCTCGGGCTCTTTCGCGGCAAGCTGCAGGCCGCTGGGATCGCGGCCGAAGTTCGGACAGAGCGGGAGACAGGGGTCGCGTGCATGCCCAGCGAGACGCACCAGATCTTCGCCAACCTGGTGTCGAATTCGATCGACGCCATGCCGCGCGGCGGGCGGCTGATGGTCCGGCTGCGGCCTTCGCGCGACTGGCGAGACGGCCAGACACCGGGGATGCGGGTGACCTTTTGCGATACCGGCGCGGGCATGAGCCGGGCGACGATGCGGCGCATCTTCGAGCCGTTTTTCACCACCAAAACGGAGACCGGAACCGGGCTTGGCTTGTGGGTTGTGGCGCAATTGGTGGAACGGCGCCACGGCGATGTGCGCGCCTGGGGTTGGCAGCGCGCGGCAGGCTGCGGGACGGCAATCTCCGTCTTCTTGCCCTTGGGAGACGCGGTGGCAACGGACAAGGATGGACTGACGAATGCCCTAGACGATTAAGCTTCACTCCGCTACCGCTGCTCCTCCATGTTATAGAGGAAGAACGCCCGCAGCTCCAGGTACGGCCCGTGGAAGTCCCTGGGCAGCGGCGGATAGTTCGAGCCGGTCAGCGCGCCCCACGCCGCGCGGTCCAGAGCCACATCGCCGCTGCGGCCCTCCAGCACCAGGCTGCCGTCCATCAGCCGCCCGTTGGGCAGAACTTTGAAGCGGATCGCCACCATCCCCGACTTCAGAATCGGCGGGTTGACCTCGTCGGGAATCAGCGGATCCCAGGTTCGTTCCGTCTCCCGGTGCCAGCGCTGCAGCCAGCCATTGAAGTCCACGCCCTGGGTGTCGGAGAGCACCTCAATGCCGCCCGAGCCGGCGCCGGGATGCATTCTGAGGCCGCCGTCGGAGGGAAGATTGCCCGCGCCCATGCCGGGGTTCCGCGATGCGCCCTTCATCGCGTCGCGCAACGCGTCGGCGGGGTTCTGCGAGTTCATCGCGAAGTTGGGTCGCGCCGGCACGGCCGCCGGACGAGGCGCTTCCACCTGCGATTGCTGACTGGGCGGAATGGGCTGCGGCGGGGGAGCCGGTGCGGCGGGTTGCGGCGCGGGCTCCGGCGCAGGCGGCGGTGCGGCCTTGTTCATCTCCTCCAATGTCTTCTTGTCGATCATCGGATGCGGCGCAGGAACTGGCTTGACCTCAACTTTGGGCTGCCATTTCGGCGTATCCATATAGGTAAATTCCTTGTTCTCCTGGATCGCCTTGCTGGAATCGACCACCACCGGCACTTTGAAGACGTACTGCGGAAGCCAAGTCAACGCGGAGAGCAGCAGCGCGTGAACGAGGATTGCGATCCAGACGCCTTCGCGCAGCCGCGCCCAGCGCCGCTCATCCTCCAGGTCGCCGATCATCTCCAGCAGTTCGTGGGTGTCGTAGTCCACCCAGCGCGAACCGCGAATCACCGGGGACGCGGGCTCCGCCGGGCGAGGCGCCTCACCCAATGCCGGAGTGCCCGCAGCGGGAGTGGTCTCTGCTGGCTCGTTGGCCTCGTTCACGTCGATGGGCGATTCGTCGGTGAGCATTCGTTCCAAAGAGGCCAGCCGGAGCGTACCCGCGCTCAGCCGCTCCGTTTCGAGTCCTTTCCTTCTATTCTCTCATCCCGGTAAAAATCCTGCCCACCGCCGCGGCCCGTACAATAGTTTCTGATAGTAAGACGGATGATCCGGCGGAAGGGAACCCGGTTTGAAAGCAGTATTTATTCGTGTTTTGGCCAAGTGCAATCTCCTGCTCCTGCCTCTGCTGGCCAAGCTGGGCTTTTGGGGCGTGGGCGCGTGGGCGCTGTTGGACTCGTCCACCATCCCCGTCCCCATGGATGCGATTCTGGCCGTCTATGTCTGGAACGACAAGAGCCACTTCTGGCTCTATTGCTTGCTCGCCGCCGGGGGTTCGGCCATTGGCGGCCTGTTGCCCTATGGACTGGGCCGGGCCGGCGGCGAACTCTTCCTGCTCAAGCGCGTCAACCGCAAACGCTACGAGCGGATTCGTGCCCGCTTCGAGCGCCAGGAGTTCCTGGCCATGATGATTCCCTCGATGCTGCCTCCGCCCACGCCTTGGAAGGCCTGCGTCTTTGCCGCCGGCGTCTTCGAAATGAGAATAGTCCCTTTCATGCTGGCTGTCTTTACAGGCCGCATGGTCCGCTGGCTGGTGCTTTCGCTGCTGGTGCTCAAGCTGGGTCCGGGCGCGGTGGGGCTTGTCGAACACCACAGACTGGTTCTCGTGGCCATCGTAGGCGGCCTGGCGGTGGTGGGCTTTGCCTGGTGGTGGATGCGCAAGAAGCGCGCCGGCAAGCTGAAAGGCTGAAGCTTTTTTTACTACGATTGGAATATGGGTGGCCCAGGTCTCGATTTTGAGACCTGGGAGTGTAAATGGGAAGGTTACTTCCCAGCCAGCGCCGCCTGCGTTTGCGCCGCGCTCAATCGCCGCACCAGCACCGGTACCCCGAACGCCAGCCCGGCAACGAGTGCCGTCGAAATCAGGTCGTTGCGATAGAACGGCACCGCGGCGGCGTAGCAGGCGACCAAGCCGCCCAGCGTGTGCGGATACGGAAAGGCAAAGCCGCTCACCCAGGCCGCATAGTTCGAAATCAGGAAAAACGAGGTCGGCCCCAGCAGCGCGCCCGCGCCGACGCGAACCACCGTCGTCCGGCTCCGCAGCAGAATCTGCCCCAGCGCCATGGCCATTACGTACCAGCCCCAGGTGGGCAGATAGCTCTGCCAGACGAAGGCGTAATGGTAGCTGTATACGGTGAGGCAGTAGTCGGTAGCCACCAGCACGGCCAGCGGAACCAGCATCTCCCGCCACGGACGCCGCGCGCCAAAGTACAACAGTGCGCCACCAACGGCGGTAAAGTTCATCCACCCCGCATGGGGCAGCAAACGGCTCAACACGGCAACCAATAACAAAAGATAAGCAGGCATGAACACCTCAGATTTCAGGATTCCGGCATCCCCCAAAGGAAAAAGACGCTCCGGGTGGGGACAACGGCGTTCTTTCATTCTGCGGGTCGCGCGCCGCTGGGTCAACCGAAAAGATTCATGCGATGAAAATTCTTTTCATTTGGAGCCGTGGCGCGCCGCCGGAATCTGCATCATCAGACGCTCGCGGACAATCTCGCCAGAACAAGCGGCTGATAGAAACCGCTCTCAGCCGGCATCAGCCAGCGTACCTCGGCGAAGCCGGCGTCCGTCAGGACGGAGGAGAGTTCGCCGCGCAGCAGACAGCGATACTCTGAAACAATGTGACGCGTCTTCCATCCCCGGCCGGAGTGCGTCGTGATGTAAAGGTGCAACACATACCGGTCGTCCTCAATCCAGTCCCATATCTGATGAATGATTCGCCGGCTCGCTTGACTCCCGTGGAACGCGGGCGGCTGGGCTGTGGGCTTCTCCCGCATGATCTGGTCGTAATCGCGGATGCTGGCGATGAAAATCCCGCGTGGCTTGAGCTTCGACGCCATCGCCATCACGGCCTGCCTGAGCTGAACGGCGCTCAGATGCGGCAGCGCATTGTCGATTGCCGCGACCGCATCAAAGCCACTCTCAGGCACTTCACGGAGCGATGTCATGTCCGAAACGCGAAAGGAAATCGGCAGCGACCTGCTTTGCGCTTCGCGTTGCGCGCGGTTCACCGCCTTGCGGCTCAAATCCGAAGCCACAACCTGGTGGCCCATCGCCGCAAATCCAATCGACTGCGTCCCGATTCCACAGGCGCAATCCAGGATTTTGAGCGGATGCGCAGGGGCTTCCGCCTCCAGCAAAGCACCCAGAACCTTGGCCTGGCGTTCAATCGTGCGCTCCCAATCTTCAAAAATGAGATGGTAATCCTCCGTGAGCGCTTCGTAAAAGCTGTGGATTCTCTCTGTCATCAAAACTCCAGCCCGCCGCCGAGCGCGAATGAATCCGCCGTAAAGCCCGCGAAGAGATTACCTCTGCTCCCGTTCGTTCATCGCCTCGCCCGCCTCGTCGCGGCCATCCACGATGTAAACCCAGCCGCTCAAAGGCGACCGATTGGGGCTTCTGCCCGCGCCCAAATATGAGTAGGCAAAGCGCAGATCGGTAAACTCGACGGTCGTCCAGGTGCGATTGGGCGGCAACTGCGGCGGAGTCATGCCCGGCGCTGCCACTGGCCCCACATCGCGCACCACCGCCCATGTGCCCCAGTCCAGATAAACCTGCCCCAGCAAGGTGCGCTTGGCGGCCTCGGTCGCTGAGGTCGTGGACGGCTTGTAGAGCAGATCCCGGCGCGGGTCGCTGGTAATCTCCC
>PMTP01000082.1 GCA_003167305.1 Acidobacteriaceae bacterium
CTGGCCGCGAGCATCTTTCATTTTGGTGTTTCGAGCGCGCGTTCGCTCAAAGAAGAGCTGGCCAAGGCCGGCGTTTCGGTGAGGCTTCCATGCTGATTCCATCCATCGATTTGCTGGGCGGACAAATTGTTCAGCTTGTGCAGGGCGAAAAACTGCGCCTCGCATTTGATGATTTCGAATACTGGATTGAAAAGTTCTCGCGCTTTCCACTGGTGCAGTTGATCGACCTGGACGCGGCGATGCGCCAGGGAGACAACTCCGCATTGGTTGCACAGATTGCCAAGCGGCTGCCAGTTCAGGCGGGCGGCGGCATTCACACCATCGAGCGCGCGCGGCAGGTGCTCGACGCCGGCGCGAAGCGCGTGATTATCGGCTCGGCTCTTTTTTCCGCGGAGGGCGCGGTCAACACAGAGTTCGCCGCCGCTCTCGCAGCCAGCGTGGGCACGAAGCGCGTGGTGGCCGGCATCGATACGAAAAACGGCCGCATCGCCGTGAAGGGATGGAAGGCGCAGGTCGAGCTCACGCCCGACGAAGCGATTCCGCAGTTGGAGGCTTATTCAGCTGCATTCCTCTACACGTACGTGGATGGAGAAGGCTTGATGAAAGGCTTTCCCATTGACGTAGCCGCGCGCCTGCGCAAGCTCACGCAGCGCCAGCTCATCGTCGCCGGCGGCATTCGCTCGCAGCAGGAGGTCGATGCGCTGGACGCGCTGGGCGCGGATGCGGTGGTAGGCATGGCCGTCTACACGGAGCTGCTGACAGTCTGATCTTCTTACTTTTGTGCTTCGCCGACAGCGCGGCTGGTCTCGACGCGCGAGGCGCGCAGCAGCTGGGCGATTTGTTTTAAGTGCAACTGCACGGCGTAGGCGCGTAGAATCTCGGCCTGCGTGAACTGAAAGCCGGTGGGCCGCACCTCGGCCATGCGCGCTTCCAGTTGCGCGATGTCTTCCTCCAGATGCAGTCCCGGTGGCGGAATGTGAAAGCGCCAGGCGTGCGTGCACTCGGCGATGTAATGAAAACCAGCGCGAATGTCGATGGCCAGCCGTCCCAACGCTGGCTCCAACTGCTGCGCATACCGATCCTCATAGCTGTCTTTGGCGGAGAACTCCAAGGCGATCAGCGCATCGAAGAGCGAGCGTCCAAACTGCGAGAGCATTCCCAGTCCCTCGCGCCATCCTGGGCCGCCGGAAGGCTCATTGCGCGCGGCTTCCAGCAGTTGGTTGTTGCTGCGCAGCACGGCCAGCACATCTTCGCGCAACGCTGGCAGATTCTCGGCAGGCGAGCCGCGAAAGCCTTCAAGAATCGCTTCGAAAAAGGTGCCCAGCAGCAGAAACTCCTTGGCCAGGCCGTCGCGCAGACGCAGCCGCGCGCGATCGGGAAAGACCAGCGTGGAGATGGCTAGCGCCACCACAATGCCCAGGAAGACCTCTATCACGCGGTCCAGTGCAAGCGTCCAATGAGAGCCCGTGTTCACCAGCATCACGATGGTGATGGTAACTCCAGCCAGCCGCGAGCTGCCGCGCAAACCCAGCAATCCGCAGACAATCACCGCCGCCAGCACGGCCAGAATGTAGTTCCACGGCAGCGTGCCAACCAGTGTGAAGGCGAAGCCGAGCACTGTGCCGATCAGTGTGCCGAAGATGCGGTCGCGCGAAGCGGAGATGGTGGCGCCGAAGTTCGATTGCAGCACTATAATGGCGCTGATTGCGCCCCAGTAGCCGTCCGGCAGGCCAAAGCGCATCGCGATCCACCAGCATAAAGCGGCTGCCAGAGCCGTCTTCGCGGCGTGAATCAGAAGCCGCCGGCGCTCCCAGGTAAAGAAGCCCTGGTTCTCCGCTTTTTCCACGCGCAGCTTGATCGCAAGCTGTTGCTGGGAGACCGTCTTGTTTACCTTCAAGCGCATGGGTGCAATCCGCGACGCAAGAAACTCATACTCTTAGAATGCCCCATCGCGGCGGGTTAGCGCGGTGATCCGTCTCACTATTCTTCCGCAGGCTGCAATGAAGGCTCCGATTATTCGCGGCGCAGAACACCCCTTTCCGTGTAGCATGGGAGTCAGGCGCGAACCCATGATGCGAGTCGGATACCCAGCCATTCTGGCGGCGGAGTTGTTCAGCGATTTCCCCGCGGAAGTCGAACTCATCGCCCTGCCCGATGATCTCGATCACGAGATCGAGATTGACGTGTGGATTCCCGACCCCTATCCGACGAAAGCAATGCGCATCTGGCCGCGGCTGCGCGGCGTGCGGCTGGTGTTGTCGCTAATGGCGGGCACTGAATGGATTCCCGGCACAGTCGGGCCGCGCGTCACCATCTGCAACGCTCGCGGCGCGCATAACATCTCCACCGCCGAGTGGACCGTGAGCGCGATTCTGGCCACGCTGAAGTACTTTCCGTTTTATCTCGATGTGCAGCGCGGGGGAGTGTGGAAGCGCCGCTTCGAGGCCAGTGCGCAGTACGCGCGCATCACCGGCGATGCGCGGCCCCTCTATCCGCCCGTCATGCTCGAAGAGCTTACCGGCAAGCGAGTGCTGCTGGTGGGCTACGGCGCTATTGGCAAAGAGATCGAGCGGATGCTCGCGCCCTTTGATGTGAAGCTGGTGCGCGTGGCTCGCAGCTCGCGCAACGAGCCCACAGTTCATGCGATCAGCGAACTCGACAGCCTCTTGCCGCAAGCGGAAATCGTGATTCTGATCCTGCCCTCGACGGCTGAATCGCATCATCTGATAGGCGGCCGGCAGCTCGCTTTGATGCGGCAGGGTGCGCTGCTGGTCAATGCCGCGCGCGGGCCGATTGTGGATACAGACGCATTGGTAGCCGCGCTCAACTCCGGCCGTATTCGCGCCGCGCTTGACGTGACCGATCCCGAGCCGCTGCCGGAAGGCCATCCACTATGGAGCTATCCTAACCTGCTGCTCACGCCGCACGTGGCCGGATCGAGCCCGCAGTTCGCGCCCCGTTCCGTCAAGACCGCCGCGGATGAACTGCGCCGCTACCTTGCCGGCGAACCGATGCACAACGTGGTTCAAGCCGCCGTCTGAATTGGTTTCGATCATGCTCTGCTGGGTTCTCGACGGTCCGTGGCCGACCCGCTGCTCACAATCCACACCGCCAAGAGGATGAAGCTGCCGCCAAGCAGTTGGAGTATGGTCATTCGCTCGTCAAAAATCATTAATGCATTCACTGCTGTGAGCGGCGCAACGCCGAGCAGAACAATGGAAGAGTCCGTCGCGGGAAGATGGCCCAACGCATAGGTCAGGCAATAGTATCCGGCTAACTGACATACAACACCCAGCCCGATCAATGAGGCAAAAGATGAGGCTGCCGGTACCATCAGCGAGACATGAGCGCAAGCGGCAAACGCAAGAAGAGCCAGAGCGCTGGCCGTAGTGGACATCGCGGCCAGAATCGCTGTATCCAATTCTTCGCGAACCCGCTCCGTAATCAGAAGGTAGAATGCGAAGCAAACGGAGGCCAGGACAGCCAGCAGATCTGCGAAGTATCCGGATTGAAGGTGCTTGAAATCCATTGAAACAATCAGGCATGCGCCCGAAAAGGCTATGACCAGAGCTGTCCAGAATCTCCGTGATGGCAGCTTCCGTGTCATCAGCCAAGTGAGCAAGCCAACAATAAGTGGAGCGTTGTTAGCGAGGAAAGTCGCGCTGCCCGCAGCCGTGCGAAGCACAGCAATGTTATATAGTCCAACGTCTCCCGCGAAGAAAACGCCTCCAACACTTGACAGCAGAACGGACCCTCATGTGAGGGGCGCAACGGGAACTCTCTTGATCAGCAGGATCAGCCAAAGAAGTATAGCGGCAATGAATACGCGATAAAACGCGGACGCAACACCGGGCATATGAGTCCAGCGAACAAAAATTGCCGACCAGGAAATTGCGATAACGCCTGCCGCCAGCGCCACAAGTGCAGTCAATCTTGATTCGTCGCGCATATTCAATAGTATCCGACGATAGCCGCCCTCGGTGCGCGTTCATTCATTCATGAGCTGCCGCCGTCCGGCGCCAATCGCGCAGCCGGCAAACGCAATCTACGCAGTGAGTATCTATACTTATTCTTGGGCGAGGGGATGCACTTTGACGGATTCACGAAATGCCGCAACGCTAACGCTCGACCCCGGCGGGAACGCTCCGTCGCTGCTGCTGCGCGGGCTGCGAAAGGCCTTTGGCGACGTGGCGGCGGTGGATGGGCTGGACCTGGAAGTGGCGCGGGGCGAGTGCTTCGGCTTGCTGGGACCGAATGGNNCCGAGCTGCGGCAGCGAATCGGCGTGCAATTGCAGGAGACGCAGTTTCCTGACAAGTTGACTGTCGAGGAGACCCTGCGGCTCTTTCGCAGCTTTTACCGCAAAGGAATTTCGGTGGACGAGTCGATCCAGAGAGCGCAACTCGAAGAGAAGCGGAGTGCGCGCGTGGGCACGCTGAGCGGCGGGCAGAAGCAGCGGCTCGCCATGGCCTGCGCGCTGGTCGGCGATCCGGAGCTGCTGTTTCTGGATGAGCCGACGACCGGGCTTGATCCGCAGGCGCGGCGTCACCTGTGGGATCTGGTGGACCAGTTGAAGCAGTCGGGGCGGACGATTATTCTGACTACGCACTACATGGAAGAGGCGGAGCGGCTCTGCGACCGCGTAGCGATCATGGACCATGGGCGGGTGATCGCGCAGGGAACGACGCAGCAGCTGATCGCTTCGCTGGGCGCGGAGCACGTGGTGGAGTTCGCCGTGGCGGAGCGCGAGGCGGACGAGGTGAACGCGGCGCTGCTGACGGCGATTCCGGGCGTGCAGTCGCACCGCGTGGATGCGGGCCTGCATCAGCTTTCGGTGTGCGAGCTGCATACCGCCGTGCCGACGATCTTTGCCGCGCTCGACGGACAGGGGCTGGAATTGAGCGAGTTTCGCACCCACTCGGCGACGCTGGAAGATGTGTTTGTGAGCCTGACGGGGAGGACGCTGCGCGATGAATAAGCTGGAAACAAGTTCCCTTTTTCAACTGACCTCGATGCGCTTCCGGCTGTTTTTGCGCGAGCCGGAGGCAATCTTTTGGACCTTTCTCTTTCCGATTCTGCTGGCGATGGGGCTGGGGATCGCATTTCGCAACCGGCCGGCGGATGTGTTGCAGGTGGGCGCGACGACGGCGCAACTGACGCAGGCTCTGTCCAGCGACAAAGGGCTGACGGCGGCGACGATGGACGAGGCGACGGGGACGCGCGCGCTGGCCACGGGCAACATTCTGCTGCTGGCGATTCAGAGGCCGGAGGGGGTCGAGTACAAATTCGACGACACCAACCCGGATGCGCGGACGGCGCGGCTCGTGGCGGACCGGGCGATTCAGACGGCGGCGGGGCGGCATGAGGCGGTGCGCGCGGAAGACCAGTTGGTGCACGAGACGGGCGCGCGCTACATCGACTTTGTGGTGCCGGGCCTCTTGGGGATGAACCTGATGGGATCGGCGATGTGGGGACTGGGCTTTTCCATCGTCGATGCGCGGCAGAAGAAGCTACTCAAACGGATGGTGGCTTCTCCGATGCCGCGCTGGCAGTTTCTGGCCTCGTTTCTGTTTTCGCGGCTGTTGCTGCTGATCATCGAGGTTGTGGTCTTTCTTGGCTTTTCGCGGCTGGTCTTCGGCGTGCCTTTTCGCGGCTCGCTGTGGGAGTTGGCGTTGCTGTGCGTGCTGACTTCGCTGTCATTTTCAGCAATAGGGCTGCTGGTCAGCTCGCGCGCCAGAACGATGGAGGCCGTGTCAGGGCTGATGAACCTGGTGATGCTGCCCATGTGGATTCTCTCCGGCATCTTCTTTTCCGCCACGCGCTTTCCGGCGGCGATTCAGCCGCTGGTACGGGCGCTGCCGCTGACCGCGGCCATCGATGCGCTGCGCGTGAATATGCTGCAAGGGATAAGCATGGGTCAGTTGGCCGCGCCGGTGGCGATTCTGCTGGCGTGGGCGGCGGTGGCGTTTGCCGTCTCGCTGCGGATCTTCCGCTGGCGGTGACGGTGGAGCAGCACACCCGGTTGGATTAGCATGAGAGCATGACAACGACGATACGCCCAGCTGTGCGCGCGGATGTGCCGCGGATTCTCGACTTCATTCGCTCTCTGGCCGCCTATGAGCGCGCGCCGGAGGCGGTGACGGCGACCGAAGCGAGCCTGGAGCGCGAGGGATTCGGCCCCCATCCCTTTTATTCCTGCCTGATCGCCGAGCGCGACGGCCGGACGGCGGGCTATGCGCTCTATTTCTTCAATTATTCGACCTGGGTGGGTCCGGGGATTTATCTGGAGGACATATTCGTTGAGCCGGAGATGCGCGGGCTGGGGATCGGCAAATTGCTGCTGGAACGGGTGGCGGCGATAGCGGTGGAAAAGGGCTGTGCGCGGCTGCAGTGGGCGGTGCTGGACTGGAATACGCCGGCGATTGAGTTCTACCGGGCGATGGGCGGCGAGTTTCTGGACGAGTGGCGGAATGTGCGGGTGACGGGCGAGGCGCTGCGGCGGCTGGCCACCTGCGGTGGAGCGGACGGCGCTTGCGCGCCATGAGGCTCGAGGATTCCCACCCTAGCCGCAACAGCAAGTACGCGGCAAGAGTGGGCACCCAGAGTTTTTTATGACTCAGCCGGTTCATTCCTGGTCGTAACGCGACGCGGCGAGTCAGGCTGCCGAGGATGACAAGCAATGAAGAGAATACGCGTGATCGGCGGCGGACTGGCCGGGCCAGAGGCGGCGTTGACCGCTGCTCGGCTGGGATGCGCGGTGGATCTCTATGAGATGCGGACGGTGGTGGACGGCAAGCCGCGGTTGACTCCGGCCCACCAGACGACGGAGTTCGGCGAGCTGGTCTGCTCCAACTCGCTCAAGAGCGAATCGCCCAACACGGCGCCCTGGCTGCTGAAGCAGGAGATGCGGCGCGCGGGTTCGGCGCTGATGCGCATCGCCGACGAGACGGCTGTGCCGGCCGGCCATGCGCTGGCCGTGGATCGCGTGGAGTTTTCGCGGCGGATAGGCGAGGCGATAGCCGCCGAGCTGCTGATCCGTGTGATCCGCGAAGAGGTGACGCGGCTGGATGAGAAGAGCGATTACGCGCTCACAATTCTGGCGACCGGGCCGCTAACTTCCGACGCTTTGAGCGCGGAGATTGAACGCATCACCGGCTCCGGCCATCTGGCTTTCTATGACTCGATCTCGCCGATTGTCGAGGCGGACTCGATTGATATGGAGCGGGTTTACTTTGCCGCGCGCTGGGAGAAGGGGACGGCGGATTACATTAATTGCCCAATGGACCGCGCGGAGTTCGATTGCTTTCTGGACGCGCTGCTGGCCGCCGAGGCGGCCGAGACCAAGGAGTGGGAGAAGGCGGAGTACTTTGAGGGCTGCCTGCCGATTGAGATTATCGCCCGACGCGGACGCGATACGCTGCGCTTTGGTCCGATGAAGCCGGTCGGGCTGCGCGATCCGCGCACCGGACGGACGCCCTGGGCCGTTGTGCAACTGCGCAAGGAGAATCTGCGCGCTGATAGCTATAACTTAGTCGGCTTCCAGAATCATCTGAAGTTTGGTGAGCAGGCGCGGGTGCTGCGGCTGATTCCCGGCCTCGAAAATGCGCGCTTCCTGCGCTATGGGCAGATTCATCGCAACACTTATGTCTGCGCGCCGGTCTT
>PMTP01000182.1:0-452 GCA_003167305.1 Acidobacteriaceae bacterium
CCCAGCGGGCAGCATTCGCTGCGTCTTGCGCCGGAATGCGCTCTGGCGGTGGCGAAGTTCTTGCGCGATGACGCGGAACTCAAGCTGGATTATCTGTCGAATGCGACTGGCGTGGACTGGCCAAACTCGCTGGAGGCGGTCTACCACCTGTATTCGGTGGAGAAGAAACACGGGCCGGTGATTCTTCGGATGCGTACGGTGAACCGGAGCGATCAGGTGGAGTTGCCTTCGTTGACGCCTATTTGGCGGTCGGCGGAGTTTCAGGAGCGGGAGATCTTCGACCTCTATGGGATCGTCTTTACCGGTCACCCGGACCTGCGGCGACTGCTGATGTGGGAGGGCTTCAAGGATCATCCAATGCGGCGGGATTATCGCGAGCCGGACGACTTTGAGTATGAGCCGACGGCGCACGATGAGGTGCTGAAGCGAGCGGCTGAGCATCAGGCTGCGGC
>PMTP01000182.1:538-11347 GCA_003167305.1 Acidobacteriaceae bacterium
ACCGACCGGCTGGATTACATCTGCCCGCTCACCAACAACTGGGCCTATGCGCTGGCCGTGGAGAAGCTGACCGGCCAGGAGGTTCCCGAGCGCGCCGAGTACCTGCGGGTGATTCTGGGCGAGCTGACGCGCTACCAGAACCACGCCTCGTCGATTGGCTTCTTGATTCAGGAGATGGGCGCCAGCGGCACGCCGCTGATGTACGCCTTCCGCGAGCGCGAGAAGATTCTCGACCTCTTCGAGGAGCTGACCGGGGCGCGCATGATGGTCAACTATATGCGCTTTGGCGGCTGCCGCGTGGATGCTTCGGCGGCGTGGCTGGACAGGACGCGCAAGGTGGTCGCGGGCCTCGCCGGATTTGTGGACGAGTTTGAGCGGCTGCTGGCGACCAATGAAATTCTTATGGCGCGCACACAGGGCGTGGGCGTGTTGCGTGCCGATCTGGCGGTAAACGCAGGAGTGACCGGGCCGATGCTGCGCGCCTCGGGCGTGAACTATGACATTCGCAAGGTGGACGGCTACGGGATTTATAACCGCTTCAGCTTCCGCGTGCCGCTGGGCGATCACGGGGATGTGTACGACCGCTTTATGATTCGCCTTTTGGAGATGCGCGAGTCGATTGTGATTTTGCAGCAGGCGCTGAAAGAGATTCCCGGCGGGCCGGTAATGAGTCCCACGGCGAAGATTCGCGGCTTCCGTCCCAAGCCGGGCGAGGCCTACGGGCGGATCGAGGCGCCGAAAGGCGAACTGGGCTTTTATCTGATCTCGAACGGCGGGCCAAATCCCTATCGCTACCGGGTGCGTCCGCCGAGCTTGATTAACCTGACAGTGCTGGAAGATATGTGCTTGGGGAGCGACGTAGCCGACGTGGTGCTGATCTTCGGCTCGGTGGATATTGTGCTGGGGGAAGTGGACAGATAGCTTCTAGCTGCTAGCTACTAGCTTTTAGCTGTACATGGTTGTAGACACTGTATTGGTTGACCGTGGAAGCTCATAAAGGCTGGGAAGGGCTAGCGGCTAGAAGCTAGTAGCTGGAAGCTGATTCAGGAGGTTTCATTGCTGGGCGAGGGCATACTGAAGGGTTTGGCGGAGACGGCGAAGAATTTCTTCGGCAGCTATTACTCCACCGAGCGGCTGACGACGATCGAGTATCCGGAGCAGCGGATTGCTCCCTTCGAGTCGGCGCGCGTCTTTCCCTTCCTCGTCTATGATTCCAAAAATACGGGGGGCAGCGCCGATTGGGAGGCCGGGATGCGCTGCGTGGCCTGCCAGATATGCGAGAAGGAGTGCCCGCCGAAGTGCATTTTCATAGAGAAAAGTACGGACAAGAAGCCGGATGCATTGGGCAAGCCGCAGTTTTATCCGGCCAAATTCGACATTGATATTTCCGTGTGCATGAGCTGCCAGATCTGCGTCGAGGTTTGCCCGTTTGAAGCGATCAAGATGGACACTGAGTTTGAGTTGAGCACGACGGATCGCTTTGGTGGGTTACTGCTCGACCGCCAGCAACTGGCTAAGTCAAACGAGTATTACCACCAGATTCATCCCGCTGAAGCGGATGCGGTGGATGCAAAGCTGGAGGCGGAGAAGGTCAAGGCCGACGCCAAGGCCAGGAGCGCGGCCGATGCAGCGGCAGCCAAGGCCGCGGCCATCGCTGGAGAGGGAGCGTAGACGATGATCGAGACTTTGGACCAGATCTTCGTTCTGCTTCGGCACTGGCTGGTGAGCTATCTACCCGCGGCCTGGCAGCCGTTGGTTGGCGTGTTGCTGAGTGTGGCGGCCATCGTCTGCCTCTTTCCGGCGTTGTTCGCGCTGACCACGGTCTTCGAGCGCAAAGGGCTGGCCCGCATCCAGAACCGGCTTGGGCCGAACCGCGTAGGCCCGTTCGGCCTTTTGCAGCCAATCGCCGATGGCATCAAGTCGCTGACGAAAGAAGATATTGTTCCGCTTAGCGCGGACGCGGCGGTGCATTTTCTTGCGCCGGTGTTGCTGGTGGTGGCCGTCTTCATGGGCTTCGCGGTACTGCCGATGGGCCGTAACATGGTCCTTGTTGATATGGACGCCGGGCTACTCTTCTACTTCGCGATGAGCGCGTCCACGGAGTTATCGGTCTTCATGGCCGGATGGTCGAGCCGCAATAAGTATTCGCTGCTGGGCGCAATGCGCGCGGTGGCGCAGATGATCAGTTACGAGGTGCCCCTGCTGCTGTCGAGCGTGGTAGTGGTGATGATGACCGGCTCGCTTTCGCTCACGAAAATCGTCGCCGCGCAGAGCGGTTTTACTTGGGGATTGCCGCACTGGTTCATCTTCACGCCCTGGGGCTGCGCGGGCTTTGTGATGTACGCCATCGCGACCACCGCGGAGACCAACCGCTCGCCGTTTGACCTGCCCGAAGGCGAGTCGGAGTTAGTGGCCGGCTATCACACCGAGTATTCGGGCTTCAAGTTCGCGCTCTTCTTTTTAGGCGAGTATCTGGCGATGTTTTCCATCTCCGGACTGGGCACGACGCTTTTTCTGGGCGGATGGTCCGCGCCGTTTTCGTTCTTGACCTGGGTTCCGTCGTGGATCTGGTTCTTCTCCAAGCTGATGCTGTCGATCTTTGTCTTTATCTGGATGCGGGGAACCTTGCCGCGGCTGAGGCAGGACCAGTTAATGAACTTTGCCTGGAAGTTTGTCTTGCCCATGTGCCTGCTGAATATGATGGTCGCCGCGCTGTGGCGATTTATGGGCGACGGGTGGCTGCGCTGGGTAATTTGTTCAGCGATTCTGATTGGGGCATACGCAGCAATGGGTTGGGGTGAGATGCGCCGAGGAAGGATCGGGCCGAGGAGTTATCGCTATGCGGAGTGAGTTATCGTCAATAGGATTCGCGGAGAACCACCCAAACGAAACCGGGTGCCCCATCCTCGCCGCGTCGTTGTTTTTACGGCTAGGGTGGGATTCCACTGCCGAGAATGGGAGCGGCTTCCGATGAGTTTTGTCTTCTACATCCTTGCGGCGCTTACGGTTGCTGGCGGTCTGGCTGCCATGCTGCTGAAGAACACTGTGCACTGCGCGCTAGCGCTCACTGTTGCTTTTGCCGGGCAAGCGCTGCTGTTTTTGAATCTGGACGCGCAGTTTGCGGGCTTTGCGCAGATTCTGGTATACATCGGCGCGGTTGCCATTCTGGTGGTCTTTGCGATTCTGCTGACGCGAGGCTCGGAGACGCCCAGGGATGGTGTCTTCAGCGGGACGTGGCTGGTGGGGTTGGTGATTGCTGCGGGAGTCTTTGCTGTGCTGGGCTGGGCTGTGATCCAGAGTATTCCTGTTTTACCGCATGAGACAGCCGTGCCGGCGGTAACTGTTTTGCAGATTGGCAATGCGCTGGTGAGCCGGTACGTTTTGCCGCTGGAGATTGTGGCGGTGCTGCTGACGGCAGCGATGATTGGCGCGGTGATCGTGGCCATGCATGAGAAAGAGGGGCAGAAATGACGCCGCTGGCGAGTTATCTGCTGGTTGCAGCTTTGTTATTCTCGATTGGCCTGGCTGGAGCGCTGACGCGGCGCAACGCCATTCTTGTGCTGATCGGAATTGAGCTGATGCTGAACGCGGCTAACTTGAATCTGATTGCCTTCTGGCGCTACGGGCCGCATCCGGAGCTGCTGACGGGGATGATGTTTGCCATCTTTTCGATTGCCGTGGCGGCGGCGGAGGCTGCAGTGGGGCTGGGGTTGGTGATTCAGATTCATCGCCACGCGCATACGACAGATCTGAACCAGATGAACAGGATGAAGGGGTGAGAGGTTGATGCAAGAGACAATATCATTCACTCCGCAGTTAACGTCTTCTCCCATCGCGGAGATGCTGTGGCTGATTCCTGCCGTGCCGACGCTGGCCGCGGGCGTGGCCGTGCTGCTGAAGCAGGTCAAACGCAAAACTTCCGCCTCGCTTGCCATTGGATCGATGAGTGTTTCATTGCTGCTCTCTCTGGTGGCGTTTGCTCATGTGCTGGCCGGTTGGTCGCATGGACAGATAATGCGCGAGGTCGTCAACCTCACATGGATTCAAGTAGGCAGGGCAAATGTGGACCTTGGCTGGGTGCTCGATCCGCTCTCNNATCTTCATCTACTCCATCGGCTACATGAAGGACGATGAGAACTTCACGCGCTTCTTCTGCTTCATGTCGCTCTTTGCCGGAGCTATGCTGGGCGTCGTAATTGCCAATTCGATGTTGTTGCTATTCATGTGCTGGGAGTTAGTGGGGCTTACCTCTTACTTATTGATAGGATTCTGGTACCAAAAGCCCGCGGCGGCAGCGGCGGCAAAGAAGGCCTTCCTGACTACGCGCATCGGCGATGTCTTTTTTCTGCTGGGAATGGTCTGGCTCTTTTCGCAGTCGGGGACGCTGCTCTTCTACAACTATGGTGCGGGTTCCATCGAGACTGACGCGCTGGCCGGCTTGCTGAGCCAACACGCGGGGCTGGGACTTTCAGCGGCGGGCGCGATTGGCCTGCTTATTTTTGCTGGCGCGGCGGGCAAGAGCGGGCAGTTTCCCTTGCACGTCTGGCTGCCGGATGCGATGGAAGGCCCGACGCCGGTCTCGGCGCTGATTCACGCGGCGACAATGGTGGCCGCGGGTGTCTATCTGATTGCAAGAGTTTATCCGCTGATGCAGGCTGGCGCGCTGGCCGGCGGGACGACGACAGCACTGACAGTAGTTACTTGGGTGGGCGCATTTACTGCGGTCTTTGCGGCGCTGATCGCCGTGGCACAAAACGACATCAAGCGCATTCTGGCTTACTCAACAGTCTCGCAACTGGGTTACATGATGGCTGGGCTGGGCATGGGCGGCGTCGCGGTGGGAATGTTTCATCTGATCACTCACGCCTTCTTCAAGGCGCTCTTGTTCCTGGGCGCGGGTTCGGTGATTCACGGCTGCCACGAGGAGCAGGATGTGCGGCGCATGGGCGGACTGAAATCCGATATGCCGATAACATTCCTGACTTATGCGATAGGAATGCTGGCGTTGTGCGGCTTTCCTATATTCTTCTCCGGCTTCTGGAGCAAAGATGGGATCCTGGAGGCAGCGTTTCATTGGAGCGTGGCCAAGACGCCGTTCTATATGCTGGTCTTTGGCGCGCTACTGACGGCCTTTTATATGACCCGGCAGGTGGCTTATGTCTTCGGCGGCCACTGGCGGGGCGGCAAGCCTGCGCATGAGAGCCCGGCTGTAATGACCGTCCCGCTGGCGATACTGGCCTTCTTCGCGATGGCGCTGGGATTGATTGGAACGCCGGCNNGAGCCGAGACTGTTGACGCTGATGGGCGCTTCCACGCTAGTAGTGTTTCTAGGGCTAGGGCTGGGATGGAAGCTCTATGGAGATCGCTCTCCCAAGTCGACCGCGCCGGATGCGCTGGAGGAGATCATTCCGCCTGTTTGGTCAGCGTTGCGCGACAAGCTCTATGTGGATGAGTTCTACGGGGTAACGGTGATCGCATTCTATGGTTGGTGGGCGCGCGTTGCGGATTGGCTGGACCGCCGGGTCTGGGGCGGCGTGGTGGCCGGGGTTGCATGGAGCTTTGGCCTAAGTGCGCAGTTGAACCGCTTCCTCGACACAAACGTTGTGGATGGCGGCTTTGACAAGGGCTGCGATGAGTTAGCTGTCGGCGGCGGATTGCTGGCGCGGGTGCAGACGGGCCGCGTGCAGACTTATCTGAGAATTCTTGCACTGGCAGTGGTTGTGCTGGCCGCGATTCTATTCTGGAGCAGCAGAGCATGAGCGGAATCCATCTATTGACGCTGTTGACCATGCTGCCCCTGGTGGGGGCAGCAATTGCACTCTGGTCTGGCAAGCACGCGCGCGCCGTGGCTCTGATTACGACGCTAATCAGTCTGGCGCTGGCGCTGGTGGTGTGGACGCAACTGCCCGCAAACGGAGGCTACGGGCTAGTCGAGCAGCACGTCTGGGCGCCGTCGCTGGGCATTAACTACTACCTGGGCGTGGATGGGCTGGGCGCGCTGATGCTATTGCTCTCCGCCATTGTCACGCTGATGTCGGTGGATGCCGCGAACCGCGTTCATCATCAGCCGGGGCTTTATTTTGCGCTTGTGCTGACGCTGGAAGCGGGCCTCTTCGGCTCTTTCACCGCACTGAATTTCTTCCACTGGTTTTTGTTTTGGGAGTTATGTCTGATTCCCGCCTTCTTTCTCATTAAACTGTGGGGCGGAGCGCGACGCGGTCCGGCGGCGACGCAGTTCTTTGTCTACACGATGGCCGGAAGCATGGCGCTGCTGGTGGCGTTTCTGGCCGTCTTTCTTTCCACCGGAAGCATGGATTTCCCGCACCTTACGCTGTTAGCCTCGACCGGCGAGTTAGAGCAGATGGTAACTGAGCATCTGGGGCCAGTGATGTTATGGCTGGCGATCGGCGTGCTCGCAGGGTTTGCGGTGAAGGTGCCGATGATTCCCTTCCACACCTGGCTGCCTGCGGCTTACGCCGAGGCGCCTTCGCCGGTGACGATGTTACTAACTGGCGCGATGTCCAAGATGGGCGTCTATGGACTGCTGCGGATCGCGCTGCCGCTCTTTGGCGCACAGATCGCGCAAATACGCACGCCGCTGCTGGTGCTGGCCGTGGCCACGGTGGTGATGGGTGCCTTTGCGGCGGCGGCGCAGAAGGACCTGAAGCGCATCTTCGCGTATATGTCGGTGAACCATCTGGGCTATTGCTTGCTGGGCATCTTCGCACTGGCGGTTCCGGCCGCGGGCGCAGCGGCACAGACGAGTCAGGCCATGGCGCTGAACGGCGTGATCCTGCAGATGTTCAATCACGGACTAACTGCGGCGGCGCTCTTCTGGTTTGTGGCGATGATGCAGCAGCGGACGGGCGGCCATCGCGGCATCGACCAATTCGGCGGCCTGGGCAAGCCGGCGCCAGCGCTCTTCGGGTTGATGTGCATTGCGCTCTTCTCGTCGCTGGGATTGCCGGGACTGAACGGCTTTGTGGGTGAGTTCCTTATCTTCCGCGGCGCCTTTCCGCTGGCCTGGGTGGCGGCGACGGTTTCAATCCTCGGCCTGCTGGTGACGGCGGCAGTGATTCTGACTGTGATTCAGAAGGTCTTTACCGGGCCTGTGCCGGAGCACTGCGCCGGCTTTCCTGATCTGCACCACAGCGAGCGCATGGCGCTCATCCCCGTGATCGGACTTATGATTCTGCTTGGTCTTCTGCCGCAACTGATTGTGGAGAGCGTAAACCCAACGGTCGTGAACCTTTTGGCGCACTGGAGATTCTGATGTTAGCGTGGACGATCTATCTCTCGTTTGCCGGAGCGCTGGTGCTGGCGCTGCTACCGAAGGGCAAGCCGGCTTTGGCGCGCTGGTTGGCATTGGCTGTGGCTGCGGCTGGGCTGGCGCTGACCGTGCAGGGATTTATCGCCGGAATGGGGCAGGGGCGCACGGTGCTTGTCGATTTGCCCTGGGTGCCATCGATGGGGATTCACTTCCTGTTGGCGGCCGACGGCATCAGCCGCGTGCTGGTTCTGCTGACCGGACTGGCCGCGGTGGCCGGAGTTTTATTCAGTTGGAATATCGAGCTGAGGACGAATGAGTTTTTTGCCTTTTTCCTGGCACTGATCGGCGGAGTTTACGGAGTTTTTCTCAGCTTCGATCTGTTTTTGCTCTTTGTCTTCTATGAAATTGCTATCGTTCCAAAGTACTTCCTGATCGCCATCTGGGGTTCCACGCGGCGAGAGTATGCGGCAATGAAGCTGGCGATCTATTCCTTCGCTGGCTCGGCGATGGTGCTGATCGGCCTGCTGGCGGCTTACACCACGGCGGGCAGCCATTCGACGGGACTGATTGAGTTAGCGCACGCCAACCTGCCAGTTAGTTTTCAGATGTGGTGCTTTCCGCTGGTCTTTACCGGCTTTGCGATTCTGGCCGGCATGTGGCCCTTTCACACCTGGGCGCCCACCGGCCACGTCGCCGCGCCTACAGCGGCTTCCATGCTGCTGGCCGGCGTGGTGATGAAACTGGGCGCGTACGGCTGCCTGCGCGTGGGCATTGCACTCTTCCCGCGCGGCCTCGACCCGTGGGGATTTTCGTTTATCGGCATTGGTTCCTGGCGCGATGTCTTTGCGTTGCTGGCGGTCATCGGCATTGTTTATGGCGCGCTGGTTGCGCTGGCGCAAACCGACTTCAAATTTGTCATCGGCTACTCCAGCGTCAGCCACATGGGTTTTGTGCTTCTGGGGCTGATGACTCTGAATCAGATCGGCGTTACCGGTGCGGTGATGCAGATGTTCTCGCACGGCATCATCGCCGGACTGCTCTTCGCCATCGTCGGGCGCATCGTTTACGACCGTACGCACACGCGGCAGTTAGCGGAACTGGAAACCATGCACTTATCGAAGCGGCTGCCCTTTGCCGCATGGGCCTTTGTGATTGCCGGAATGGCTTCGATAGGAATGCCGGGCTTCTCCGGCTTTATTGCCGAGTTACAAGTTTTGGTGGGAGCGTGGATGGTCAGGCCCTGGTGGACCCTGGCGGCGGGCGTGGGGGTTGTGGTTGGAGTGGCTTATACCTGGCGGGCGTTGCAGAAGGCCTTCTTCAGCGATGCGCTGCCCAGCGCGCACATGCTGGAGCAGGAACACGGGCACGAGTTAGCCGCAATCACTTGGCCTGAAGTTACTGGTGTCGGCTTGCTAGTGGGAGTTAGTTTGTTTGTGGGGCTTTACCCGAAGATACTGCTTGATGCGATCGAGCCGGCGGTGAAGGCTCTGCTCGCGGGAGGGGTGCAATGAACTACGCAGACCTTTTCCGCGTGACGCTGCCGGAGACGGCGCTGGAAGTTGCGGCGCTATTAGTGCTAATTGTCGATCTGGGCTTTTTGCGTAAGGTGGCGCTCAAGGTTCGTGTAATTGTGGCGGCGCTGCTTGGCGTGTCCGGCTGCGGCGCGGCGCTGTGTACCTTGCAAGCCTCCTTTGGTGCGGGTTACAGCTTCGACGGCACTCTGGTTCTTGCACAGGGGGGATACGTTGCAGTTGCGCAGTCTGGAATCCTGGTGCTGACTGCCCTCACACTGTTGCTCTTAATCGACTCCAATTTCACACGTCACGTAGGCGAGTTTGTAGCAGTGGTCTTGATGGCTGCTTCAGGTGGCTTGCTGGTCGCATCAGCCCAAGACCTGCTCGTGATTTTCATAGGCCTGGAACTGTTGAGCCTCGGCCTCTATATCCTCACCGCTTTCGCAAAACAATCCGGCAAGAGCGCTGAAGCCGCGATCAAGTATTACCTCTTCGGCGGCATGTCGGCCTCATTTCTCCTCTTCGGCTTCAGCTATCTCTATGGGATGAGCGGCTCAACCAGCCTGCCCAGGGTTATTCTCGGCACCTATCTTTCTGTCTCCAACGGCGGAACTCCCCTGCTCTTGATTGCCCTCGTCATGATCGCCGCCGGTCTCGGCTTCAAGGTCGCCGCCGTCCCCTTCCATCTCTGGGCGCCCGACACCTACGAAGGCGCTCCCGCTCCGGCCGCAGCCTTCATCGCCTCCGTCTCCAAAGTCGCCAGCTTCGCGCTGCTGATCTCCATCAGTACCTTAACCCTGCACTTCTTGGAAAGCTTCCACACCGCAGGCATCATAACCTTCACCGTAATTCCAGCAGGAGCCCCGCGCCCGCCCATCGTTTTCGGCTTCCGCTCGACTTGGCCGCTTATCCTGACGATTCTCTCCGTCGCTTCCATGGTGCTTGGGAATCTCGCCGCGCTTGCGCAAACCAGCGTCCGCCGACTGCTCGCTTACTCAGCCATTGCTCACGCCGGCTACATACTGCTCGGCCTCGCCTTCTATTCCTGGTCGAACCGGAGCGCCAACGCCGTTCTTTACTACGTCCTCACCTACGGCCTGACCACCATTGGCGCATTCGGCGTGGTTGCCGTCGTCGAGCGGGCTACGGGCAGCGACCGGCTCGACTCATTCCTTGGCTTGCACAAGCGCAATCCGCTGCTGGCGGCGGTGCTGGGGGTGCTGTTTCTCTCACTCGCCGGGATTCCGCCGCTGGTCGGCTTCTGGGCCAAGTTCAACCTCTTTGCCGCGGTGCTGGGCGTCTCCGCCGGGCCGGTTCCTTTTGCGCTGGTGGCTCTGGCCGTCGCGATGAGCGCCGTCTCACTTTACTACTACTTGCAAGTCCTCAAACGGGCTTACGTGATGCCCGCCATCGACGAGACGCCGATCAAGGCGCATCCGGTGACGCTGGCTGTGCTGGTGGCGATTGCGGCGGCGGTGGTGGTCCTGGGCTGCTTCCCGGCGCTGTTGCAAGGATGGATCGAGAGCTTCTATCCGATCCTCTAGCTTGCTCTTCGCAAACCGGCCTTTTCCGTGTGCACAGGATTACGTGCGCACAGGCACGAGAGCAGAAAAGAAAGAGATAGCGCGCACAGTTGCCCTGCTTCCCAACCCGGGCGAATCGACAGTCGCAAGGGGAAAACCAGCCAAGGTAACGTGAAAACCCCCTGTAAAATGAGCAACGTAACTGTTTTTCT
The DNA here is from genome assembly GCA_003167305.1 of Acidobacteriaceae bacterium. Classification (GTDB taxonomy): domain Bacteria; phylum Acidobacteriota; class Terriglobia; order Terriglobales; family Acidobacteriaceae; genus Telmatobacter. The sequence goes on from PMTP01000182.1 coordinate 11,058, forward strand.
CATGCGAAAATTACCAAAGTAACCCTGCGAGCGTAATCTTGTGCAGGGAGTTGGCTTTGCCTAAAATAGAAAATCATACCCCCACGATCATCTGCCATGGGAGAGTCTTACGTCTCAACTTGCTTTCCAGGGGTTGAATTGAAGCAGGACAGCGTACGAGGTTGTGAAATGTAAGGGCAGAATCAGAACCCTCCCAAGGGAATGGAGTCCGGCTCGAACGGGCCAGGAGGAAACAGAAGATGAAGCAGTCTAGAGCTTGCGTAATTCTGTCCATCGCTGCGCTTTGTGCG